>JBEQLD010000071.1:0-9765 GCA_040326115.1 Mariprofundaceae bacterium | reverse complement strand
GCTATGCGGATGCATGCAGATGTGATTTGCCATTTTTTGGTAAGTTCTTCAACGCCATGCTCGATGAAGGCATCTATCTTGCTCCATCCCAGTTTGAAGCGGCATTTGTATCGATGGCTCACACCGATGATGATATTTATGAAACCATTGCAGCAGCCAGCCGTGCGCTCGCTAAGCTCGCTAATGATTGACACGGCTACAGGCCTCCTGCCTTCCACTTCTATCGCTACGAAAAAGCGTGGTTTTTCTCCGCTTACGGGCTCATATACATTGATTCGGAGCATCGATGCCCCTCACCCTTCGGGCGGCTTACAGCCGTCCAAACGGCATCCATGCCTTTTTGTCGTCCGCCCTACATCCTGTGGGGATTGGGCTATACTGCGATCATGAGTCTGCTTAAAACAATTAAATTTGATGCCCACGGGCTTGTTCCCGCCATCGCACAGGATGCCGAAACCGGCCGTGTATTGATGATGGCATGGATGAATAAAAAGGCAGTTGAACAAACTGTAGAAACAGGTTTTGCCCACTACTACTCCCGTTCGAGGAAAAAGCAGTGGAAAAAAGGTGAATCCAGTGGGCATGTGCAGGAAGTGGTGGATATGTTCCTTGATTGTGATGGCGACACGCTCTTGCTGATCATCAATCAGACAGGCCCGGCCTGTCACACCAATCGTGAATCATGTTTCTTCAAGCAGCGACAGGATGGCAAATGGATTACGATCGAAAAGCCACAAACGTAAGGACGATCAAATGAGTAAAGATGTATTAAAACAGCTGACCGAAGTGATCGAATCCCGCAAAGGTGCCGATGCTTCCGACTCCTATGTCGCATCACTCTTTGCCAAAGGTGAAGACAAGATTCTTGAGAAGGTGGGTGAAGAAGCCACCGAAACCATTCTTGCCAGTAAATCCGGTGAAAAAGAGAAGATCATTTACGAAACAGCCGATCTCTGGTTTCACACCATGGTTATGCTTGCTCACCACGGATTAAATAGTGAAGACGTGGTCAATGAACTGGGTCGCCGTTTTGGTGTCTCCGGCCATGATGAAAAAGCATCAAGAGAATAGCCCTCAATAAACATTACAAAACAGGAAACAGAGCACCATGAGCATTGAAAACGAGCTACAAGCACGCGGCGATTCCAAATGTGAACTGTGCAGTGCAACCGAGAATCTAGGCGTCTATGAAGTCCCGCCGACTTCTGATGGCAGTGCGGACCAGTCTGCTCTTCTTTGCGAAACCTGCCGTGACCAGATTGAAAATCCTGACAAGGTTAATGTCAATCACTGGCGCTGCCTGAATGATAGTATGTGGAGTCAGGTTCCTGCCGTACAGGTATTGGCGTGGCGCATGTTGACCCGCCTGAGTGCTGAAGGCTGGCCGCAGGATCTGCTCGATATGCTCTATCTCGATGATGAACTGCTTGCCTGGGCAAAAGCCCTGGATGAAGGAGAAGCTGAGGAAGCGGCAGTTATCCATCGTGACAGTAACGGTGCAGTGCTGGAGGCCGGAGATACGGTGACACTGACCAAAGACCTTGATGTAAAGGGTTCAAGCATTACCGCCAAGCGTGGTACGGCTGTGCGGAATATCCGTCTTGTACGGGACAATGCCGAACAGATTGAAGGCCGGGTAGATGGCCAGCAGATTGTAATTCTGACCAAATTTGTAAAGAAGTAGAGTTCACCGGGCTTACTGGAAAGAGTTCTATCGTTTATAGTTAAGTTTCACGGCTACAAACATAACTGGTTAACGGAGATATAGAGATGGATCTACTTATTTATTTGGCTATTGGTGCAGCGGCCGGTTGGTTGGCTGGAAACATCATGAAAGGTGGTGGTTCCGGCCTGCTCATGAATATGGTTATCGGTGTCATCGGCGCAATGGTTGGTGGTGTTCTTTTTGGCCTGCTCGGCATTAAAGCCGGTGGCCTGATCGGCTCAATCGTTACTGCCACAGTCGGCGCTGTACTATTGCTTTTCATCATCGGAAAGTTCAAAAAGAGGTAGCAACATGAGTGACTGTCTATTCTGTAAAATCGCTGCCGGGGAGATCCCCTGCGATAAAGTCTACGAGGATGAAGATTTCCTCGCCTTTCATGATATCAACCCGAAAGCACCGGTGCATGTACTGGTCATCCCTAAACACCACCTGCCTTCTCTGAACGACGCTGATGATCAGGATGTCGGCCTGCTGGGGCTATTGTTGGATGCCACCCGGAAAATAGCCAAAGAGCTGGGCGTGGATGATCCCGGTTACCGCGTCATCATCAATGTTGGCAAAGGTGGCGGTCAGGAAGTGTTTCATATTCATGTGCATATTCTGGGCGGCAAGATTCTCCCCTTCTGATGAATCGTGACAGATCGGAAAACCATTGAATAAACGTCACAGGCGACCACGCTCCAAACTGATACCTGCCCAGAACGGGATTGCCGAGATTCTCGGTCAGGATCGTTTTGTTGAGCTATCCGTCATCTCCAAACTCCGCCGCGTCTGGCCGGATATTGTCGGCCCGATGATGGCGGCACGCACCGAGCCGATCAGCATTGAGAAAGATGGCGGGGTGAACTGCCTGTTCATTGCCGTGGATCATCCCATCATGTCGCAGCAGATTCGTTTTCTGAGAGATGATATTCGCAAAGCCTGTTTCAAGCGCTGTCAGATCAAATCACTGGTCAAGGTTCGCACCCGTGTCCAGGCCGGTGCAGGCACTAAAATTACGCAAAAGATCAGGAGAATCTCCAAAGTCAGCCTGCATGATAAAAAGCAAGTTGCATCGGAGCTGAAAAACGTCAATGATCGCGACCTGAAACGGGCAATATTTGATGCCCGTATTGCTCAATTGAAATATAGACCCCCTACCGAGGAAACTTCATGAAAAAACTGCTTTTACTCTCAATTCTTGCCATTTTCACCCTGACTGCCGTAGGCGTTGAAGAAGCTGATGCTCGCCGCTTTGGTGGTGGCTCAAGTTTTGGTAAATCACGTATGTTCAAACAGCCAACACAGCAACGTGCTGCGCCAAGAAAAGCAACGCCTGCAAACAGTCAGAAAGGCTCAGCACGTACCGGTATGATGGGTATGATCGGTGGCCTTGCACTCGGTGGCCTGCTTGGAGCAATGTTCTTCGGTGGCGGATTTGAAGGCATTAACTTCTTCGACATTTTAATTTTTGGCGGACTGCTATTCATTCTCTTTAAATTCATGGGACGAAAGGCAAGAAGCAGCCACAACATGGCCTATGCTGGTGGCCAATCAGCCAGAGAACAGCAGAGTAGTGGTCTGTTTGGTGGTGACGAAGCTGACCCTGTTCAAGGTCAGGCTGTTACACCGGACATTGATACTGAATTTTTCCTTGGTGCTGCCAAAGATATCTTTATTCGCATGCAGTCTGCTTGGGACAAAAAAGATATGAATGAAATTCGTGGTTTCTGCCTGCCGGAAGTGGCAAGTCGCATCGAGATGGAGATGACTGGCCTGGGAGATAAAACCACCGGGACTGAAGTAGCTACTCTCAATGCTGAAATTACCGATGCGTGGGTAGAGTCCAATCTTGAATGGGCAGCTGTTCACTTCACAGCCATGATTCAGGAGAACGAATCTGGCGCAGAAGCTATAACCCACGAAGTGCAGGAACACTGGATTTTCCAGCACGATCCAAAAGCCGAAGATCCAACCTGGTATCTGGCAGGCATTCAGCAGGGCTAAAACAAGTTCTTCCAATCTTCAAGGGCGTCCCGATCATCCATCGGGGCGCCCTTTTTTTCGTTCACAATGGCTCTGTACTAAGGCACTGTTACATTCACGACTATTGATACCCTCTTTAATCAGATGTGAGAATAGACGAGGATAAGATAACAGGATGACAATGAAGGCTTTGGTTAAAAAAAATGCCACGAAAGGTCTGTGGCTGGAAGATGTCCCCATCCCGGAAGTCGGGAATAATGACGTTCTGATCAAGATTCGGAAAACGGCTATTTGCGGCACGGATATCCACATCTATAACTGGGATAACTGGGCAAAGAAAACCGTTCCCGTACCGATGACCATTGGCCATGAGTTTGCCGGTGTAATTGTTGAAATGGGAGCCAATGTTACGGAACTCAATATTGGTGATGTGGTTTCCGGAGAGGGGCACATTGTCTGTGAACGTTGCCGCAACTGTTTGGCCGGCAGACGTCATCTCTGCCCTAATACGGTTGGCGTTGGCGTTAATCGCACGGGTTGCTTTGCTGAGTATCTCTCCATTCCTGCAAAAAATGTTTTCAGGCCGAATATTGAAATTCCCACGGATGTGCTTGCCTGTTTTGATCCTTACGGGAATGCAGTGCACACGGCACTCTCTTATAACATGGTCGGTGAGGATGTTCTGATCACAGGCGCAGGCCCGATTGGTATTATGGCTGCCATGGTTGCAGCTCATAGTGGTGTACGAAATATCGTCATTACAGATATCAATGATTACAGGCTGAATCTGGTAAAGAACATCGTACCAAAAGCGATTCCCATCAATGTTAACGACGGGGAAATCACGGAAGATTTTATGCATAGTCTGGGCATTCTGGAAGGCTTTGATGTCGGCATGGAGATGTCCGGTTCGCCGGTCGCATTCAGAGATATGCTCAGCAAAATGATTAATGGCGGCAGTATTGCGATGCTCGGCATCATGCCGGAAGATACGGCTATCGACTGGACACAGGTCGTATTTAAAGGGCTGTTCATTAAGGGTATTTATGGCCGTGAGATATTTGAGACCTGGTACAAAGGTGTGATGATGGTGCAGAGCGGCCTGCCGCTGGAGAAGATCATCACCCATCGTTACCACTACACCGATTTCCAGAAAGGCTTTGATGTCATGTGTTCAGGCCAATCCGGAAAAGTAATCCTTAACTGGGAAGGCTAGAGATGAGTTTTAAAAGTGCGAAAGCGAGCATCACCCGGGAACTGGCAGAGATCAAAGAGGCCGGCCTGTGGAAAACCGAGCGGATTATCGCCTCTGATCAGAAGAGTGACATCACCCTCGCTGATGGCAGTGAAGTAATAAACATGTGCGCCAATAACTACCTCGGCCTGGCAAATAACCCTGAAGTGATACAGGCAGCTATCGACAGCTATAGCCGCTGGGGATTCGGTCTCGCTTCGGTGCGTTTTATCTGTGGCACACAATCCATTCACAAGACACTTGAAGAGAAGGTTACAACTTTCCTCGGCATGGAAGACACGATCCTCTATGCCGCCTGCTTTGATGCCAACACGGGGCTTTTCGAGACAATTCTCACCGCTGAAGACGCCGTCATTTCCGATGAACTGAATCACGCTTCCATTATCGATGGCGTACGTCTCTGCAAAGCTGCACGCTTCCGTTACAAAAACAGCGACATGGATGATCTGGAATCAAAATTAAAAGAAGCAAAGGCCGGTGGTGCACGACGTATCCTGATCACCACCGACGGTGTCTTTTCAATGGATGGAACCATCGCTCAGTTAGACAAAATTTGCGATCTGGCAGACAAATACGATGCCATGGTTCATCACGATGACTGTCATGCAGTCGGTTTTATGGGCAAGAGAGGTCGCGGTATCCATGAGTATTGCGGGGTAATGGATCGCGTAGACATCATCACCGGAACATTCGGCAAGGCGCTTGGTGGTGGCTCCGGCGGTTACACATCCGGACGCAAAGAGATCATTGATATGCTGCGTCAGCGATCACGTCCCTATCTCTTCTCAAACACGGTAGCACCGGCCATCTGCGCGGCATCCATCAAGGTTCTGGATATGCTTTCTGAATCAACCGCTCTGCGTGATCGTTTGGAAGAGAACACGCGCTATTTTCGAAAAGGGATGCAGGATGCAGGTTTTGCAATCACCCAGGGCGAACATCCGATTGTACCCGTAATGCTGGGTGATGCCGTGCTAGCCCAGAAGATGTCTCAAAAGCTGTTGGAGCGAGGAGTTTATGCCATTGGCTTCTTCTTCCCCGTGGTGCCAAAAGGCAAAGCAAGAATCCGCACTCAGATTTCGGCAGCACACACAAAAGAGGAATTGGACAAAGCTATCACTGCCTTTGCAGAGACTTACGCTGAACTGACAGATTGACCTGAAATTATCTGGCTGACATTCATCAAAGGCTAAGAACCAGTTCTAACTATTTTCAAGGGCGTCTCATATAGACGTCCTTTCTCTTTTTATAACTTAATTTAAAGGGGTCAGACCCCTTTAATGGGTCGCTCAATACTTCTGAGCAACAAAGTGCTGTTCGTTGATGTCTGGTCTTTTGTAATCAGGCTGCTCTTTTCTCGGACGAAGCGCTTTGGGTTTAGGCATCACATCCTTATAGGGCATTGAGTCCAGAATATGACTCAAGCAGTTGAGGCGAGCACGCTTTTTATCATCCGCATTCACAACATTCCAGGGAGCCTCTTGAATATCCGTGTAGAAGAACATTTCATCTTTAGCTTTTGAATATTCCATCCAGCGGTCACGAGACTCCAAATCCATCGGGCTAAGCTTCCAATGTTTGGTTTTATCCGTGGCCCGCTTCTGGAAACGGCGTTCCTGCTCTTCATCACTGACGGAAAACCAGTATTTAATCAAAACAATACCCGAGCGCACAATCATTCGCTCAAACTCAGGGCAGGAGCGCATAAACTCACGGTACTCTTTGTCGGTGCAGAAATTCATCACACGCTCAACACCTGCGCGGTTGTACCAGCTTCGATCAAACACAGCGATCTCACCTGCGGCCGGAAAATGTTCCACATAACGCTGAAAATACCATTGGGTTTTTTGTCTATCTGAAGGCGCAGGCAATGCAACCACATTACAGCCTCGAGGGTTCAGAGGCTCCATCAAACGTTTAATAGTACCGCCCTTTCCAGCTGCGTCCCTACCCTCAAAGATCAGAATAACTCGCAGACCTTTGTCTTTAATCCAGTGTTGCCACTTGACCAACTCCTCATTGATGCCTGAAAGCGCCTCTTCATACTTCTTCGTTGCCATTTTCTTTTCTCTGGCTGGCTGCTTTTCCTGACCTGTCATGACATACCTCTTTTAATGATGAGGCATTTTAGCATGCACGCTGACAATTCATAGGAACCTCTGGGTTTTTCAGAATATCCCGTAGTTGAATCAATAATAAAGGGGTCAGAGCCCTTTTATACCAGACTGCTCCAATCTCCTGGAAGAGAAGACCGAAGCTCAATTGGTTCCTGCTTCACCGGATGATCAAAACGGAGCCGCCATGCATGCAGGGCCAGGCCTTTTCCACCAATCTTCTTGAACTGTTTGATATCATCTTTTTCTGCATATTTTGGATCACCCAGAATTGCGTGCCCTTCAGATAGCAGTTGAACCCTTAACTGATGGGTACGTCCGCTGTGAGGGTTCAATGCTACCAACGCGTAATCGAAACCATCACGTTCAGTCTCCAGCACTACCTGATAATCGGTAACCGATTCCTTCCCCTCTTCATTATCCACCACCATGCGCTCTCCGCCCACTGTGATGCCTTTGGAGAGTTTTGAGATCATTCGTGCTGCATGAGGGTATGGATGCCCTTTCACCCATGCGAAATAGGTCTTCTGCATGTCACGTTCACGGAAGGACTCAGTGAGTTTGCGCAGCGCCTCAAGATTCTTTGCCATCAGGAGTACGCCGGAGGTATCGCGATCAAGTCGATGCGCCAGACGCAGGTCAGTGAGTCCACGCAGTTCCTTCATTGCTTCAATCAGCCCTGCCCCGTGTCCACTGCCGCCATGTACCACCATGCCGGCAGGTTTGTGCACGGCCAGCAGCCACTCATCCTCATAAAGAACCTCAAGAGATTCGACTTTACGTAACAGGCTGGCGGGAATGTCATCCATGCTCTGTGGTTCGGACTCACCACGTAGCGAGTTGGGAAGAAATACCTCATCACCACACTCAACCCGATTCTCAGGTTTACGGCGTTTGCCATTCACCCGCACATTGCCTTTACGGATCAAACGCATGATCAATGTGCGCTTTTCACTGCCCAGACGACGAATGAGAACACGATCCAATCGACTTCCATCCTCATTTTTATCAATAGTTATACGGCTTTGGACTTCTTCCGAGCTTGCCAATCCACCCTCCGGTACGTTAGTCTTTTGGTCTGTGCAGCAAGTTCCACGTGATTTAACGCTGCTTACCGAGCTGTGATGGCCGCCTGAAACCAGACTATACAAGGTGATCCAGGCAAGATTAAGGCCTCCGGCAGTGTACTGATAAAACCGGTGTTAGGATATAGATGAACCGGTTTATGGTAAGTAGAAGCTGACTCATATACGTGTTGATTATGCACAGAATAAAAAGTGATCCGTCTGACGGTTTAGCCTCGGTTACGACATACTCATGACATTGAGAAGTGACGTAAGCCGTTGAAAAAATTAGAGAATATGAAACTTCCCCGCTTGTTACAGTGGTGGGGAGTGCATAATTTGTAAACCGCAGGCGGCATAAGGATGTCGCATGACTACAAAAAAACTGATGCTAATCAATGCATCACACGAAGAAGAGAGCCGGGTTGCCATTGTTGATGGCGAATACCTTCAGGAACTCGATATCGAATCTGCCCACAAGGCACTTACCAAAGGTAACATTTATAAAGGCACCATCACCAAGGTAGAAGCAAGTCTTCAAGCCGCATTTGTTGAATATGGTTCCGGTCGACAGGGATTCCTGTCGCTCAATGAGATTCACCCCGACTACTGGAAAGAGGGCGCGGACAGAAGCGCTGACTCCCGCAGGGTCAATATTCAGGATGTACTGGAACACAAACAGCAGATTCTGGTTCAGGTTGTCAAAGAAGAACGAGGCAACAAGGGCGCTGCCCTAACCACGTTTATCTCGCTGGCCGGCCGTTACCTTGTTTTGAGCCCCAATACTGCCCGTGGTGGCATCTCCCGCAAGCTCTCCGATGAAGTTCGCAAAGCCATGAAGGAGATTCTTGCCCAGCTACAGGTGCCGGACAATATGGGCCTGATTGTACGTACCGCTGGTAAAGATCAGACATTTGATTCGCTGGAGAGAGATTACTCCTACCTGCGTCGCCTTTGGGACGAGATTCGTATTAAAGGTGAATCAGCCCCCTCCCCTTCCCTGATCTATCTGGAAGGTGATCTGGCCACACGTGCCATTCGTGATCACTTCACCGATGATATCAATGAAATCTGGGTGGATAACCATGAGGTCTACACACGCACCAAACAGTTTGTGCATGCTGTACTTCCCGGCAAAGAGAAGCTGGTAAAACTCTATCGGGGTAAAAAACCTCTGTTTCGCCACTATGGTGTTGAGCCACAGTGTGAAGAGATTCATGAGCGTGAAGTTCGCCTGCCTTCCGGTGGTTCAATTGTATTGGACCCAACAGAGGCACTGACATCGATTGATATCAACTCCTCACGTGCCACCAAGGGTAAGCATATTGATGATACCGCCCTTGCCATCAATCTTGAGGCGGCTGAAGAGATCGCCCGTCAGCTTCGTATCCGTGATATCGGCGGACTGATTGTTATCGACTTTATCGATATGGCTTCACGCAAACATGCACAGCAGGTTGAAGAGCAGCTTCGCCTTGCAACCAAAGGTGATAAGGCACGCATTCAACTTGCACGCATTTCACGTTTTGGTCTACTTGAGATGTCCCGTCAGCGCCTGCATCCATCAGTTCGTGAAACAACTTCGGAACTATGCCCGCGCTGTACAGGTCGCGGCAGCGTACTAACCGTTGAATCCATGGC
>JBEQLD010000070.1:0-10045 GCA_040326115.1 Mariprofundaceae bacterium | reverse complement strand
TGGCACCCTGGTGGATGCGCTGCCGGATATTCAGGCCAATGCCAACCGCGCATTGAAACAGTTGGGCTATGACTTCCAGATGACACTGGAAGAGACACAGCCACATGTTGGTGGAGGAGCCCAGAAGCTTGCCTCCAATGTGCTCAATAAGCCGATGGATCATCCTGATACCATGGCACTCTACCATGCTTTTGCGGATATCTACGAGAAACACCCCGCTGATCATGGATCCATATTTCCCGGCGTACTCGATACGCTGAATGCATTGAGAGAGAAGGGGATTCCAATCTCCTGTGTCACTGCCAAACCGGCCAAAGCACGCATTCAGGTACTGGATCAGATGGGATTATCACCCTACCTGACACTGGCTCTCTCACCGGAAGATGGTTTTGCCAAGAAGCCGGCGCCGGATATGCTGATTGAGTGCTGCAGGGCTATGAATGTCGATCCGGGCGAGACTGTGATGGTGGGTGATACCCGTTTTGATGTAGAAGCGGGCTTTAATGCTAACTGTCATACAGTCGCGTTTGCTGAACACGGCTATCAGGATGTTCCTGAAGAGTATGCGGATCGTGTGATGAGCCTTCCTCAATTCACAGATCTGCTAAAGCTGCTTGATGACTAAAGCTATTACCGGCATCTACGGTATTTTACCGGCTGATCTTGAGACTGCCGATCTGCTTCAACGTGCTGAGGCGGCCCTGAAAGGCGGCGTGAAGACACTACAGTTCCGCGATAAAAAACAGGGCTTCAAACAAGCGGTGAAGCGCGGAAAAGCACTGCGTAAGCTTACCTCTCAATACGATTCGAAGCTTATTATCAATGACTCCATTCAGCTTGCTCATGAAGTGGAGGCCGATGGCGTGCATCTTGGCAAGGGGGACATAGATAACCTTCTCCAGATTCGTGTTGATGCAGGAGATGAATTGCTGTTGGGAATCACTTGCCGCGCGGATGCAACGTTTGGTAAGCATGCGCTTGAGAGTGGGGCGGATTACCTCTCGTTTGGTGCTGTTTTTCCAACCCGAAGTAAATCCGAAGTGCCTACAATCGGCTTGCCTCGCCTGCAAAAGGCCAGGCAGCTCTTTCCGGATAGCAATATCATAGCGATTGGTGGTATCACACTGGAAGCTATCAGCGCGGTAAAAGCCACTGGAGCCGATGCTGCTGCTGTGATCTCTGGTCTTTTTGCATCCGATGATATTGAATCCACTGCCAGAGCGATGAATGATATATGGGGTGCTTAAATTATGAGTTCTCATAAGGAAAAGTTTATTAGCAGCGTTTTACAGTTTGACTGGAAATTTCTCGTTAAACTGTTTCTGAGTGGCTTGTTTACTGCTATCGGTATTTATCAGCATATGGGAGCTGAGAAGCTGGAGCTGGCGCTGGCTGCGCTGATCTTTGTTCCGATCCTTGGCATTGTGTTTACCTATATGAAGCGGGATATGAGTGAACAGGCTGTGCGTATGACGATCATCATACTGGCTACAATTTTTGTACTTGTGACCAGTGAGCTATCCATTTTTCTGGCGCTTGCCTTTTTTATGATGCTCGATGGCGCAACTCAAAAAGATAGCATCAAACAGGATAGCGCTTTCCGTTGGCTTAATGCTGTAGAAGTGGCAAACAAGCCGGAAGACATCGTACAGATTTTCAGCAAACACAGACTTTTCACGAGTATTCCTAAAAAGAGTTGTGAGAAATTAATTGCAGAATGTCGTTATTTAAATATTGCAGAAGGATCCAAGTTTATCAGGCAGGGTGAAGAAAACACCAATCTCTTCTTTATTGCAAAAGGGCATGTCAGAGTTGTTAGAGAAAATGAAATTCTGGCAGAGCTAAGGCAGGGCGATATTGTTGGCGAAGTATCTGTATCCGGTCTTTCAATGCCTGTTGCTGATGTCATAGCTGAGGATAATGTGACGTTGTTTGCTGTTTCATTTAAGCAGATGAATGAGCTGGCAAAAACCTACCCGGAATTCGGTGTGCGTCTTCACAGACTATCAAAAACAAGACGTGCTGAGCTGGCTACACGATCAAAAATTGAAATTTCTCCAGCCATTATCAATCAATTTATTTCCAGACACCAGCTCTTTAAGGTGCTTCCTCAACACCTTCAACGCTATCTTGCTGATGAATGTAAGGTCTATGCGCTTAAAAAAGGTGGTCTGCTTATTCGTCAGGGGGAGTTTAACTCAAGTCTCTATCTGGTTGCTAAAGGCTTCATCAATGTCGTAAAAGATGGGGAGCACGTAGCTTCACTGGGCGAAGGTGATGTTGTTGGAGAAATATCTTCAGCGGGGATCAGTATGCCGGTTGCTGATGTAGTAGCCGATTCGGATGTTATTGCTTATGCATTTCCTTCAGAACAGATAACCAGGGTTGCCCAAAAGAGTTCTCAATTCAGTGAAAAATTAAGTGAAATCGGCATGTTAAGAAGTCAAGCCAAGGCTGAAGAGTGAGTGAGCATTCGATTCCGGTAGCGCTTACCATAGGCGGCAGTGATAGCTGCAGCGGAGCAGGTATTCAGGCTGATCTACAAACATTTTCTGCGTTTGGCATAAAAGGCTGCTCTGCTATCACTGCTCTTACAGCTCAAAATCCTGAGAAGATCACTCGAGTCGAGCCGGTCTCATTGCTGCAGCTGGAAGCGGAAATACGCACTGTTTTCGACTATTACAATGTCCAGGCCGTGAAAACGGGGATGCTGTATGATGCTGAGAGAATTCAATTAATAGCAGCCCTGCTCAAAGAGCTTCACACCGAAAAGCCGCTGATTGTTGATCCTGTAATGGTTTCCAGTAGTGGAAAAAGACTTCTTGATGAATCGGCACTCTCAGTTTTAAAGCAGGACCTCATACCCATGGCTTCGCTACTTACTCCGAACATTCCTGAGGCTTGCATTCTGATGGGCGGGGAGGATGAACATGATCTTTCTACCCGTTTATCTGAGCTTTTTGCTCTCCCGGTACTGCTTAAAGGCGGGCATATGGGTGCGGATACGTTAATCGATACTCTCTCTATTGATGGCGAGAAGATAGTTTTCCCCCATAAACGGCAACAGTGGAATCAGGAGTTGGCACATGGAACAGGGTGTCGCCTTGCATCAGCTATTGCTGCAGGCGTTGTTTTGGAAGATTCACTCTCAGTGGCGGTTTCCAAGGCCATCACCTGGCTACAAACCCAAAAACAGACAAGTTATTGACCATCTTTAGCAAATTTCATTGTGTTGATCATTCCTGATTAATGCGTTACCTTGTAACGTATATAGGGAGAGTCACATGGCCAGGAAAAGATATCAGATTACAGAAAGTGACCGGTGGTTTGCCTATCGATGGATAGAAAAGAAGATTGATAACCCGGCATGGCTGGGTGAATACAGAACCTTTAAAGCCTCCAGAGCCTTTGAATTACTCAATGAAAGTATGATTCATGATCCAACAGAGAGCCTAAACCGCTGGTGTGAATCATGGCTACAGTCCAAAGAGTGGGAACAGTTAAAAAATGCCATCAGGGCAAGCCGGCGAAGAGCTAATAAACCGGGAACCAAAACCGTTACCTTGTCACGGAATGCATGGTCGCTACTTAACTACATAGCTATAAAGGACAGTTGCACTTTATCAGAAGTTATCGAACGTCATTTAAATAATATATCTATAAATGACAGAATTAATGAGCCGTAACATCTCCGGGAAGACCTGAGGGTATATCCTGAACCTTTCCAAAACGCTCTTCATATTTAGCAATGTTTTCAATCAGTGCCTGTGCAATCCTCTTAGCATGTGAAGGAGAGACAATCACGCGAGCGCTGACTGTACCGACCGGTGGTGTAGCCAGAATAAAGTCCATGACAAACTCCTCCTGAGTATGCGCTACGACCATATTGTTGGCATAACTGCCTTTTTGAACCTCAGGTGGCATTTGGATCTGTAGTTCCTGTGTTTGGTTCGGTGCTTTTGGACCTGTATCGCTCATGGTGTCTCCAGTTTCCGTTGTTCAATCTCTAGTTTAGCTTCCTGATAAAGTGCCTCTAAAGCATCCAGATCAAGCTCAGACAGGTCCAGTTTACGTTCATCTGCAAGTCCTTCAACGCCTCTAAAGCGTTGTGCGAACTTACGGTTGGTATGCATCAGGCAAATTTCAGCATCCAATCCAAGTTTTCGACCCAGATTAACCAGGGTAAAGAGCACATCGCCGAATTCATCCTCAATACGGGATAAATCAGCGCCCTTATTCACTTCATCTGTGAACTCGGAAAGCTCTTCCTGCATCTTTTCAATGACATCTGTGGCCTTTTCCCAGTCAAAACCGACTCGGGCAGCGCGTTTTTGCTGTTTCAGAGCATAGGCAAGGGCTGGCAGCGGTGGTATGCCATCCATCAGGCTCTTACGATCACTGTGTTCTACGTCTTTGAGCTGTTCCCACTGTTCTAGTACATCCGAAGGCCTGGCATCACCAAACACATGCGGGTGACGATAGATCATCTTCTGAATAAGAGATTCGAAAACATCACCCAGATCAAACTCACCATGTTCATCTGCAATTACAGAATAGAAAGCAATTTGAATGAGGAGGTCACCAAGTTCACCTTTAAGCGCAGACCAGTCGTTTTGCTGTACAGCGAGGTCTATCGCTTCAAGCACCTCATGAGTCTCTTCAAGCGTATAAGTTCGAAGAGAGGAGAGCGTCTGTTCATTGTCCCACGGACACTCTTCACGTAATACCTTCATTAATTCTTCTAACTTATCGAAGTAGTTATCTTTATCTGTTATTCTATTAGGCATCCTGTCTCTTTGTAACTTTACATAATATCCATTATGCGACGTCGAATTGAAATTGCGAAGAGCTTAAATACAAGCCGTATAGAGCATTGCATACGATTTATGATCAAACTCATTATTATAAATTTGGAACATCCCTCTTCATAAAAAAATGATGAAGAGATTATAAATGGTACTCCCAAGGGGAATCGAACCCCTGTTTCCGGCGTGAGAGGCCAGCGTCCTAACCGCTAGACGATGGGAGCAATCTGGTGAAGCATAAATCTAATCCAATTAATTTTCTGTTAAGGGCCCTACAAGCATTCTGATGTTCTTAAGTAGATTTTCACTATCGAGCTGTTGTTTAACCAGATAGGCATCCGCACCCGCTTCCATTGCACGCATTCTATCTTCAGCACTTTCACGGGTTGAAATGATAAGGATGGGAAGATCCTCATATTGTGGCTGATTACGCAAACGACGAACCAGACCAAATCCATCCAGACGCGGCATTTCAAGGTCTGTAACAACCATATCATAGGTTTCGAGCTGAATTTTCGCCAGAGCATCCAACCCATCAATGGCGGTATCAACATTGAATCCAAGGCTTTCCAGGATTCCCTGTTCAACTTTTCTTGCGATGAGCGAGTCATCAACCAGAAGAACTTTAAAGTCAAACCTGTCTTCCTGGCCTGCTTCGATATTAAGATCATCATCAGGCGATGTTCGGCCCATCTCCTTAATGCCGTAAGGCTCAAGTAGCAACAGAACAGAACCATCGGAATCAATGGTATTACCCATTAGTCCCTGTGGCTGGTATCGTTTGATATAAGGATCAAGATCACGAACCACGATCTCATGGTCACTAAACAGTTCATCAATCACGATGCCCACAAAGCCTTCAATATGTTCAGAAATTAATACATAAGGGAACTCAGAGAGCGAATCGGGGTTGTTTGTCATCATGCGACGTAGATCAACGATCGGCACCAGGTGGTTGCCATAACGAACAAAATCCTTTCCGCCGGCGCCCTTCTCAAACTTTTGCATTTTAAGCGGGATCGCCTGATCAATCATATGGGTCAACATGCCGAATGTCTGATCACCCATTCGGAACAGAAGTGCATGCTGCACTGCAATACGTACAGGCAGAGAGAGAACAAAGCGGGTTCCCTTCCCTACTTCCGTATGGATACGGATTGAGCCTGTGAGGCGACGCAGGGTATCCTGAACCACATTCATACCAATTCCGCGTCCGGCCATATCATCAACATCGGCATGTGTTGAGAACCCCGGCCTGAAAATCATCTCCAGAATTTCAGACGATTCCATGGCATCTGCTTCAATTTGTGTTGTCACACCACGTTTAACGGCTGTCTCTTTAATGATTTCAGTGTCAATACCACGGCCATCATCCACAACTTCAATTCGAATTTCATTTCCGCTCTGACGAGCAAGAATGGCAATCTGTCCGCTTTCAGGCTTGCCAGCAGCCAGGCGCTCTTCAGGTGATTCAATACCATGTGCGACAGCGTTATTAAGCAGATGAACCAGTGGCTCAACCAGCGTTTCAGCCACACCCTGGTCGATTTCGACACTTTCGCCTGCAATCTGAAGGTTTACACGTTTATTGGAGCGAACTGCCAGATCACGGATGGCACGTGGGAATGTAGAAAAAATACTGTCCAGCGGCCTTAGCATCAGCGAAAGCACCTGATCCCGGAGATCTTTAAGCATAATCCCACTGCGGGACTGCCCATGCCTGAATTCATCAATAAAGTAGCGTGTTTTACGTACCTGATTATCCAGTGCTCCATCCAGTGATTTCATGCCGGCGGCAAGTTCACTATCACTTGCTCTATTCATGCTATTCTTGAATTGGCGCCATTCACGGCGCAAAGCCCGCATCTCCAGATGCAGAGCCTGCATGGTGCCTTCAATAGACTCACCACGTGATTGCTCTGTGCTGAGCTCAATCACATGGTTGGATAGCTCTTCCAGACGTTCTGCATCGACCCTGAGGAAACGGCCGGAACTCTTTCTCTGCCCCAGAGCTTTCATCTCGATCTTTGAAGTGTCCGGCCTGAAATTGTCGATCTCATCAATACTTCTTTCAGGAAGTGGTGTTAAGGCAAGACTTTCAAAGCTCTCTTCAGCCTCATCCAGGTCAGCCAGAGCGGAGATGGAGAGCTCTAAATCTTCCGGAATGATTAAATCAGGAGAAATGCTTTCTGAACTGTCTGTAGCTTCCCTGCTCTTTTTCCACTGCTCAGCTTCATCAGCACCAATCAGATCGCTTTCGCTACTTTTAACTTGTGGAGATGTGGCTTCGTCAGTTTCTGTGGAAGCATCCTCTGTATCGCTTTTGAGCGTTTTCGCTAGTTCATCATAGGTGATGCGCAATGAATCCGGCTCAAGAAGGGTGTTTCCGTCCGGGTCTTCCAGCCTTTCGGCAAGTTTATCATGGAGATCGTAGAGGAACTGAATCATTTCCGGAGTGCGCCATTTAACATCATCGATGAGTTGTTCGATCGCATCCTCAAACAGGTGGCCAACGCCACCCACGTCTTTTACGCCCAGCATCAGGGCAGAGCCTTTGATGGTGTGGGCATCACGACGAAGGTCTACTAACTCTTCCTCACTAATGGTTCCTGATTCAAAGTTAACCAGATGCTGATTGATGGAGGCCAAACGCTCCCGTGCCTCATCAAAAAATGAGGCCAGAAAACTTGATAGATCAAAGCTGGACAATGTCTACCTGCCTCTGGTTATACTAGTTTTTTCAGATCTTCAGCTGTATCAGTCAGCCTGACTGCTGCTTCACGAGACTTCTGCATCTGGGATGCCGAATCATGTAACAGAGCAGAGATTTGTTGCATTGTCTCTACGAACTCCTGAGAGCTCTCATCCTGCTGGCCCGTTGCCCTGGCAATAGTGCGTACTGCCTGACTCGTCTTCTCTGACATACTCTGCATCTTCTCCAGTGCCTCACCGGCGCGCTGGGCGATCTCCACACCCTTGGCCACCTCTTCCAGGCCTTCCCGGGTCACTTCAATCGACTCCTGAGTAGAAACATGCACGTCATTCACCACGGTCTTGATCTCTTCTGTAAAGGCTCGGGCACGTTCAGACAGACGACGAACCTCCCCCGCCACAACTGCGAATCGCTTACCAAATTCACCTGCAGCTGCAGATTCGATGGATGCATTCAGTGCCAGTAGATGGGTCTCATCAGCAATTTCCTGAATGGAATCTACCGATTCAAGAATCTGTTCAGCCTTACGCGCTGCATCGGTCACCTTTTCAGCAATGGTTGTCACTTCCTGACGAATTTTATCCATGTAACCAATCGTCTCTTTCACCGCTGTAGCACCTTCATGTGCTGACTGGGTGGTTGCTGTTGCGATGCGCTCTACACTTGATGCTGTCTTAGCAATCTTCTGAGCAGCCACGGACATATCCTCCAGCTCCATGGTCACACCTGACACCGAACGAGCCTGTGTGTCGGAGGCATTGGCCTGCTGGTCAACAGAGGCCAGAATTTCAGTGGAAGAGTAAGACACTTTCTGTGCGGCTTCAGAAATCGTTGTCGTAACACTGTTTACAAAACTTCTACTCAACATGGCGATGATCACAAGAACAAATACGATGAAACCAATGTTGGCGACGGCCAATGTTGTGATCTGATCTGTTTTGGCCTGAGTTTCGGTGGTCAGGGCTATTTCCAGACGGTCAGTCACAACTCTCATCTTCTCCTGTCCCACAGATACAAGGCTCTGTGCCACAACAGTTACGTTACTTGCCATCTCTTCCGGAATTTTTCCACTTACAATATCATCCGCAATACCAATTACTTCCTGCATCAGGTCAAACACTTCCTGAAGCTCTTTGTTATCGGCATCTGTCAAAATCGGAAGGGCTACCACTTCACCATAAAGACCCAGAAAGTCCTGTGAAGCCTGGTCAATCTTGGCCACATCTTCCTGGTTTTGCGTCAGGGTGTAGTCATTAAGTGGAAGAAGAACGTTTGGCAGAGAAGATTTGAATTTCTCCAGACGTGATTGCTGACCATACAGCTCTGACAACTCATTCAGCCCTTGCCCGGCTCGATCAAAGGCAAATAGAATTGCGCCGATCAGGGTTGCGAACAGAAGCATTGAAAGTACGACATTTCGGTTTGCCAATTGCCGTAAATTCTTAACGTTTGCCGTATCTACATTCATCGCGTCAGTTGTCATGTCAGTTTTCCCCTGAACTCTCTATAAGGTTTTAAAACACCGCTCTTAAATTGAGAGGGCATCATCTCTTTAATTTCGGGCTTTTGCAAGGCATCCCACTGTCAGTCAAACAGCACCTGAGTATTCAGTAGCTTGAATGCATGGCCTTCAATATTCATTTCTCCCCGCAAATGCGAGTGACTATCCAAATCGATTTCGGGCAGGCTATTTTTTGCCACTCGATAAAGCTCAGAAACTTCATCCACCCAGATTCCCAGATGCATACGTGGATGGCGCAGAATCAAATAACGGCTGCTATCTGTCTGTTCGCCCCGCTTCTGTTTGAGATGCAGTACTTTTCCAGGATCAACAATGCATACAATCTGACCGCGAATGTTGGCCACACCAAGCATATGATCCGGTGCCATTGGCACAGGCGTCACTTTGACCGGACGCAGAACTTCTGCAACATCTTCTACGGGCAGGAGAAATATTTCGCCATTCATCATAATTTTCATCAGTTCAACCTGTTCGCCCTCCTCAAATGGAGCGTTTACTTTGGCGGTATCCGGTTCATTAAATGTCTCTTCTTCCATCATTTCCCCCTTAGTGCACAGACGAGCTGATACGATCATACATTCCGATCATTTTTCTTACCCGTGCCTGCAACTTCATCGGCTCTACAGGTTTGCAGATATAATCATCAGCACCACTATCAAGCCCTATCACTTCATCTTCTTCCTCTTTGCGGGAGGTAAGCATGACAATAGCAATGCTATCATATTTACTCTGCTCACGAACTTTCTCCACTAGCTCCATGCCAGACATGTTCGGCATTTCACAATCTGTCAGCACCAGACTCAGGGAATCACCCAGCCTCTGAATAAGATCCCAGCCCTGATCGCCATCTTCAGCTTCTATCACTTCATAACCATCAGATTGAAGTACAAATTTCACAAGTGCACGGATGCTTTTGGAATCATCAATAATCATCACGCTCTTTTTACCTGATGACTGGGCTTTGGCACTTCGAACTTCTTCTCTGGCCTTCTGCATCTCTCCTAC
>JBEQLD010000006.1:0-37901 GCA_040326115.1 Mariprofundaceae bacterium | reverse complement strand
ATCACGTCCAACCCGAGGAAAATGCCCATCCAGAAAATCGAGCAGAGAGGGAAACGGAAGCTCCTGTTTCGGCAATGTAATATGGGAAGGTCTCGGCGAGCGGCTGCCTATAATCACCCCTTCATCATTCAAACGCATGCGCGAAAGCTATAGGTCATAGCGAAGAACAACAGCCCTTCCATAATCTCTCCATTTACCTGTTATAATCTGCCGCCTATATTCACTTGAATCAGTTCAAACAGGAGAGATCATCAGTGAAGGCTGTGCGTATCGACAAATGGCTCTGGGCAGCCCGCTTCTTCAAAACACGAGGACTCGCTACTGAAAAAGTAAATGGCGGCCATGTGCAGCTCAATGGTGAGAGCATCAAACCCTCAAAACAGGTGGAGTGCGGTGATGAACTGACCATCCTCCGGGAGCATGAAACCTTCATCGTCACAGTCACGGCTCTTGCCGAGAAACGCGGATCAGCCGCCATTGCGCAGACACTCTATGAAGAGTCTGAAGAGAGTCTGAAAGCCAGAGAGACAGAACGGGAGCGCCGTCGCTTTCATGCCGCCAGCGCCCCAAAAAAACGCCCCGACAAAAAAGCCCGCCGCCAGATCATCCGCTTTGTCAGAAAAGGTGATTAAATCCCTATCAAACGAATGACTGCTTTCGGCCAAAAGCGGACATTCAGACTGGCTAATTTGATTATAACTCCGTGATGGTAAAATCTAATAGTAAATGGTCTATAATTAACACATGACTACGCCACCATTCAGTTATGATTCAGAGAGCCATACGATCCGCGTTATAGCGCCAGAACTTTTGAGCGATGTGGACATCGCATCGTACTTTGTAGATGTAACAAGCCGTTGGGGAGACATCAGGTCTGCTCATGAGGTTGTAGACTTCAGAAACGTGAAGGAATGTACTTCCAATGCTGAAGACTTTGCACGCTTCCAAGGTATCTGGCGCGGTCTCGTAGCCGGCAAGATAATAACTAGCACAACTTTCCTTGTGAGCAACGACTACCAACAGCACATGGCAGAGGGGTATGTGAAAGCTCTCTCAGATGCCGGAGTCGATCTCGAAATCATCTTCAAAGAGTAAATAGCCTTATTACAACAATCTGAGCGATCTATGAAGTCCGCTTTTGGCCGAAAGCGGTCATTCGCTGACTAGCACATCCTCAACGACAAACTGTACTGCGCCATTGCCGCGATACTCATCGAGTTTGAGCTGACCAAGCAGTGATACGATTGATCCTCGCTCCAGAGCGTCGCCATAGGCTCCGCCACCGAAGACGATGGCATCGAGCCACTGAGCTCCATCGCTCACCTTCAGACGCACCACACCACCCTTCAGGGCCTTGTTCTCTGTGATGTGAACATTCTGGATCAACCAGGTGGCCGCAGCATTGCCCTGCCCGACTGGTTCAAAGCGAGTTAAGCGCTCCGCCAGCCCTGCATGCATGGCTCCGAGTTCCAGCACACCATCCAGAGATTGGGTTAACTGATCACCGGCATGTTCGGCCTGCTGAGATACTACTTCACCAAAGGTCTCTACAAAGCCGTCCCAGCTTCCGGACTTCACCGTGCCGCCACCGGCTCCGGCATGACCGCCAAAGCCTTCAAGATGTTCGGCGCAGCTGTTCAGAAGTTCACCAACATGAAACCCCGGACGACCACGCAGTGAGAGACGCACCTGCCCATCCGGGGTGATGAATCCTACGGCTGCGGGCTTGCCATGTTTACGGGATAACCTGCCTGCTGCCAGCCCGACAACCCCTGCATGCCACGCCTCATCATAGACAGCCAGCACCTCAGCGCCTTCAAGCCTGCGTTCCGCCTCTTTGAATACTTCCGCTTCCACCAGACGGCGCTGCTTGTTGGTCTCATCCAGAGACTCAGCCAGTGCCATCGCCTCATCCATGTCGAATGTGGAGAGCATGCGCATCGCCTCTTCACCATGGCGCATTCGTCCTGCGGCATTGATTCTTGGCGCAAGATAGAAACTAATCGTCTCCACCGAGACACTCCGCTTCACTCGGGCAATCTTTTTCAGCGCCTGCATGCCCACAGAGGGAGGAATTGAATTTGCTCCATTGAGCTGCTTCAGGCCGTGATAGACCAACACCCGATTCACACCCACCAGCTCCATCACATCGGCAACCGTTGCGATGGCTACGCGATCAAGTAGAGAGCGGAGATCAAATTCAGGATTGTTCCCGGCTTCACGCAGCCGTTTCCAGACACTCATCAACAGAAAGAAACCGACTCCGGTGCCACAGAGTTTTCTATCTGCGAAACCACACATCTCTCTTGCCGGATTGAGCAGCGCAAAGGCATTGGGAAGCTTCTCCGCACCATCCGCTTTTTCCAGCAGGTGGTGATCAGTGACAATAAGGTCAAAGCCGAGCTTCACAGCCTCATCACAGGCTTCAAAACATGTGGTGCCTGTATCGACACTGATGCCTAGATGGGCTCCTGATTCAGCAGCCTCGCGTACAGGCTCCACACCGATGCCGTGCCCATCATCGGAGCGATGCGGGATGGATGAGGTTACTTTCGCCCCGGCAGCTTTGAGCGCCTGAGTCAGAATTGCCGTACCGTTCACGCCATCGGCATCAAAATCACCGAAGACATGGATATGTTCTCCATTGATCACTGCCTGAGTTACCCGCTCAGCCGCTTTGGCCATGTCGAGCATCGCATCAGGATCGGGAAGATCGGAAAGTTTCGGGCTGAAGAAAGGGTCGGACTCGTGCAGGCCGCGGACATCTAAAAGCCCCTGCCATGCACCCAGTGGATCAGAAGCCGTCAGCGGCTCTCCCCGCCAGGCCAGCTTTCTTCCCTTAACTGTTGTCTCTTCAGATAGCGCAATCATTTAAGACACCTGAGCACCAATATCAACGCAGCTTCCGGTGCTGAAGGTCTGGCCTGCCATCCCCTGCTGCCAAAACGTGGAAGCATGGATGATTTTAGCAACACTGCCTGACCCTGGCCTGCAATCAGAATATGTTTTGCCAGCCCGCCCTCCGGCTTTGAGAGTTGGGAGAGCTGGTCAGCATCACAAATCATAATCTCTGCATCCTTTGCTTCAGAAATAGAAGCGAGCTGTGTATCTCTGGTGGCGACAGAGGGCAGAACAATCCCGGAAGAAACTTCAGAAATCTCCTCGCCCCCCCATAGCCACAAGCCATGAATATCTGGCTCACCGGCGGCCCTGCGATGCTCAGCAGGTTCCAGATTCAACACCATCTGAATTTCTGACATCAATCGCATCAACCGGCCACCATCCACGCCTTCAGGATGACGGTTAGGAAGTTCTTTTCCGGAGATCAGGGCAAAAGAATCAGGCTCTGCACTAATCGGAGTCTCACAGGCCAATATCAATGCTGCTTTGTGACGGAGAAGTTCGATCCCCTCCTCTTTCAGGAGAGGGTTTAGCAGATCACAGATCCACTCGGCATCCTCTGCACGCCATGGAAGCAGTGAGTCGGGCATCACCATGATCCGGTCACGAGCCAACTGTGCGTGGTATGGCGATGCAATCCAGATTTGACGGCTCTTATCGGGGATGCTCTCTCTGGCAGCATTCAGCAGCAACTCTGTTGGAGAGTGTCCCTGAAGCACTCCATACCACTCCAGCGGTGTTTTAGGAGCAGAATTGAACCAGTTGCGTGAGCAGCGCATAAGCTGCTTCCGCCACGGATCAAGTTGTGGATGAAGTGCATAGCCTGACGTGGACGGGATCAACCCATCGGAGACAATCAGAAGTTTTGTTTGTGACATCTGCTCTTGTGACATCTGCTTTTGTGGAATCTGCTCATGTGAAATCAGATCAACCGACTGTCAGTGACAATCAACTGTCGAGGATCTTCCGAACAGCATCTTCGGTGGCATCAATCGTAACAGGCGTGGCAACACCCTTCATGGCGGTATCTGGATCTTTCAGCCCATTACCAGTCAGTGTGCAGACAATCTTCGCGCCCGGTTTAAAATAACCGGCTTTGTTCAGCTTGATCACGCCGGCAACCGACGCCGCTGATGCAGGTTCGCAGAAGACACCCTCCATTGAAGCCAACATATCGTAGGCCTGAAGAATCTCGTCATCAGTCACCGCATCAATACGTCCACCGGACTCATCACGGGCGGCCTCGGCCTGCTGCCATGAGGCAGGTTTACCGATACGGATAGCAGTCGCGATGGTTTCCGGATTCTCTACTGGTGCGCCATTTACAATCGGTGCAGCACCAGCGGCCTGGAAACCGATCATCTTGGGAAGTGATTTGGAGATACGTTTGTCGAAATACTCTTTATAACCCATCCAGTAAGCCGTGATATTTCCGGCATTACCGACAGGAAGCGCATGATAATCAGGTGCAAAGCCAAGCTCATCCACCACTTCAAATGCGGCGGTTTTCTGGCCCTGAATACGGTATGGATTGACCGAGTTCACCAGAGAGATTGAACCATCAGCGGAGATGTCGCGCACGATCTGCAGTGCATCATCAAAGTTGCCGCGAATCTGGATTACCTTGGCACCATAACGCATACCCTGACTCATCTTGCCCAGTGCAATCTTGCCATCTGGAATCAATACATAAGCTTCCATACCGCAGTTGGCCGCATAGGCCGCTGCAGAGGCGGAAGTATTCCCGGTTGAGGCGCAGATCACCTTGCGCGAACCGCTGTTATAGGCCTGGGTCACGGCCATGGTCATGCCGCGATCCTTGAATGATCCGGTTGGATTCAAACCTTCAAACTTCAGAAAAATACTTAGTTCGGGATTGATCGCATTACGCAGGTTAAGCGACTCATGCAATGGTGTATTACCCTCATAAAGAGTGATCACGGCATCATCTTTCCCAATCGGCAAAAAGGCGCGGTAACGGTTAATAATTCCTTCGTAACGTGGCATATCAGTTAAGCTCCAAAATTCTCTTTACGGAGAATAAGTACATCTTCTTCAATATTGGCAAGTGAGGTGATTCTGCTAATCGCAGCCTGCAGGTTCCCCTCAGTTGTATCGTGGGTCAGCATGACGATAGGAACCGCCTGCGTAGCATGCCTCTCTTTTTGTGAAAGTGCTTCGAGGCTGATGCGATGATCAGCCAATACAGAGGTAATTGATGCAATCACGCCCGGCTCATCCTGAACCATAAAGCGCAGGTAATATTCACACTCAACATCAGCAACCGGCAGCGTTTTAAGCTCTTTTCGTTCAGACTCCACAAAGCCCATCGGCGGTGCCAGAAACTGCACACCATGAGAAGAATCATCTGAACAGATACGTGCAATATCCACTACATCTGCAATCACTGCTGATGCAGTCGGACGTTCTCCTGCACCGCGTCCGATATAGATGGTGTGCTCTACAAAATCACCGGAGATTTGAACCGCATTATAGGAATCCGATACCTGTGCAAGCTGGGCAGTAAGGGGCACCAGTGTTGGATGTACGCGCATCTCGACGCGCTCTACAGTCGAACCATCACCATGGGGCTTGGCAATACCGAGTAACTTGATGCGATAACCAAGCTCATGTACCGCTTCGATATCGGCAGCACTGATTTTACTGATGCCTTCAGTGAACACTTCATCAAATTTGATCTTTGAACCAAATGCCATGGCAGCCAGAATGGAGAGCTTGTGCGCTGTATCGATGCCTTCAACATCAAAGGTCGGATCAGCCTCGGCGTAACCCAGCTCCTGTGCCTCTTTCAGAACATCGGCATAGTCCGCGCCCTCATTCTCCATCTTGGTCAGGATGAAGTTGCAGGTGCCGTTCAAAATTCCATAAACTGATTCAACTGCATTGGCCGAAAGACCTTCACGCAGCGCCTTCAGGCAAGGAATACCACCGCCTACCGCAGCTTCAAAACCAATCGCCACTCCATGCTTGGCAGCCAGTGGAAAGAGCTCTTCGCCATGCTTGGCGATCAACGCCTTGTTGGCTGTGACTACATGTTTGCCATGCTCAATCGCTGTTGCCACAAATGTGCGTGCCGGCTCGTAACCACCAATCAGTTCGATGACCAGATCAACATCATCAGCCGTTACTACATCATTGGCATCATCACACAGACGGACACCGGAGAGATCCAGACCAAAATCACGATCCAGCACACGGTCCGCAGCAGCAACCAGACGGAGCGTCTTACCCAGACGGCGAGACATCAGCTCCTGCTGCTCAATCAGAATACGCGCAGCACCAATACCAATCGTGCCCAAGCCTAAAATACCTACTCGAATTTCACTCATCTGTTTCTCCAATCATATGCTTACTAACTACCTGCGTTCAGAAACTGACGCATACCGCGAACTGCCTGACGGGTTCTGTGTTCATTCTCAATCAGGGCGATACGCACATGGCTATCACCATACTCACCAAAACCAACGCCGGGAGAGACAGCCACGCCGCCCTCTTTAAGCATCCGCTGACAAAACTCAAGTGAGCCCATCGCTTTAAACTCATCAGGAATTTCAGCCCAGACAAACATCGATGCCTTCGGACTCTCTGCCATCCAACCCATCTTATGCAACCCATCAATCAGCACATCACGGCGCGACTGATACATGCTGCGAATATCTTCGACACAATCCTGAGGACCGTTCAATGCTGCGCAGGCTGCAATCTGCAACGGCTGAAAAGTACCATAATCAAGATAGGATTTGATCTTGGCCAGTGCAGCAACAATATCCTTATTACCCACCATGAAGCCCATACGCCAACCCGGCATATTGTATGTCTTGGAGAGCGAGTAAAACTCAACCGCCACATCTTTTGCACCCGGCACCTGCATAATCGATGGGCAGACATAATCATCAAACGTGATCTCGGCATAGGCAATATCAGAAATGACAATCAGATCGTTCTCTTTGGCAAAATCCACCAGCTTCACATAAAAATCAAGATCCACCACCTGAGCAGTCGGATTGGATGGAAAGTTCACTACGATCACTTTTGGACGCGGCCATGAATCTTTCACTGCCTTCTCAATATCAGCAAAATAGTCGCGATCAGGACCTATAGGCACATGACGAATATCCGCCCCTGCAATAATGAAACCATAGGGGTGGATCGGATAGGCCGGATTTGGTGTTAGAATCAGATCACCCGGTGATGTGATTGCCACGGCCAGATGAGCCAGGCCCTCTTTGGAGCCAATGGTAGCAATCGCTTCAGTTTCCGGATCAAGATCCACATCAAACTTTCTCTTGTACCAGGCACAGATAGCCCTTCTAAGACCCGGAATACCTCTGGAAACTGAGTAGCGATGGTTGCGGCCATCCTGAGCAGCTTCACAGAGCTTATCGACGATATGCTGTGGTGTAGGTTGATCGGGATTGCCCATGCCAAGATCAATAATATCATGGCCGGCATGGCGCAGCTCCATCTTCAGCTGGTTAACAACAGCAAAAACATAAGGAGGAAGGCGTTTTATTTTTTCAAATTCACGCATGTGCAGATGGGCTCCTTATTACTTTTAATGGCTTCAAACAGTTGAAACAGCCCCATAAATCAGGGTTGCCCGAGTTTAGGCCGGGCATCATAAAGGTCAAGCGGGGTGGGTTATTCAGATACGGCTTTATAACCAAAAAAATACCCGACTCGTTAAAGCCGGGTATTTATTAATCAGACAACTCCAATCAGTGTTTCTTAACGTCTTTCCAGACTTCTCTCTTCAGCATCCAGAGAACGAATGTCAGAAGAACAAGGAAACCCATCACCCAGCGGCCAATAGCCTTACGTTCCAACTGATGCGGATCGCCGATAAAGGTCAGGAATGATGAGACAACACGAGCCTGCTCTTCCAGGTCGGCTGTTTCATCAGCCTCATGACCCATCCATGCCAGTGGATCAGGCATGGCAGTCCGGTTGCCCGGGAAATAGGTGTTGTAGTTGCCATCTTCCACCTTACCGTCCGGATCAGCTACATAACCGGTCAACAGAGAGTAAACATAATCACCAGCACCACGACGGGCACGTGTAATCAAAGAGAGATCCGGCGGAACAACACCATAAGACTCAGCTGCATCTTCAGGTGCCAATTCAGTAATCATGCCTGAATTCAGCCCTTTATCACCACGCAGATCATCCACCTCTTCACGAGAGAGACCCAGTTCAGGATAGACCATCAGGTTACGGTATGTGACGTATTTGGCTGAGTGACAGCCCATACATACATCCGTAAACACCTCAAGGCCTGCACGAAGCGTCTCGTTATCAAAAGTGATATCGGTATGCTTAACCGCAGCAGCACCAGATGCTGAAGCCATCGCAGGGGCCAGCATCAACACAAGGGCGGCAATGAGAGAGAAACGAGTAGTTTTCATCATGATTCCCTTCATCTTACTCTCCTCCCGGTAGTGGCTTGGTTTTCTCGAACTTATGCACAAACGGCAGAAGGAAGAAGAAACCGAAGTAGACACTTGTCGCAATCGTACCTACAACTTTCAGCGTTGCAGTTGGTGCGGAGTGACCACAATAACCCAGTACAACAACAGAGATGAAGAAGAGGATCACCATCTGACGGAATACAGGACGATAGCGAGCAGAGCGAACCTTCGAACGATCAAGGAACGGCAATACAAAGAGAATCCCCAGTGATGCGCCCATTGCGACCACACCTACCAGCTTATCTTCAAAGGTACGCAAAATCGTATACCAAGGCGTCAGGTACCAGACCGGTGCAATATGTGCAGGTGTCAGCAGGTTGTTTGCTGGTACAAAGTTGTCCACTTCAATGAAGTAACCCCATGCTTCAGGATTAAAGAAAACAAAGTAGCAGTAACCCAGCAGGAAGAAGCCCACACCCATCGCATCTTTTACTGTGTAGTAAGGATGGAATGGAATGGTGTCTTTCTCATGATCGATATCAATGCCATCAGGGTTGTTCGAATGAACCACATGAAGCGCATGAATATGACCACCCACAATCGCCGCAAGCAGCAATGGGAAGAGGTAGTGCAGTGAGAAGAAGCGGTTCAGTGTTGGATCGCCAACGGCAAAGCCACCACGAAGCAGTTGTTGCAGATACTCACCAATCACCGGCAGTGCACCAAACAGGTTGGTAATCACGGTTGCACCCCAGAAGGACATCTGACCCCAAGGAAGCAGATAACCGAAGAACGCAGCACCCTGCATAATGAGCAGAATGACAACACCGATGATCCACAACAATTCACGAGGTCCTTTGTAGGAACCATAGTAAAGGCCACGGCCAATATGCATGTAAACCACAACGAAGAAGGCCGAAGCACCCACCGCATGCATGTAGCGGATCAGCCAGCCGAAGTTAATATCACGCATGATTCGTTCAACCGAATCAAAGGCAACAGTGTAACCACCATAAGTCAGTTCAGCAGATGGCTTATAATACATCACAAGGAAAATACCGGTAAGGATCTGTAGAACCAGAACCAGTAGTGCCAGTGAACCGAAGTTCCACATGTAGTTCAGGTTTTTCGGAACCGGATACTCAGTCAACTGACTCTTAATAATAGCGCCTAGATCTGTGCGCTCATCAACCCAATGGAACAGGCGCGTATTCATCATTTTTTCAATCACGTCTCTTCCCCCCTTATCCGATCAACACAATGGTGTCGGATATATATTTGTATGGCATAACATGCAGATTCTGCGGAGCAGGTGAACCGTTGATCACCCTTGCAGAGAGGTCATAGAAAGAGCCATGACATGGACAGTGCCAGCCACCAGCCCAGTCTGAAGGTACGGAGTCACCCCAGTCCTTCTGTCCTGCAGTCGGTTTAAATAGAGGAATGCAGCCCAGATGTGTACAACTGGCAACCACAATAAGAATTTCGGACTTGATCGCACGGAACGTGCGTTTCTCATCTGAATCCATCCACTCAGCCTGTACTGCATCAACAGCCTCTGAGTTTGGATCCTTCAATATATCATCATGTCCTTTGACACGTTCAAGCATTTCTGCCGTACGATTCACGATGAAAACAGGTTTACCCTGCCACTGAATTACAACCAACTGTCCTTCAACAACTGTTGATGTATCGTACTCTGTTTTAGATGCAGCCAGTGTATCTGCTGCAGGAAACATACTTGCGACAAAAGGCACTGCTGTTGCACCTGCTGCTACGGCCCCAAGACCGCCAGCGGCAATATACAGAAAATTACGGCGCGAATGATCCGCTTTATCCGACATAGCCATCCTCCCTCTTAAATTATAAAACCAAAATTATTGAACCTAGAATCAATATTAAAATTTCTTAATAAAACTAAGTTGCGAAGAACTATCAGCCTGACAGATAAGCGTCAAGCCAGCAGCCTTTCTATCAGGCTTTTTCAGCCAACGCCCTCAACTCAGCAATAGCTGCTGCATAATCAGGCGTATTGTAAACCGCAGAACCGGCTACAAATGAATCAGCTCCAGCACTGGAGACCTCTTCAATCGTTTTAGGGCTTACGCCACCATCCACATGCAGAAAAGCATCGCTTCCTACAGCGTCCAGCATCTGGCGCGCCTCTTTAATCTTATCGGTCACGGCGTGAATGTAAGACTGTCCACCATAACCGGGGTTCACGCTCATCAGCAGTACCAGGTCGGTACAGTGAAGGACGTTTTTAATTGTATGTACAGGCGTAGATGGGCAGAGAGAAACACCTGCCTTACAACCCAGAGAGCGAATAAACTGCAGCGTGCGTTCGAGATGCACACATGTCTCCTGATGAATGGTGATCATGTCAGCACCGGCTTTGGCAAAAGCTTCAACCTGAGTTTCAGGGTGCTCTACCATCAGGTGGACATCCATCACCTTTTTGGTGTGCGGACGAATCGCTTTGACGATGTTATCACCGATTGTGATCGGCGGAACAAATGTACCGTCCATAACATCGATGTGAACCCAGTCACATCCACCTTCATCGATGGCGCGAATTTCTTTTTCCAGGTTTGCAAAATCTGCAGATAAAATTGAGGGGGCAATATATACGTTTTTCATGGGGTCGGATTTATACTCTCAACCCCTCTTTCAGTCCAGTGACAATAACCACTTGGAAAGTGTGAGAACCTGTTTTTCAAGTTAGGGGAGCATTTTCCAAAACAGCGAAGCCCGGCATCTCAGGTGATCCGGTTCCGTGTGAAATAAGATACCGCAACGCTGTTTCATCTTCATGCCCGATTTACGACAATACGCAGGCTCTTCTTACTTCCTATCCATGACACATCTGGCATACCACATCGCAGATCGCTGTTCCTGTTTTCTTTCCCTCTACAGGGTCAAAATGAGAGAGGGCAATTTTCCAACATAAAAACTCACGATCTGATCTGACAACCCCGCCTCATGAATGCTCAAGCCATGGCCGAACACCCTCAGGCAACGGAGTCTCTCCATGCATCATAGCCAACAGTTCAGGTGTATCAGCAGCAACCATTGCTTCTATCTGTGAAATGATTTCGCCATCACCCTCTTGCAAAGAAAATTCAAGCGCCTTCTCCAGAGGTGTCAGCCACTCATCCAGCTCCAGCATACCCTGACGCCGCATTCGATAACGCAGCCGGCGAATATCCACCTCACTCTTCAATTCAGGATTTCCGGATCAACAGCATCCGTTTGATATGATCAATGGCTTTGGTGGGATTCAGATCTTTAGGGCAGCACTCCATACAGTTCATGATTTACGAGACAACAGATGCCGCTTGATACTGCCGATAGCCGCAGTCGGATTGAGTTGTTTCGGGCAGGCCTCGATACAATTCATAATCTGATGACAACGGAAAGTCTTGAATTCATCATCCAGAGCATCTAGCCGCTCCCCCATCGCTTCATCCCGCGTATCTTCAATCCACCGCGCCGCCTGCAACAGGCTGGCTGGGCCGAGGAAGCGGTCTCCATTCCACCAGTATGACGGGCATGATGTAGAGCAGCAGGCGCAGAGGATACATTCATACAGTCCGTCCAACTTGGCGCGCTCAGCCGGAGATTGCAGCCGTTCACGTTCGGATGTCGGCGCCCTTGTCTGGAGCCACGGTTTCAGGGTCCTGTACTGATCGAAGAAATGTTCCATATCAACCACCAGATCACGAATCACACGCTGGCTGGGCAGAGGACGCACTTTCACCGGCTGTTTCAGCCCCTCAATCGGTGTGATACAGGCCAGTCCGTTTACACCATTGATGTTCACGCCATCTGAACCACACACTCCTTCGCCGCACGACCGGCGATAGGTCAACGTGCCATCAATGTGCCATTTGATATGGTTCAGTGCATCTAGAAGCTTCATACCCGGCTTCTCTACAGGCACTTCAAATGATTGCATCGTTGGCTCACCACCCTTTTCAGGGTCGTAGCGGTAGATTTCAAGACGAATCACTTCGCTCATATCTTTTTCCCCCACCCATGGATGGGTGGCTTTAGAAAGCATTCCGAAATGACACTTTTGGAATGCGGTAAAGGACGAAGGCAGACAAAAAGGCAGGATGACCGTTTGGACGCACACAGTGCACCCGCAGGGCGAGAGCCAGGGATGGGTTGAGTCAATGCTCTGAGAACGTTCATATTAATAAACCCGTTTCTTGGGTGGAAAGGAGTCGACACTCATTGGAATAGTTCTGACAGGCTTGTAATCCAGTTCAACCTTGTTTGCCTTGATAGTTGCCAGCGTATGCTTCATCCACTGCTCATCATCACGTTCAGGGTAGTCATCCCGTGCATGGGCACCCCGGGACTCTGTCCGCGCCAGTGCACCTGCCGCGGTCACCCGTGCCAGTTCCATCAGATTTTCAAGCTCCAGCGCTTCAACAAGCTCGGTATTGAAAATACGGCTTTTGTCTTCAATAAAAGAGGATGAGAGTTGAGCCGCTGTCTTCTCGATCAGACCAACGCCCTCAGCCATCACATCTTCGGTTCGGTAAACACTGAAATGTTCCTGCATAATATTCTGCATCTTGCCACGAACATCTGAAACTCTTGCCTGTCCATCCTGTTTACCTGAAAGCCAACGCTCCACACGAGCCACACCATCCTTCCAGCAGTCGGGGTTAAGTTTCGGATGATAATTCTTCTCTTTCATATACTCCATCACCTGCTCACCACAGGCCTTGCCAAAGACAACGATCTCCAGCAGCGAATTGCCACCCAGCCGATTGGCACCATGCACCGATACACAGGCCGCCTCACCAATAGCAAAAAGACTGGGCATCACCCGCTCTTTCTCATCGCCATCGATGTGAAGCACTTCGCCAAACCTGTTGGTCGGGACACCGCCCATGGTGTAGTGCGCGGTCGGCATCACCGGAATCGGTTCTCTGGTACAATCCACATTGGCGAATCTCAGGGCCAGTTCATGAATATTCGGTAGCCGCTGCATAATCACATCCGCACCAAGATGATCGACTTTCAACAGCGCATGATCTTTGTTCGGGCCACAACCACGCCCGGCCTTGACCTCCAGCGCAATGGCACGCGATACCACATCACGACTGGCAAGGTCTTTGGCAGTGGGCGCATAACGTTCCATAAAACGCTCGCCCTCGGAGTTGATCAGATAACCGCCCTCGCCCCGTACCGCCTCGGAGATCAACGGGCCGACATCTGCAATGCCGGTCGGGTGAAACTGGAAAAACTCCATATCTTCAACCGGAAGCCCGGCATCCAACACAAGTGCCCCGCCATCACCGGTACAGATATGTGCATTGGTGGTCATCTGGAAAACACGCCCGGCACCACCAGTCGCAATAATGACTGCTTTGGCCTGAAACAGATGATATTTTCCTTCGGCAATATCCCATGCCATGACACCCTGACAGCCCTCTTCATCAACAATCAGATCGAGAGCAAAAAACTCTTCGAAGAAATGGGTGCCTGCACGCAGGTTCTGCTGATACATCGTATGCAGAATGGCATGACCGGTTCGGTCTGCTGCGGCACAGGTGCGTTTGGCCTGTCCGCCCTCACCGAACTTTCGCGACTGCCCACCAAATGCACGTTGATAAATAGTACCATCATCCATCCGCGAAAACGGCACACCCTGATGCTCAAGCTCACGCACCACCCTTGGTGCCGCACGGCACATATACTCAATGGCATCCTGATCACCGAGATAGTCTGAGCCTTTCACCGTGTCATACATATGCCAATGCCAGTGATCAGATTTCACATTACCGAGCGCTGCATTCATACCGCCCTGCGCCGCCACCGTATGGGAACGGGTTGGCAGCACCTTACTAACCACGGCTACCCGGTAATCGGCATCTGCCAGCTGCAATGCGCAGCGAAGACCACCACCACCTGCACCGATAATGACAACATCATGAAAATGATGTTCAACCTTATCCGTTGATAGATACGACATCTAATTAGCTCTCCATATTGATGAATCTGTTTTGTTACAGATCAAGGCGTTTCGCGCGAAGTTTGCTCTGTGCAAATGAGCCAGAGAGAACGATGAGGTGTAATAAAACAGGTTCATCCTCAACCACCCCAGGCCCAGATCAACGCCGTCCACCAGAAGCCGAGGCCAATTGTAATCATCAACATCATCCCCAGAAACGGTATGCGTATCTTCAATGGCACATAATCCTCAACAATAACCTTGATGCCGATATATGCATGAACCAACAAGGTCAGCATCAATATCGAATGCAGCATACGACTGGCGGGATGCTCAAGCATCTCCAGCACTGTGACCTGACTGACATCACCCTCTGCCAGCCAGAGCAGAAGAATGTACGGCAGCGGTAATAAAACCATCAACACAACAGCCGTCAGTCGTTGCCAGTACCAATCCTCCAGACCGTTGTTTGCGCAACCCATATCTCTGTGTACTACAGCCATAACAGCGCCCCCAACAACGGTGCGACCACGACTGCAATCGCAAGCATCACTTTTGCGCCGGAGCGCATCAGATCGCGTCTGTCTGTCCAGCCAGCATCAATGGTCAGGAAGCGGACACCATTCAACAGATGGTAAATCAGGGCCATACCGACCACCCACAGTGCCGCTTTCCCCCAGAAAGTGCGCAACACATCAATGGCGTTTTGGAATTCTTCAGGGCTGCCGGTCAGCGCAATAAACAACCAGATATAGAACGGGACAAACAGGATAAGCACCAGCCCACTGATCCGATGGGCACCACTGGCCAGTGTGACCGGATGCAGACGATAAATTGAAAGTCTGGGTGACAGTGGCATCGGGGCTTTCTGGCTGATCTCTCTCTCCTGTATGTTTTCCAAGTTTAAATTTCTACGCCTTATCTATGAATAGTTAATTAAGCACAAAATCGATACAACCCATATTGACTCCGATCGTCAGAAATGACCACTGAAGCCGATCACTCTCTACGATAGTTCTCTGAATTGCCGGACAAATTCCGCCACAACATCTTCAAGCTGTCCGGCACGGTGCCATCCACCCTGTTCACCTGCAACTGCATGCAAGCCAACAGCGGCAGGTATCGCAACGTCTGGAGATATGCCAACCGCCAGCAAACCGCCAATCATTCCTGCGAGAACGTCCCCTGTTCCAGCCACTGCAAGTCTGGGTGAACCAAACGGGCATAACCAGACATGTCGATCCGGTGAAACAGTCAATGTCTGGGCTCCTTTTATTACAACCCATGTTTCATACTTCTCCACCAATGCCAAAGCAGCAGCCAGACGGTTTTTCTGAACCTCTGCTGCAGAGATGCCCAGTAGTCGTCCTGCCTCACCGGGATGCGGGGTCATAACAACCAGTGCATCCCTGCGCTTCAATATCTCTGAAAGCTTCGGCTGATCTGACAACATATTCAATGCATCGGCATCAAGCACACACGGAACATCAGACAGCAAAAGTTCAGCCAGCATTCTCGAATGTTCTTTTCCCCAGCCCGGGCCTACAACCAGTGTTGTGGCACTCTGCCAGGGAGCACTCTCCTGAGGATGCACCATCACCTCCAGACTGGATGAGGCAATAATCGGATAGACACTGTTCGGACAGCAGATACTCACCAGGCCGGTGCCAACAGCCTGCGCTCCCATCGAAGCCAGCCTTGGAGCGCCCGTAAACCCCTGGGAACCACCAAAGATCCAGAGGTGCCCGAACTCATTTTTATGTGCGTTTTCGTGACGCTCAGGAAATGCGCTTTTAATCATCTCCCGATTAATCAGATAGCTGGATGCAACAGCTGAAGGATGCTTCTCCATCATGGCATCCAGTGTGGCATCTGCGATTCCTATAGGGGCGGGTGGAAGAAGCTTTCCGGCAAAATCTCTGCCCGGATTAAGCCAGTGTCCCCATTTATAGGCGGCGATCGGTAGCGTGAAATCTGCCTTGATTGCAGATCCAAGCGCCTCACCGCTGTCAGTATTGATTCCACTGGGGATATCCACTGCCAAAACAGAGCGATCGCAGCAATTAATGCATTCCACAGCTTCTGCTATCCAACCCGTGAGTGGCCTATCCAGGCCCGTTCCAAATATGGCATCCACAACAATAACAGCCCGTTTTAACCAGTCTTCCAAATGTCCCAGATCATCACTATTGACCGCCGGGCGTATCTTTACCCCGGCCTGCTGGGCCAATTTCAACTGCTTTGCAGTATCACCCTTTAAATCCTCAATCGGTACAAGCGGAATTGCCGTAACAGGAATACGCTTCAGCCTGAGCAGGCGAGCAGCCACAAATCCGTCACCGCCGTTATTACCGGAACCAATTAACACAACAACACGACCGCCATCCTGTGCATATCTGATCACGGCATCGGCAACAGCGTGCCCCGCGCGCTCCATCAGCTCGAATGCAGTGGCATGATCAACCTCAATGGTATGCTGATCCGCCATCCGCATCTGATTTGCGGTTAACAGAGGGTCACATTCACTGCAGGGTCTGTTGTTGAGTCTATTCTCCAGGGGACCTCCCGCCTTCTCTCTTTTTATCTCGGATCGAAACAAGTCTAGCATGCTTCAATGCAGTTGGCTGAAACTGTTCAGAAAGCGAGCATATCTTCACGCTTCGAAACTATCCATGTAAACCAGCAACAGGGTTACAGCACCGGAGGCATTTATACTCACTTTGTCCATATTTTCAAATGCATAAAGAACAGACAGAAGACAATTCAATAAAGTTATCAACTTGCATTTGTCCAAAACATTACCAGAATCAGTGATTATGAGTCGTATTCTGGTCGTTGACGACACCCCCATTCAGCTGAAGATCGTTATTTCGATCATGCGCAACCAGGGTTTTGACATTGTTGTTGCCAACAGTGGGCAGGAAGCACTGGACTCCGTAGAATCACAAAAACCTGATCTGATTCTTCTCGATATTGTCATGTCGGAGATGGATGGATATGAAGTCTGCACAAGGCTCAAAAACAATCCTGAACATGCTGATATTCCCGTTCTCTTTCTTACCGGAAAAAATGAAAGTGATGACATTGTAAAAGCTTTTGAAGCAGGCGCTTCTGATTATGTGACCAAACCGGTGAACCCTACCGAACTGGTTGCCCGGGTTAAAACACACCTGCGCCTGGGAAGCACCATTGCAGAGCTAAAAGAGGCTCTGGAAGAGGTGAAGTTGCTGAGCGGCCTGTTACGCATCTGTTCCTACTGTAAAAACATCCAGCATGAAGAGAGCTGGGTGACTCTGGAAGATTATCTGGCCACCAACTCTGATGCGCGCCTGACCCACTCCATCTGCCCGGGATGCATGGAACAGCATATTAAATAACTGTTTCAGGCTATTCAGTCCAATTCCGCCCAAACCGGAATCCAGCAGAAAGTTCGCCTCATTTCCTTTCGATGTAACAGATAATCAGCATCACACTCTGCAACCACACTCCAAAATTTTTCTGAATGATTCATCTGTTTCAGATGTGCGAGTTCATGCAGCAATACATAACGCATCAACTCTTGCGGCAAAAAAAGGAGCTTGGCATTCAGACTGATATCTCCGCTTTTTGAACAGCTGCCCCAACGGCTCTTCTGCAAACGAATGACTACTTTCCGGTAACTGAAACCATGCTGCTCTGCCAGCTCTGCCAACACCTGGGAGAGATATTTTTTTGCCTGTTGCTTCAGCCATCGCTGTAGTGACGCTTTCACCCTGGTCGCATCACCGGTATTGCCACTGAGTTGCAAGCCGGAATCCAGCTGGGTGATTCGAACCCGCTCCGAGTCTGTCTGCCGATAGGAGAGAGCTATCTTCAAGCCGATGGATTCAAAATGAATCTGTTCCGGAAAATTTGATGAGAGCTGAATATTTTGAGGTTTTGCATGCTCACTAAAACGTTTTAAAGAGCGCTCAACCCATGCCTTTTTCTCCTGCAACAGTGCAACGGCACGCTGTCTGGAGACCCCTTCGGGCAGCACCACTTCAACACTCAAATCCGGTCGCACAACAATGCGGGCATGCTGAGCGCGTTTGGATACCCTGATTTTATAATCGATATTATCCATGATCTGCTCAGAACTTCAGGGCTTTAAATATTTTGACATCAGCTTCAACACAACCTGCCGTGGTACCAGTTTCTGCAACAGCCACAACATCCGATGCCTGAATCCGGGTACGCAGTATCCACCACCACGGCGGAGCATAGTCAGCGATTCCGCAACCACCTCATCTGCAGAGGCGCGAAAAAAGGAACCTTTACCCTTCGGCGCACCGGACACGTCACGAAATCCGGTTGGTGAGGGTCCCGGTACAAGCGTTACAATGGTCAGCTTCCCTTCAAGCTCGGCGCGCAAAGCCTCACTCCAATAGGTCATCCCCGCCTTGGCTGCAGCATAAGTGCTCATATATGGAAGTGGAGATTCGCCAGCCAGTGAAGATACATTAATCATAAATCCATGCTGCCGGATAAGCTCCGGCAACAGCGCATGCGCAATGGCAACAGGAGCCACAAGATCAGTCCGCAGCACATCCAGCTGAGCAACACTTTCACAGCGCTCAAACTCTCCCCAGACACCAAAGCCCGCATTGTTCACCAAGCCTGTAATGACACCCTGTTCGGAGAGCGTTTCGATAAAAGTTTCAACACTTTTTCTTTGGGAGAGATCGGCCAGTATACATTGATGGCGATCGGGATATTTCAAACCGTCCAGTGTCAATTGCAGACGCGCTTCATCTCTTCCATGTAAAACAAGTTGTGCACCGGTTTGTTCCAGCTGCCTGGCAAACTCATAACCAAATCCACCCGAAGCACCGGTAATCAGGATCCGCTCTCTAACTTCAATCTCACTCATCTTGAACTGTCACCGTCGCCTGATCGTCTGCATGGATCTTACCCGAGCGGAGAAAGAGGCAATCTCATAAACACCATGCATCTCAAGCAGAGCAAGACAATCATCCATCGCATGCCCCACTTCACCGGGCGCATGGGCATCTGAACCAAAACTGAACGGGATATTCAGCTCCGCAGCACGTGCAACAATTCGGGCATTCGGATACATCTCTGCGACAGGTTTACGCAGACCGGCAGAGCTGATTTCCAGAGCAGTATCAGCTTTTTTAACGGCCATCAGCATCGCATTTTCAGCCTCGATGACCCGTTGACTATCCACAGGAGCTCTATGACCAAATTTCTTGATCAGATCGGGGTGCCCTATGATATCAAACATGCCCGACTCTGCTGATGCGCTGAGCAGTTCAAAATAGTCACAATAGGCATCTTCAATGTCACACTGATCCCAGCGATTTATCTCATCAGGGTTATCAAACGCCCAATCTCCGATATAATGGACAGAGCCAATCACATAATCCCAAGGGTGCGCTGCAATCATCTCTTTAACATAACGCTCGGTACCGGGATGAAAATCAGCCTCCAGACCGGCCTTTATCACCAGACGTCCGGAAAAACCGGCTTGCGCCTTACTCACCTCATTCAGGTAATCATCCAGTTCACTTCGATCCATGCGCCAGGCCCTGTCATACGCTTCAGGCATGGGTGAATGATCGGACATGCCAATCTCTTCAAGGCCTGCAAGCACTGCAGCTTCGGCATATTCAGCCACCGTTCCAATCGCATGATTGCAGCGCGGCGTATGCATATGATAATCCGGTACAGGGTGATATTTCATAGAGCCAAGCATAGCGTAAAAAGATACAAGGAAGCACTTTTTATCATTGATCTCAAAAAGGCAATTGACAGCGCCGAATAATTCAAGACACTTCGCCGCCTTTCAATGCGCCTATAGCTCAGTTGGTAGAGTAGCGGACTTTTAATCCGTGGGCCCCAGGTTCGAGTCCTGGTGGGCGCACCATATAAATACGAGGTTGACGCAGGAGCTTTAGCTCATATGCTTCGCCGCGTTCGTCCAGGTCCCCATCGTCTAGTCGGCCTAGGACACCGCCCTTTCACGGCGGCAACAGGGGTTCGAATCCCCTTGGGGATGCCAAATAAATCAAGCACTTACAGGGAACTGTAGGTGCTTTTTTTATTTCTGCTTTAAAAAAATGGATGAGAACGGAGTTCGACCAGACTGCAGGAGCAGACTGGAACATCGCAGTGCGATGGCCTGAAAGGCGGAGGGCAGGATGCCCGCAGTAATCCCCTTGGGGATGCCATATCAAAAAAAGCTTCCAGCTTCGGCTGGGAGCTTTTTTTGTTTTACCCCCCCCGAAACCCCTCTCCTGAAAACATTAACTTTCACACTTCTGCACATTTAAAAATCTCTGCTATAATCGCATCTGTATATTTAGGATTTTGTGAAAAACAGAATCAAAGCTCGGGGAAGAACTATTGTACAAACTAGATATTTATCCGGAAGAGGCACTCGTTGTCTTGATGTTTTCCGGTCAACTTGAAATCGAAGAGATCGAGACGGCCATCCATGAAATGGCCAGTCATTCAGATTATATCAAACACTTTGACGGAGTCTCTGACTGCAGATCGGCTAAGGTTATGTTCTCTGAAAAGCAGCTACATCAATTTAACCGAAAGGCTAAAGAGAATGGCATCGCAAGAGGGGTGTGGTGCCTGCTGGTAGACAGGCCATTGGAAACAGCCATGGCAATGATCTACGCCCATGAAATAAAAGAGAACCATCCTGTTGCCGTCTTCAGCACAGTTAAAGCCGCCTCTGAATATCTCAATAAAGATATTAACTACTATTTGAGCAGATCATGAAAGCATGATGCCAGTGTTAAAAATCATGCCGAATCCAGATGTCTTTTGTTTTCGGTTTCCTGCATCATCAGATCAACCATATCCAGAACCCTGTACCCCTCTTTTGCCTCATCAGGATTGGAAGACTGCACCATGATACTTCCACACTCATACAGTTTCCCCAACACCTCAACATCATCTGATATATCATCCAGATCAATCACCAGTTGCCGCTTCTCATTCATATCCATATTGTAGCACAAAGCTTTTACAGCCAATGATCTCCGAGCTGTATCACAATCAGTGGAGAAACATCTCATTTTTCGCTATATTGCGCCGCCGTCGCTATTGATTATCAATCGATTCGACTTTGAATTCAGGGAGGTAACGCTGCTGCACATAGATAGATGTGCCGCGTTAACCCATTGATAAACATGAAGGTTTTGAGGTATAAAATATGAGTCGTTTGATGAAGCAGCCATCATTGCCAATGTCAGCACCAAAGAAGCAGGGTCTCTATGATCCAGCCAATGAACACGATTCATGTGGTGTCGGCTTTGTCGCTCATATTAAAAATCGGAAAAGCCATGATATTGTAGAGAAAGGTCTGGAGATTCTTCTTCGTCTGACTCACCGTGGTGCTGCCGGCGCTGATCCGCGTGAAGGTGACGGTGCAGGTATCCTGCTTCAGATTCCGAATGATTTCTTTCAATCTATCGCTCCTGAGCTCGGCATCAACCTGCCAGAAGAAGGAAAATATGGCGTGGGCATGGTCTTTCTGCCTAAGGATGAGTCTCATCGCAAAGCCTGTGAAAAACTTGTTGAACAGACAATTTCTGATGAAGGACAGCTGTTTCTAGGCTGGCGTGATGTACCCTGTGATGCCATCCGTGCCGATCTTCCTGAAAGTGTTACTGCATGTGAACCTGTCATCCGCCAGGTCTTTATTGGAACAGGTGACAACAGCGCTGATCAGGATGCGTTTGAACGCAAGCTCTACGTAATCCGCCGTGTTGCCAGAAACCTTATCGATGAGCTCGGCTTTGAAGATGAAGCAAATTTCTACTTTGCATCCATGTCCAGCCGCACCATCGTCTACAAAGGCATGTTCCATTCGCATCAGGTTGGTACTTACTATGAAGATCTGCGTGATGCGCGCATGACCTCTGCACTGGCTCTGGTTCACCAGCGCTTCTCTACCAATACATTCCCTGCATGGGAGCTGGCTCACCCTTTCCGTATGGTGGCGCATAATGGTGAAATCAACACAGTACGTGGCAATATCAACTGGATGAATGCACGTCGTCACTCGATGAAGTCCGAACTTCTGGGAGATGATCTGGACAAACTCTGGCCTGTCATTGGAGAGGGACAATCTGATACCGCCTGCTTCGATAATGCCATCGAACTGCTAACTATGGGTGGCTATTCACTGGCGCATGCCGCCATGCTGCTGATCCCTGAGGCGTGGGCCGGAAACAGCCTGATGGATGAGAAGCGTAAAGCATTCTACGAATATCATGCGGCTGTAATGGAGCCCTGGGATGGCCCGGCAGCGGTTGCCTTTACCGATGGCCGTCAAATTGGCGCAACGCTGGATCGTAATGGCCTGCGCCCTGCCCGTTATCTGATTACTGATGATGATCTGGTGCTGATGGCATCCGAAATGGGTGTACTTGATATTCCTGAAGAGAAGATTGTGAAGAAGTGGCGTTTGCAGCCGGGTAAAATGTTCCTGATTGATCTTGAAGAAGGAAAAATCATCCCTGAAGCCGATCTGAAAGCCGAGCTTGCAGATCAGAAGCCGTATCAGAAAATTTTGGCTGAAACACAGGTTCAACTTGAGTCTCTGCCGAAAGAAGTGGCGCCTATGGCACCGGAACATGATGCCCTTCTCGATAAACAGCAGGCATTCGGCTATTCACAGGAAGATCTGAAATTCCTGATGACACCGATGGCCATATCCGGTCAGGAAGCAACCGGCTCCATGGGTAATGATAATCCACTTGCCGTGCTCTCCAACCGTTCCAGACATCTCTCCAACTATTTTCGTCAGCTCTTCGCACAGGTGACCAATCCACCGATTGACCCGATTCGTGAAGAGATGGTGATGAGCCTGACCTCCATCATCGGCCCGCGTCCGAATCTTTTGGGTCTCGATGCAGAAGAGCCGCAGATGCGACTGGAAGTGCATCAGCCCATCCTGACCAATATCGATCTTGAAAAAGTTCGCCATATCGAGCGTTATACCGATGGTCAGTTCCGCACCACAACACTCTCCATGTGCTACACCGCCGATCAGGGTGCTGCAGGCATGGAAGCGGCGCTAACCAGACTCTGTGAAGCTGCTGAGAAAGCTGTGAACGAACACTACAACATCGTGATCATCTCTGATCGTGAAATGGATGCCGATCACATGGCCATTCCTTCTCTGCTGGCCACTTCAGCAGTGCACCAGCATCTGATTAACAAGGGACTGCGTACTGAAGCAGGTCTTGTGGTTGAAACCGGAAGTGCGCGTGAGATTCATCACTTTGCGACTCTGGCAGGCTATGGTGCAGAAGCGATCAACCCGTATCTGGCATTTGAAACCCTGTTTGATCTTCAGCGTAGTGGGCAGTTTCCGGAAGAGCTGACGCTCGAAGAGATCAAAACCCGCTATATCAAGGCGATTGGCAAAGGGCTTTACAAGGTCATGTCCAAAATGGGCATCTCCACCTATCAATCCTACTGTGGCGCCCAGATTTTTGAGGCGATTGGTCTTTCGTCTGACTTTGTTGCCAAATACTTTACCGGTACACCGACCCAGATTGAAGGTGTTGGTCTGGATGAAATCTCAGAAGAGGCTTCAAAGCTGCATCGCACTGCATTTGGCAATGCACAGGTCTATAAAAACGCACTTGATGACGGCGGTGAATATGCGTGGCGTGTTCGTGGTGAAGAGCACATGCTCGGCCCGGACACCATCGCCAAACTCCAGCATGCCGTTCGCACAGACAACTATAACCTCTACAAGGAGTACGCCGATCATATTAATGATCAGACGGGACGCCTGCTAACTCTGCGTGGCCTGTTCAAGTTCAAAGATTCCAACGCCATCCCTATTGATGAGGTTGAATCTGCCGAGAACATCGTTAAACGCTTTGTTACCGGTGCCATGTCATTCGGTTCGATCTCTCACGAAGCCCACTCAACACTGGCGATTGCCATGAACCGCCTTGGCGGCAAGTCCAATACCGGTGAAGGCGGCGAAGAGCCTGAGCGTTTCACACCGATGGAAAACGGTGATTCCATGCGTTCTGCCATCAAACAGGTTGCTTCTGGCCGTTTCGGTGTGACCACCGAATATCTGGCCAATGCCGATCAGATTCAGATCAAGATGGCACAGGGCGCGAAGCCGGGTGAAGGCGGGCAGCTGCCGGGTCATAAAGTTGACCAGCGCATCGGCCGCGTGCGTCACTCAACGCCGGGCGTGGGTCTGATCTCCCCTCCTCCTCATCACGACATCTACTCGATTGAAGATCTGGCTCAGCTGATCTTTGACCTTAAGAATACCAACACCGATGCGGATATTTCCGTGAAACTTGTGTCTGAAATCGGTGTCGGAACTGTTGCTGCAGGCGTGGTTAAGGCTCATGCCGATCATGTGGTGATTGCCGGCCACGATGGTGGCACAGGTGCATCACCACTCACCTCGATCAAACACGCAGGCGCTCCATGGGAGCTTGGTCTGGCGGAGACGCAGCAGACGCTTGTACTCAACAGACTTCGTGGCCGTACACGCCTGCAGGCTGATGGCCAGATGCGTACAGGCCGGGATGTAGTCATTGCTGCACTGCTCGGCGCGGATGAAATTGCATTCGGCACCATCGCTCTGGTGGCTGAAGGCTGCATCATGATGCGCAAGTGTCATCTCAACACCTGTCCCGTCGGTGTTGCAACGCAGGATCCTGAGCTTCGCAAGAAGTTCGTTGGCAAGCCTGAAGATGTGGTGAATTACTTCATGTTTGTTGCTGAAGAAGCCCGTGAAATCATGGCTGGGCTAGGCATTCGCACTTATGATGAGCTAATTGGCCACACCGAATTTCTCGATACCAATGATGCGATTCGTCACTGGAAATCAGAGGGTCTGGATCTCTCGCCTCTGCTGCATCAGGTCGATGCCAAAGAGGCTGCCATTCACCACTGTGAAACTCAGGATCACGGACTGGACAAGCTCATTGATAACAAACTGATCGAGCAGTCCAAGTCGGCTCTGGAAGATAAGAAGCCTGTGATTATCGAAACGCCGATCTGCAATGTAGATCGAAGCTTTGGCACCATGTTATCCGGTAAAGTAGCCAAAAAGTATGGCATGAAAGGTCTTGCGGAAGATTCCATCGTCATCAATGCCAAAGGCACTGCGGGACAATCACTCGGCGCATGGCTGGCACGCGGTGTCACCATTGATCTGGCCGGTGAAGGCAACGATTATGTAGGCAAGGGCCTCTCCGGCGGCCGAATTGCCATCTACCCGCCTAAAGAGAGCTCCATCAAGGCGGATGAAAATATCATCGTCGGTAATACTGTTCTGTTCGGAGCGGTTGCCGGCGAATGTTACTTCAACGGAATCGGCGGCGAGCGTTTTGCGGTAAGAAACTCAGGCGCAGTTGCGGTAGTTGAAGGCGTGGGTGACCACGGCTGTGAATATATGACCGGCGGCACGATTGTTGTACTGGGTGAAACCGGACGCAACTTTGCTGCGGGCATGTCAGGCGGCATCGCCTATGTACTGGATGAAGCCGGTGATTTCGAAAGCCGTTGCAATATGGCTCAGGTCGCTCTGGAGCCGATTGCTTCAGAAGCGGATGCGCTGGAGGCACTGGATCATCAGGGACTCGATCTGGAGACACATGGCCGTGTTGATATCAAACACTCACTCTCTCAGAACGACCAGATCATCCTGCGTACATTGATCGAACGTCATGTTCATTACACCAACTCTGCTCGTGGGAAGATGATTCTCGAAAACTGGGATGATTATCTGCCGAAATTCACCAAAGTGATGCCGGTGGATTACAAACGCGCGCTCTCGGAGATGGAAGCGGAGATGAATGCAAGCAAAGGCAAGGAGCACGCAAATGGGTAAGGCAACTGGATTCAAGGAGTTCTCACGCGAGAACCTCAGTTACGCACCCGTTGCGGATCGTATTACTCACTACAATGAGTTCTCAAAACTGCCTGCTGATATGTCCACGCAGGGTGCACGCTGCATGGATTGCGGTGTTCCGTTCTGCCATAACGGCTGCCCGATCAACAATATCATTCCGGACTGGAATGATTGTGTTTACAACGGCAACTGGCGTGAAGCGCTGGATATACTGCACTCCACCAACAATTTCCCCGAGTTTACCGGTCGTATCTGCCCTGCCCCGTGTGAAGAGGCATGCACGGTCAATCTGATTGGCGATGCGGTATCGATTAAAAATATCGAGCTCTCCATTGTTGAAAAAGGCTGGGAAGAGAAATGGATTGCGCCGCAGATTGCAGCACACAAAACCGGTAAAAAAATTGCCATCGTCGGCTCAGGCCCCGCAGGCATGGCTGCGGCACAGCAACTTGCACGTGTGGGTCATGATGTTGTGGTTTATGAGAAGGAAAACCGTGTTGGCGGACTGATGCGTTACGGTATCCCCAACTTCAAGTTTGATAAAAAGATCATCGACCGCCGCATCTCCCAGATGAGTGCAGAGGGTGTCGAATTCCGTACCGATGTTCATATCGGCGTTGATCTCTCCACTAAAGAGCTTCTGAATGATTTTGATGCTGTACTGTTAACCGGCGGCTCTGAAAAGCCTCGTGATCTCCCTATCGAAGGCCGTGATGAACTCTCCGGCATCCACTATGCTATGGAGCTGCTGACCAAAAACACCAAGCGTGTACTCGGTGATGATGTTGCTGAAGAGGATTTCATCTCAGCTACTGGAAAACATGTGGTGGTGATTGGCGGTGGTGATACCGGTTCCGACTGTATCGGCACATCCAGCCGTCATGGTGCAGAGAGCATCACTCAACTTGAGATCATGCCCGCACCGCCTGAATCCCCAAACAAGCTGACCACCTGGCCAAACTGGCCGATGAGAATGCGCACATCCACCTCTCAGGAAGAGGGTTGTGAACGTGACTTCTCCGTGGCTACCAAACGTTTTGTCGGTGAAAACGGTAAGGTAACAGCCATTGAGTGTGTTCGTGTGGATTGGGCACAAGGTGAGAATGGCCAGTGGCAGATGAGCGAGATCGCAGGCAGCGAGTTCACACTCAAGGCCGATCTGGTTCTGTTGGCCATGGGCTTTTTGCACCCCGTGCACGAAGGCATGATTGAAGAGCTCGGCGTAGACAAAGATGGCCGTGGCAATGTGGCTGCGAACGATCAGGACTACCAGACCAGCCTCGACAAGGTCTTTGCTGCCGGTGATATGCGCCGTGGCCAGTCACTGGTTGTCTGGGCCATCCGCGAAGGCCGTCAGGCTGCCCGTTCAGTCGATCAATACCTGATGGGATCAACTGACCTTCCACGTTAAGCAGTCTACAGTTCAAGCAAAAAGCCGGTGAGTCTTCTCATCGGCTTTTTTAATGACGGTCTTAATGACAGTATCGCACCTATGAGTGAATCGAATCCAAATTATAAGAGAGATAAGATTTTTTCCACGCCGAAAGAGAGTGTGGATGCATTCCGTTTTGATGAGACGGTCACCGAAGTGTTTCATGACATGATCCAGCGCTCGGTTCCGGGCTACGGAGCCATCCTTCCGTTCATTGGACTGGTCGCCGCCGAATATGCCCAGGAGAACACGACCATCTACGATCTTGGTGCTTCGCTGGGCGCTGCAACACTATCAATGCGTCATCAGGTTACTGCCTCAGGATGTAATATCATTGCCGTGGATAACTCCGAAGCAATGGTGTCCCTATGCAGAGAGAACATGGCAAAAGATGATGGAACCATGCCGGTTTCGATCTACTGTGAAGATGTGCAGCAGACAGAGATCAACAATGCATCAGTGGCGGTGCTGAACCTGGTGATGCAGTTCATCGCCGTTGAAGACCGACTGCCGCTGCTCAATAACATCTGTGATGGGCTGAATCCCGGTGGGGTTCTCATCCTTACCGAAAAGCTTCACTTCGATGATGAAAACGAAGAGAAGGCGCAGACTGAGCTCTATCACTCCTTTAAACGTGCACAGGGATATTCCGATCTGGAGATCAGCCAGAAGCGCTCTGCGCTGGAGAATGTCCTGATTCCCGAATCATTGAACACTCATCTAAATCGCCTCAAGAAGGCTGGCTTTTCACAGGCATTTGTCTGGTTTCAATGTTTTAACTTTTCATCAATTATTGCCATAAAATAGCCATTTTTATGAAAAACTATATAGATAATGAAGAAAAACGACTTGTTTCTTCAATTAACAACCCGCCGCTTTCCGGCTATACAGATGAACTGACAGAGCTAAACAGAGAGGGTTGGGGAAAAATACTTAAGCATGGTGACCTGCCGCGCTGGAGTAGCGGCTTTCATGCACTTCCAGATGTCACCCCCTCCTCTATTGATCTTGATGCAGACCTCGTTCGCATCGGCAGAGCTGATGATTGCAAAGAGAGCGAGGAGCAAATCAAAGAAGCCCTGAAGCAGATGCATCCATGGCGCAAAGGGCCATTTGATATCTTTGGCGTGCATATCGATACCGAGTGGCATTCGGATTGGAAATGGAATCGCATTAAAGATCATATTGCTCCGCTTAAAGGCCGCACCGTGCTTGATGTTGGTTGTGGCTCCGGCTATCACATGTGGCGCATGCTTGGCGAAGGTGCTGACCTTGTGATCGGCATCGACCCTACACCGCTCTTCTCCATGCACTTTGCCACGGTCAAACGTTATCAGCCCGATGCCAACGCCTTTATTATTCCCGTTGGCATTGATGAGATGCCGGAAAAGATGGAATCATTCGACTCAGTTTTCTCTATGGGAATTCTCTATCACAGACGCTCCCCGCTGGATCATCTGATTCAACTCAAAGAGCTGCTACGCCCCGGTGGCGAGCTGGTACTGGAAACGCTGGTCATTGAGGGCGATAAAAATGCCTGCCTGATCCCTGATGGCCGTTACGCCAAAATGCGTAATGTCTGGTTTATCCCTTCTGTTGCCATGCTTGAGATATGGCTGAAGCGGACCGGCTTTAAACATATTCAATGTGTTGATGTGAACGTCACATCTGTTGATGAGCAGAGATCTACCGAATGGATGCAATTTGAATCCCTTTCGGATTTTCTTGATCCTGAAAACCGGACCAAAACCATTGAGGGTTATTCAGCCCCTATTCGAGCCACGTTCATCGCGACCAGCTAGTTACGTTCAGACAGGAGACTCTCCTGTTTGTGCATAATTTCTACCAAAAGCAACATGAATGTAATTTTTTTCACAGTTCTTCTGAATGGTCTATATATAAAGTCTCGCGGTGGGTGATCGGGGCATCCATATTGAACAGGAAGGGGGTTTTACCTAATGACCAGTTGTGAATTTCATCGAAAGGCTCCTGCCAAATGGAGCTGCTCAAGCTGTAATACCAGTTACTGCCATGAATGCGTTCCGGTGGTAAGAGAGGCAGAAAAAGATTATTGCCCTGTCTGTATCAATACGCTTGAAAAGATTCTAATCCCCGCAAACAGACCCATCTGGGAACAGTTGGGGATGCCGTCAGCTCTATCAATTGGCAGAAAAAGTAGTGACATGACACCACTGCCCAATGTTCTTTATAAGGCTCACGTTTTACGCAAAGATGGTAAAAACCAGGAGGCTATTAAATACCTTAGCAATCACCTCTCCCAGGAATCATCCATTGATAACACTCACATAGAAACAAGAGAACTTTATCATCAACTTTTAAAACAGGAACAACATCTCAAAGAGATGCTGAGACATGGTAAAGAGTATATCTCAATATTGATCAGCTACGGGATACCTAAAAAAGCCTTCCCGATTTATAGAGACTGCATCAAAACAGACAGAACATTCAGACTAAAGTTTGCAGAACAGACATTCACACTATGCAAAGCAGCCTACAACGCGATGGACTACCGTCTCTTTCTGGCTGCTTCAAATGGGTTTGCAAACCATTACCCCGATTTTGATGGTATCGTAGAGCTCTATCTGATGATGGCCAAGACACTCTCAGAAGAGTATCGAAAGGACAGACAGGCCCTGGATATATTAAAGTTTCTTCTCAAGAAGTATCCGGATCATGAGCTGATTTCGGAAGTTGAAAAGCAGAAAAAACTTTTCAACAAGCTGGAATTGGGAGCCACTTCCTAACTCTCCTTCCTATCCTGAATAGTTTAATAACTTCAATATATTCAGTTGGATCCGCAACCACCCGTGCCACACATGGGCGTAGGTGAACACGGTGCAGAGCCACATGGCGTATCGGCTGCGCCGCTGCCTACTGCATGTGCTGAGATCAGCTTGTTCAGGTTTTCACTGCTACAAGAAGGGCAACAGGGGACATCTTTACTTCGAACCAGCGTTTCAAACCTGACGTCACAATCCCTGCATCGGAATTCATAGATCGGCATTTAATTACACTCCATCTTCTTCAACCAACTCTGCAGAGAGCTCTCCGGAGACATCCAGAACAATTTTGCCCGTTGTCGAGCCCCGCTCAACCATCTGATGTGCTTTGGCGGCATATTCAAGCGGAAAAACCTCTGACACAAAAATGGAGAGTCTGTTCTCATCCACAAACTGGGCACACTGCTCAAGAATATCAGCATGATGCTCTGCCCCCTTTTTAAGCCCAAACACCATCGGTGAGAGCATCAGCTCCTGGCTTACCCGCATATTCTTCAGCCTCATACTCTTCCAATCCGCATCGTCCGGCACCTGCAGAATGGTTACAAGATCACTGTAATGTGCCATCGCAGGAATCAGCTGGTTAAAAGCGGCACCTCCCACGGTATCAAAGGCCACATTCACACCCGCATCATCGGTCCACTTCAAAAGCACTTCAGCCACATCCTGCTCTTTGTAGTTGATCACCAGATCTGCACCCAGTTCACGGACAAATTCCGCCTTCTCCTCACTGCTCACCGTAGTTGCAACATCACACCCGGCAATCTTGGCCAGTTGAATCGCCACATGCCCAACCCCGCCGGCTCCGGCATGGATGAACACCTTCTGACCTGAATGAATGCGAGCGCGGTCAAACAGCGCCTCCCATGCCGTGATCAATACCAGCGGTGCGGCAGCAGCCTCATCAAAGCCCAGTCCAGCCGGTTTCATCGCTACATAGCTCTCATCAATCACTGCATATTCAGCATAATTACCAATCGAGCTATCACCATTTTTCTGCCCCAGGCCCCCATAACAGTAATAGACCTGGTCACCGGTCTGGAACTGGGTTACATCATCACCAACAACCTCAACAATACCGGCGCCATCACAACCAAGAATGGCCGGCAATCCATCCGGAAAATAGAGCCCGCGATCACGCAGCTTGGTATCAATCGGATTCACGCCTGCAGCCATCAGCTTAACCAGAATCTGGTTCGGGCTGGTGATTTCAGGCATCTCCAACTGCTGAAGTACCAGTACATCCGGACTCCCGGGCTCACTCATTACTATTGCGCGCATTTCGACTCCTTTGGCATTAAAGCTTCTAAAAAAAAGGTTGAAAAACATACCATTTTCCAGTATTTTTGACACGAAAAGCTGGATTGTAACCTCCACCTTACCAGATTATTCAGTCTGTCAGTCACTTCAACTTTTCACGATGCCTCTGAAATGCCTCGCCTCCAACGCTTTTCAGAGTAAAAGAGCATGGCCTTACCGCCAGGCATTCAGGCAGACGCTTCTTCTGGAGCTAGTTGCTTTGTTTTTTTTGACCGATAAATTTGATCAGGAATGAATATAATGAGTAATAAAGTGAAAATTAAAAACAGGGATCGTGCGAAGCTACAGAAGTTGCTGAAGCGCTTGAGTGATCCGAAAAAGGTATTGGAATCATCCAAAGTAATCTCGGGTAAAAAACTGCTTCAGATCAGTTACGAGATGGGAAGCTACCCCTACCCTGAAAAAATAGGGCTTGAAAAATATGAGAGCGAGAAACACCTGCTCCAGATCGAGCTGCTGAAGGTACAGGCATGGGTAAAAGAGAGCGGTCAGAGAATCCTTGGTATTTTTGAAGGACGGGATGCTGCCGGCAAGGGCGGAGCCATCAAACGATTCAATGAACACTTAAACCCCCGTGCCGCTCACGTTATCGCGCTGGAAAAACCAAACAATCGCGAAGTGGGCCAGTGGTATTACCAACGCTATATCAAACATCTGCCAACCAAAGGTGAAATGGTCTTCCTTGACCGATCCTGGTACAACCGTGCCGGTGTAGAACGCGTCATGGGCTTCTGTGAGGATGATGAATATCTTGAATTCCTGCGCCAAACACCTCAACTGGAACGAATGCTGGTTAACAGCGGCCTGCACCTGTTCAAATTCTGGTTCTCCGTCAGCCGACATGAGCAGCTCCGCCGATTCCATTCACGGACGCATGATCCTCTCAAACACTGGAAACTGAGCCCGATAGACATCCAGTCACTTGACCGCTGGGAAAGCTATACAGAAGCAAAAAATGCCATGTTCTTTCACACGGACACGGCTGATGCACCCTGGACCATCTTTAAATCGGATGACAAAAAACGTGCGCGAATCAACTGCATGCGCCACTACCTTCACACACTCGACTACCCCAATAAAAACACCTCGGTTGCCCATGAGCCGGATCCACTCATTGTCGGATCAGTCGGCAGTCAGCTTGACTATTCAGATGGCCTGAGCTCCGCTATCAAGATGCCCAATCTAAAAATAGTTAATAAATAAACACGCCTTTAGGAGATATAAATGGCAAACAAGAAAGATTATGAACACCTTCTGAAGCTTGCAATCAAGAAGGCAAAAAAAGCTGCCAGAAAAGCAGCCAAAGCAGCCAAAAAGGCAACCAAAGCGGCCAAGAAGGTGAAGCGCGCTGAGTCCCAGATGGACAAGACCGCCAAAAAGATAAGCAAGCAGAGTAAAGAGACTAAAAAGCAGATTAAGAAATACAGCGAAGAGAAAATCAAAAAGGCTTCCAAGAAAAAGAAAGTTCAAAAGAAACTTGAAGACAAACGCAGTAAAACCAAAGCTAAGAAATAGATGACAGGGATGATCAAAAGAATAACCGACTTTCACTCCCACATAGCTTTCACGCTATCGACTTCTGTCCCGGTGTTTCAGACGATGAGAAGCGTTACAGATGAGTAACAACCAAACTATTGGCAGGCATATTGCAGCCGTTGATATGGGTACCAACTCATTCCATATGATTATTGCTGAAACCGCAGCACATGGAACCTTCCGTATCGTGGATCGCATGAAACACTGGGTAAGGCTGGGTGATGGTGTTGACAGTCGCGGGCGTCTGGATGAAGCCGCTATTGAGCGCATGCTTGAAAGCCTTGGCTTTTTCAAACAACTGGCTGAAAGCTACGCTGCCGATATTCACTGTATCGCCACATCAGCCATGCGTGACGCCCCAAACCGCAATGCTATCGCACGGCGAATTCGTCAGGAACTTGATCTTGTTGTTGAGATTGTGAACGGCGAGGAAGAGGCACGCCTGGTTTTTCAAGGTGTATGTTCAGAAGGGTATATTGATGATGAGCCCTCTTACATCATAGATATTGGTGGTGGCAGCACAGAAGTCATTGTCGGTAACCGGGATGGTCTACTCACTGCAGAGAGCATGGATATGGGTGCCAGACGCTATGCCCGCCGTTTTTTCGCCAGCCAGAATTATACAGCACGCCAGATCAAGATGTGTCAGCACGCAGCCGCCAGTAAAATTCAATCCATTGCTTCGGTCTATCGGCCTTTCAAAGTCCAATCGGTCTACGGCACATCAGGCACGATTCGAACACTGGCTGAAATCATCTCTCTGTTTTACAAACACGATGATGCCACACACCTCTATCGCAAAGAGCTTAAAGCAGCGCTTCCCAAACTGATTAAAGCCGTTAAAGAGGAGAGTCTCCCTGATACGGTTGAAAAAGAGCGTAAAGAGACGCTTGTGGCTGGAGCCATTGTGCTGATCGAGGTGATGAGTGCCCTTAAAATACGCTCCTTACGCGTATGCCCCAGCGCCCTTCGGGAAGGTATAGTTTATGACCGGGTCGAGACATCAGGCCGGCTTCCAGCCCATCCCATTCAGGCTTCAGCCAACGCGATGGTCAAACGATTCAACCTTGATCGCGAACAGATCAAGCGTGTTTCAACCACTGCCGAATTGATCTTTATGGCCTATGCGGAAGAGCTGAAACTGAATCATGAAGCACACCGCCTGCTCCGTGCAGCATGTCAACTACACGAAATTGGCCTGAGTATCAGTCATAAGAAGATTCATCTTCACAGCAACTATATTATCACCCACGCCAACATGACCGGCATCACTCAACGACAACAGCAGATTCTGGCTGCGACGGTGCGCTTCCATCGCAAGGCAAAACCTACAGCCAGGCATATGGACCTGAAAATCATGCGTGAGAAAGACATTCATACGACTATCGCACTGGCTGCCATACTGAGAATGGCAGCAGCCCTGAACCGCACAAAAGATGGCGATGCTGCCCAGCCCCGTTTTGAAGAGAAGAAAAAAAACTGGGACTGGGTGTTTGATGATCTTTCCTGGTATGATGAACATGAAGTGTGCATTTGGAATGCTACGCAGGAAAAAAGCCCGCTTAACAAACTGTTGAGCAAGCTGGTTCGTTTACATCAACCACGTTTGCATCAACCCCGAACAAACCAATCCCGTAAAAAGAGAATAACATCATGAACGAAAAGCTCGACAGACTGTCCGTCCAGATATTTGATACCACACTGCGTGATGGCTGTCAGACCGCCGGCATCAATTTTTCAGCAGAAGATAAAAAGCGAATCGCCAATCAGTTGGCAGAGTTTGGGATTCAATGGATTGAGGGTGGCTGGCCGGGCGCAAGCCCGAAAGATGATCTCTTTTTTGAACTGATGCGTGATCGAAAGTGGTCAGGAAGCAAGCTGGTAGCCTTTGGCTCCACAGCCAGGCCGGGACACAGTGTTGATTCTGATAAAGGGCTTAAAAATCTGATTCAGAGCGGTGCCGATGCGGTCTGTATTTTTGGTAAAGCATGGCATCTGCATGTAAAAAAAGCGCTTGGTATCAGCAAAGAAGAGAATCTCAAGCTGGTCTCTGATTCCATTTCACTTTTGAAGGAACACTTTGAGACTGTCTTCTTCGATGCGGAGCACTTTTTTGACGGCTACAACGCTGATCAGGCTTATGCAGTCGAAGTGCTTGATGCCGCATCCAAAGCCGGAGCCGATACACTGGTTCTCTGCGACACCAATGGCGGGAACATTCCCTACCGCATCGCAGAGGTTGTCACAGCCATGCTGAAACGCTTTCCGGACACCCATATCGGTATTCATGCCCATAATGATTGTGAGCTGGCAGTGGCCAACTCGCTGGCTGCAGCACGGGTGGGTGCAACACATGTTCAGGGCACCATCAACGGCATTGGTGAACGTTGCGGTAATGCCAATCTCATCTCCATCATTCCTGATCTGCAACTCAAAATGAGAATCGACTGCGGCATCTCACCTGAACAGTTGCAGCAACTCGGTGCCCTCTCCCGTTTCGTCAACGAGATGGCCAATCGCCTGCCATGGAAACATCAGCCTTTTGTGGGCCTGAATGCCTTCGCACATAAGGGCGGCATCCATGTTTCTGCCATCCGCAAGTCATCCGAGCTCTATGAACATGTTTCACCCGATCTTGTGGGTAACCAGCAACGAGTCCTGCTCTCTGATCAGGCTGGCAAGAGTAATGTAATCGTCAAGCTCGATAGCATGGAGCTTGATCACGGCCTGAATGCGGATGATCCCGCTGTGGCCGAAGCGCTGAAACAGGTCAAAGAGCTGGAAGCACGCGGTTACACCTATGAAGCTGCCGAAGCATCGTTTCAACTTCTGCTGTTAAAAGCCACCAACCGATTCCAGCACTATTTTGAGCTTGAGGGCTTCCGGGTGATTGATGAAAAACACGGGCATGATGAAGAGGCGCAATCCGAAGCGACGGTACGTATCACCGTGGGTAACAAGTCCGCTCACACCGCATCACTGGGCAATGGCCCGATCAACGCCATGGATAGCGCGCTACGTACCGCACTGCTTGATTTTTATCCCAATCTTGAATCATTCCGCCTCTCCGACTTTAAAGTGCGCGTATTATCAACAAAGGAAGCGACAGCCGCCGGTGTGCGCGTACTAATCGAATCCACCGATGGCAAACGCAAATGGAGTACGGTTGGTGTATCCACCAATATGATTGATGCCAGTTATCAGGCGCTGGTGGATTCCATTGAATATAAGCTGCTGCTGGACAAAACACCCTTTCCTGATGCATCTGGTCTATAATCACCAAATGGACGAATTGAGAAGCAAGAAATGCGTACCTTGCCGTGGGGGAGTTCCCCCACTTACAGAAGGCGAGGCGAATGTCCTGTTGAGTCAGGTAAAGGGCTGGGAATTGATTGAATCATCCAGCAAAATTCGGCGCACATTCACATTCAAGGATTTCATGCAGGCACAGGCATTCGCGGTGAAGGTCGGAGATATTGCCGAATCAGAAGGTCACCATCCTGATATCAGTTATGGCTGGGGCTACTGCACGGTTCTGCTCTATACCCATAAGATCAACGGCCTGCATGAGAATGACTTCATCATGGCTGCCAAAACCAACAACATCGGATAAAAACAGTCGTGCAGCACAGTGAGAGCTCTTTCAAAGGAGCGGACAACCTCTCTCTTTACGCTCAACAGTGGCTACCTGATGGCTCTCCCCGCGCTACTGTTGCGATTGCCCATGGCATTGGAGAACACAGCGGCCGTTATATGAATATCGTAGAGAGCATGGTCTCAAACCAGTGCGCTATCTACAGTTATGACCATCGCGGACATGGAAAGTCGCCCGGTCAACGTGGCCACATCAATTCGTGGACAGAGTATCGCACCGACCTGTTAAACTTCCTCAAATCAATCCGCTCTCAACAACCGGACTCCCCCCTCTTTCTGATGGGTCATAGTATGGGGGCACTGATTGTTCTGGATTTCATCCTCTCGGAAGATGAAGGGATGGCTGATGGGCTTGCAGGCATCATCCTGTCCGGAGCGCCGATCGAACCTGTGGGTGTAGCGAGTTCCTTCCTCATCGCACTGGCCAGAGTTCTGTCACGCATCTATCCACGCTTCTCAGTCGACCTTGGTCTTGATCTGAATGCCATCTCCCGTGACCCTGCCGTTATCGAGACATATAAGCATGACCCGCTTGTGCATGCCAAAGTCAGCGTTCGATGGGGAACAGAATCACTCGCCGCTGTCGAATCAGTAAAGAGGCAGGCAGAGAACATCCATCTCCCCATTCTCATGCTTCACGGCGAAGCCGATTCACTAAACTCTGCAGAAGGTGCAAAGAATTATTTTAATCGCATTCCGGTTCAGGATAAAGAGTTCATCGCCTACCCATCCGGCTACCATGAACCTCACAACGACCTGGATCATGAAAAGATGGTGACTGATCTACTTCACTGGGTCTCCAAACACCTATAAATCAACCTGAGTCATAAATGGTAGCCCTAACCTTCCCCATTCAAAGGGTTGCCGACGACTGCATGGATGCAGGAGATGGAGTAATGCATGGAGCAGTTACCGAATCAAACATGCAAAATGGAAACAAGCAGCGTAGTCGCGC
>JBEQLD010000069.1:0-10156 GCA_040326115.1 Mariprofundaceae bacterium | reverse complement strand
AGCCGTGTTGCCATCATCAATGCTCATGCTGATCCGCTACTGAATAATATCTCGGAACAATCCGCCAGCCTCAACCTGCTGCAACACTTTAAACCTGAATATGATGAGCTGATTCGATTGGGACTGACGTGCTCACAGCAACTTGAGACTGACTCCGAACTGATCCTGTTAATACCCTCGAAGAACAAACAGCAGACACTTGGCTGGATGTCCGAGGCCATGCTTAATCTTGCTGATGGCGGAAAACTGCTCGTCGCATGTGCCAACAACCATGGTGCCAAAAGCTATGAATCGGCTCTGAAAAAACTTGCTGGAAGTGTGAGTTCATCTTCCAAATCCAAGTGCAGGATTTTTTCAGCAAGAAAAATTGAATCACTCGATCATGAACTTGCCAGAGAGTGGATCACCGATGCACAACCCGGAGAGATCGACAGCCATGGACTCATCACACAACCGGGGTTGTTCAGCTGGGATCGTGCCGATATCGGTTCTGAGCTTCTGCTCAAACACCTACCCGACTCACTCTCCGGAATCGGCATGGATCTCTGTTGTGGTTATGGCCTGCTCTCAAAAAATATACTGATGAATCATTCGGATATTCAATCGCTCTACTTGATCGAGGCTGACCGATTAGCCTTAAACTGTGCAGAGGAAAACACCAAAGCATGGCATGAAAAAGTTAAACCTCACTGGCTGGATGCAACGGCAGGTGCTCTGCCGCTGAAACTGGACTGGATCGTCTGCAACCCGCCCTTTCACAGGGGACAGGATCAGGATGTCTCAATCGGCCAGACCATCATTGCCAATGCCTGCAGCTCACTGAAACGTGGTGGAAAACTCTATATGGTGGCCAACCGGAAACTTCCTTATGAAAAGGTGCTTGATCAACGATTGATGCGACATAAAGCTCTGGTTCAAGCAGAGGGATTCAAAGTCATTGAAGCAACCAAAGGGAAAGACAGGTAACGTTCAGATGAATACAAACACAAAAACCGAAAGGCTGGATAAGCTGCTCTCAAACCTTGGTTATGGCTCACGCAAAGATGTAAAAATCTGGGTGAAACAGGGCGCCATCATATGTGATGGTGAAGTGGTTAAATCTCCATCTCAAAAAGTGAATCCGCACCTTGTAGAGCTTGATGGTGAAGCTCTGGATCACCCGGATGGGCTCACACTGATCTACCACAAACCACTCGGCACCACCTGCTCACGCAAAGAGGAGGGCCGACTGATCTATGATGATCTGCCGGAACAGTGGCAACATCGAAAACCACCTCTCTCCCCTGTAGGAAGACTGGATAAAGAGACTTCAGGACTGTTGATTATCACCGATGACGGAAAACTCAACCATCACCTGACCAGTCCTAAACATCATATTTCAAAAACCTATGCAGTCACTCTGGATCGTCCACTTCAGGGAGATGAAGCGGAACGCTTCGCCAGTGGAAAGCTGCTGCTTGAAGATGATGACAGGCCATGCCTTCCGGCAGAGATGGAAACTGTGAACGAAAAACAGGCCATTCTTGTGCTGCATGAAGGCCGCTATCATCAGGTTCGCAGAATGTTTGCAGCCGTAGGGAATCATGTCACTGAGCTGACCAGAACCGATATTGGTGCCCTTTCACTGGATAGCACCGGACTGGCAGCCGGTGAATTTCTGGTGATTGAGCCTGAAACACTGATAGAGAGAGTTTCACCAAAATAGGAGGGAAAACATATGCACTGGATTTATCTGAGTTTTGCCATTGTTTTTGAAGTTGCCGGAACGACAGCCATGAAGCTTTCCGATGGTTTTTCCAAACTGCTACCTACTGCACTGACAATAACACTCTATCTCGCCTCTTTTGCACTCCTGGCGCTGGCTCTGAAACGCTTGGAAGTCGGTATGACCTACGCCATCTGGGCAGGTATCGGAACTGCACTGATCGCCATTATTGGTGTGTTCTTCTTCAAAGAGCCCATGAACCTGTTAAAAGCAGCCAGCATCCTATTGATTATCGCAGGCGTGATCGGCCTGAACCTTTCCGGCGCAAAAGCTTAACATCACGAACGTCCGCTTTTGGCTAAAAGCGGTCATTCACAGCCTCTCCTAATATAGCATGTTCATGCGATACCCATTCTTAAATCATCGGATACTGTTCGCGAAATGTTTCATGTTGTAGATGACGCTAAGCTCATTGGTAAAATTGTGGTCACTATCCTTGAGTCTCATGGCTATAGGGCAATGTCTTTTAGTTGCCCGCAGGATTACATTAATTTTGTAAAGGAACCTAGCTTTAAAAGCCCTATCGCCGTATTCACAGATGTGAATATGCCAAAGATGAATGGTTACGAAATGATGAGTTCCGTATCCAAACTTAAGCCAGGTTTAAAGTTTGTTGTAATGACGAGTGAGCCTGACACTCAATCAAAATATATAACCAAAGCATGTATGCATCTTGTGAAACCATTTGCTCCAAATGTTATTATTGAATTAGTGAATAGTTTGATTCAATGCCATGTTCATTCTCCTAGTAATCACCATGGCTGCGCGAGTGTTGGTAACCGAGAGGCTTTTTCTATAGGGGACTGGTCTTGTCCACACAGATGTAAAAGGTCAGCTTTAAGCAAATGACTTCTTCCGGCCGAAGGCGGACATTCTCAAGTCTGGATATTCTCAAGTCATTTTGACTTAAACCCGGCCACGATATGGCTGCCATCACAGTAAGGCTTGTTGGATGATGCTCCGCACCTGCACAAGACAAGCTGTTCACAGCATGCTACGGCCTCACCCTTGATATTTTGTAGTTTGCAGCCGCCTTTGATCAGTAGAGGGCCATCTTTAATCGATTGAATTTCCAGACAGCAATCTGTTGCCACATCTTCCAGAGCATTTGTATTCACCTGAGCGTCATCTTTGAATCCAGCGGCCTTATGGGAATTGTCACAGTATGGGGGATTTTGTGTGGCGCCACAGCGGCACAACGATGCACGACAGGTTGGCTGATCCTCCCCGTTTATGTTCATTTCGGCATGCAGGTAGAGGGGGCCGCCGGGCATAATCGTGGCACAGTTTTCCGCCGGCTTATTCCCGGCATGCTCGACTCCGTTTACGGTGTAAGTCAGTGCGCCTGATGGGCAGGTGAGAACCATGGCAGCCAGCACCTCTGCATCGGCCTCATCGGGGAAAATCCAACGGCCTCTGGACTCCGGCCTGAACACCTCCGGAAGCTCACGAACACAGTTGCCCGCATGCATGCAGCGGGATGGATCAAAATTGACCGTGATCTCGTCTCCCTCATAGGTCTGGAGCTTTTTTGTCATGCTTACCTCCTATGACAGACAGGTTTTATGATTATAGATCATTAGACAGAAAGGGTGAGCTCCAGTAAAAAGCGTATGATGAAACTAAGACAGCTTGGCAATACCGATATTCATGTCACACCTATCTGCCTTGGCACGATGACATGGGGAAAGCAGAACACGCAGACAGAAGCCTTTGAGCAGCTCGATTATGCGATGGACCGGGGCATTAATTTTGTCGACACCGCCGAACTCTATCCGGTGCCTCCAGAGGCAGAGACCTACGGCGCTACCGAATCCATCATTGGCAACTGGTTAAAACAGTCCGGAAAGCGAGATGATATTATCCTGGCCAGTAAAGTGGCTTCACCCAGAGAGTGGTGTTCACATATTCGTGGCGGTGACCCGAAGCTGAATCGAAAAAACATCACAGGCGCACTGGATGACACGCTTAAACGCTTAAAAACCGACTACCTTGATCTCTATCAGGTGCACTGGCCGGAGCGTAACACCAACTTCTTTGGAACTTTGGGATACACAGCAGAGGATCAATCCATCACGACTCCAATTGAGGAGACGCTGGAGGTTCTCAATGAACTGGTTGAGCAGGGGAAGGTTCGCCATATTGGCATCTCCAATGAAACGCCCTGGGGTACCACCCAGTATCTGCGCTCGGCTGAAACCGATAATTTCCCGCGCATTCAGTCCATTCAGAACCCCTATAACCTGCTTAACCGAAGCTTTGAAATCGGTCTGGCAGAGATATCACTCCGTGAGCAGGTGGGCCTTCTTGCATACTCTCCTCTTGGTTTCGGTATGCTTTCGGGAAAATACAGCCATGGAAAAATGCCGAAAGGGAGTCGACTATCCCTGTTTGCTGATCGCTATTCACGCTACTCGAATCCTGAAGGCGTCCATGCAACAGAGAAGTATGTTTCACTGGCCCTCAAGTTTGGAATGAGCCCTGCTCAAATGGCGCTGGCCTTTATTAACAGCAGGCCATTTATCACTTCAAACATCATCGGTGCAACCACGATGGAGCAGTTGAAAGAGAATATTGCCGCTGTTGATATCCTACTTTCGGATGAATTGATAAAAGAGATTGAAACGATTCACGTCTCTCAACCCAACCCTTGCCCATAGCAATCACTGCATTTTACATTCATAATCTGCCGCTATGAATTTTGAAGGGGTTCTGAACCAACGGTTGTTGTCTGCCATGCTTGTGGTGGGGCTACTGTTTTTTTCCGGCTGTGCAACTGTTCAAAACGATCGCGACCCCTTTGAGGGAGTGAACCGCGCAACCGACTCCTTCAATGACAAGCTGGACAGGGTCACTCTGAAACCACTTGCCGAAGGCTACATGTCGGCAACTGATGTAAAAATGCGTAAGGCTATTTCAAACTTTTATGACAATATCACTTACCCGAACACCATTTTAAACGACTTCCTGCAGGGCAAAGCTAAACAGGGTTTTGAGGACTTTGCCCGTTTCGTTGTTAACTCCACAGTTGGAATTGCAGGGCTGATTGATGTCGCCAGCAATTTCGGGCTTGAAAAGCATCAGGAAGACTTCGGACAGACGCTTGCCACATGGGGATTCTCACAAGGTGCATATATTGTCTATCCGGTCCTCGGACCAAACTCTGTCCGAAACACACCGAGCTTTATCTTTGAAGCCGCCACAGACGGCCTGTTGTGGGCGGGGCTGATTCTTGCACCTCAAGTCGCTATTCCCTTGGCAGTGCTAAAGTACATCGATAAAAGATCACGCCTTCTGGATGCATCGGATATGCGTGATGAGCTTGCGCTCGATCCCTATATCTTCACTCGGGAAGCCTGGCAGCAGAACCGTGAATTCCTGATCCATGATGGCAACCCTCCTGCCAAAGAGTCTGATGAAGAGGACGATGAGTGGGAAGAGAACGGTGATGAGTGGGAAGATGAACCTGCCAGTGATGAGGCTCCTGCCGAAGAGGAACCGACCGGCGAAGCCCCTGAGCCCGAGAAAGAGTTTAAATCAAGAATCCGAATTGGTGATTATTAACCGAGCTTGAAGAGAGAGTGATTAAATCACTGCCTATCTAACAGATCGCCCGCTTATATCTTACTGGAACGCTGCCTTAACATATGGTCTGCCAAAACCAGTGCCAGCATCGCCTCAGCGATCGGAACGGCACGAATACCAACACATGGATCATGTCGACCCTTGGTAATGATATCCGTCTCGTTACCGTGAATATCCACGGTAGGACGTGATTTCAGAATAGAGGATGTCGGCTTAAGCGCCAGACGTGCACGGATGGTATCTCCATTGGATATGCCACCAAGCACACCACCGGCATGATTACTGGTAAAACCCTCTTTTCGCATGGCATCACCAAAGTCAGAGCCTTTGGCCTCAACACAGGCAAAACCGTCACCAATTTCAACGCCTTTAACCGCAGGAATCGACATCATCGCCTTGGCAATATCAGCGTCCAGGCGATCAAAAACAGGTTCGCCCAAGCCCGGAATCATACCATGAGCCTCCACCGATACTCCGGCACCAATAGAGTCCCCTTCCTTGCGAAGCCTGTCCATAAAGTCCGCCATCGCTTCAGCAGCTACAGCATCGGGACAGAAGAAAGGATTTTTTTCTATCTCAGCAAGGTCGAAACGATCTGAGTCCACTTTTACAGGGCCGATCTGATCCACCCAGCCACGAATGGTAACTCCAGAGCTGGCGAGCATTTTTTTAGCTACTGCTCCGGCCGCCACGCGAACCGCAGTCTCACGCGCAGAGGAACGACCACCACCACGATAGTCGCGCGTGCCATACTTCTCAAAATAGGTCATATCGGCATGACCCGGACGAAACTTATCTTTGATCTCTGAATAATCTTTACTACGTTGATCGGTATTACGAATCAGAAGTCCAATCGGACAACCCGTAGTTTTCCCTTCAAAGACACCGGAGAGTATCTCTACAATATCATCTTCTTTGCGTTGGGTGGTGTACTTGGACTGGCCGGGTTTTCTGCGGTCCAGATCCGGTTGAATATCTGATTCATTCAACTCAATTCCGGCAGGACAACCCTCTACAATGGCTACAAGAGCTGCGCCATGAGATTCGCCAGCAGTAGCTACACGAAATATCTGACCAAAAGATGACCCCGACACAGCTTATTCGATGCCCGGATCGCCAGCGCCCACATGGAAGCCGCTATCAACATAATGCACTTCACCGGAAACACCGGAAGCCATATCAGAAAGAAGATAAGCCGTTGTATTACCCACCTCTTCCTGCGAAACATTGCGACCCAGCATGGAGCCACGTGCACTCTTCTCCATCAGTTTACGAAAATCGCCAACTGCTGATGCAGCAAGCGTTCTGATAGGACCTGCAGATACTGCATTGACCCGGATGCCATCTGTGCCCAGGTCTGCTGCAAGATAACGGGTAGATGCCTCCAGTGCTGCCTTGGCAACACCCATCATGCCATAACCCGGTACTGCCCGAACCGCACCAAGATAACTCATAGTTACCATACTGCCGCCCTCATCCATCAACTTGGCTGCACGTTGTGCGCAGGCAACAAATGAGTAAGCTGAAATATCAATTGCCAACTGAAAGTCTTCACGACTCACATCTGAAAAACGGTTTCTTAAAGAGTCCTTATTTGCAAATGCAATGGAGTGAACCATGAAATCGAGCTTGCCCCACTTCTGTTCAACTTTTTCGAAGAAGTCATCCATCTGGGCATCATCGCCCACATCAAGTGGCTCAATGAATGTTGCATCCACAGACTCTGCCAGTGGACGAACCCGTTTCTCCAGCATATCACCCAGATAATTAAAGCCGAGCTCGGCGCCTTCGCGCTTGCATGCCTGTGTTACACCCCAGGCAATGGATTTATCATTTGCAATGCCAAGAATAAGGCCTTTTTTTCCATCAAGAATACCCACAGGATACCCCCCCATCAGAGTTTATTTTGAGTCAGTTTTTCGGAATATAGCAGCGATCTCAGGAAAGCGCACGCAGATGACGCTTTAACTCCCATCGGCTCCAGCTTTTGTTCTCTCCATAGGCCTGATGCTCCCATCTTCGAATAAATTCCTGCCACTTCTCTTCCTGAACACCTGCTGGCGCAGAGAGATATCGCAAAGGCTGATATAACTCCCTCTCAACACCTCGCTTCACCAACCACCTGTCCAGCATGGCATAAAGACCTCTCGACATGGAAAAGCGGGGGAGAGTAAATCCACTTCTTCTTAACAGGACAATGAAACCTATTCCAGCCACAATTAAAACAACCCACCATGCATAAGTTTTCAACAGGCTTATCAATGATTTAAATGTCTGGCTCCGATCTGAATCCTGAAACTCAAGCACATATCGATACCAGCTTAATTTTACACTCTCCCAGACCTCATCCAGTGCAGGGAATCGAATAGCGGAGAGCTGCCAACGCGAAGCCGGTGTTGGATCAAATCGCTGCCAGCGCCCATCAACCCACGCTTCAACCCAGCTGTGAGCATGCTGTTGCCGAATAAGATAAAAACCACCCAACTCATTCCACTCACCTCCGTAATAACCGTTCACAACTCTGGAAGGAATCCCCATCGATCTGGCTGCCAGTGCCAGAGTTGTAGCATAGAGTTCACAGTGTCCACGCTTAAGCTCCAAAAATGACGCGACGGGGCTCTCATCATCAACAGGTGCATTAAGATCATACTCCCAACCCTTAAGCTCCATCATTAGCTGATTGAGTTTCTCAGATGAACCAGCCAGATCACCCACGACCAATTCCGTCCATCTGGTGAGCTCTTCCGGAACAGATGATTGAGAGCTCTCCTGCGGGAGTGGAGCGCGAAGCTGATCCAATAAGGGTGTTCGTCCCGCTGACTGCATGACAATTCGCATGCGCCGTGATGGGGATGCATTAAAACGGATGCTTCCCTGATCATCCAAATTGAGGCTTGCAGGTATCTGAACAATCTTTTTCAACCCATCGGGAACGAATACAAACAGATGATCACTCGCCTCTCTATAAACGGCAAATTTCAAATCTGATGCTCTATCCGTGAGCGAAGCATTGCTCCCCTTCTGCCAGTGAGTAAGGCGTTTTTCGGGCACAGCCTCCCAACCATTTCCGCTATATCTGACAAGTGACAGGCCTCGCCAGTATCGCCCCATCATCTTTTTCCGAAACAGTTCAGGCTCTTCTCCCACCGCTTCAACACGGAGAACAACGGTTGCGTCAAGTGTGCGGGCAAAATCTCCCAGTTGAACCTTGGATGAGAAACCACTGGTCTGCATGCGTGGCTGCACAGGTTTCAGATAAGTTTGAAAATCGAAACGGGGTAACATGATAAATAGCAGGCCGGTGATGACTGTCATCCCCAGTACAACTTTGACATCTGATCGCCATGATTTAAGCGGAAGGTCATCACCTGCCAATTGCATCCCATATAGAGACTGGGATGCCCGCCAGACAAACCAGATAAAACAGGCCAGAGGAATCACATAAAGAACACTATCTGTAAGCACGGCTGCACCCAAAATCAGGAAAAAACCAGTTAACATTCTATGTAGTTGATTGCGGGGTGTTGCCTCTTCAATCACAATTGCCAGAGAGAGAATCAGTAAAAAATCGGTAAAGGCGACAACCAGCGCCCTGCCCAGTAGCAGCTCCAGACCCACCCATACAAAACCTGCCCAGCCAATCATACTGGCCTGCATCTCTGTCAGGCTAAACCCCGGTCCATACCAGAGCCGTACCGCTGAAACCAACACAACCACTCCCCAATAGAATGGACTGACAAAGTCAGAGAGGGCCAGAGATGCAACGCCGGACAATAGAACTGCAAGTGTTAAACGCTCGACAAGAATCAGGCGTGAGGAATATGGATGAGTGGAAATCACGATGCATCCACCAGAGAGAGCAGTAATCCACCCTGACCTGAGGGAGGAGATGTTTGTGGCGCTGCTTCAGCAAGTGCCCTTATAAACATCCCTCTCTGCTCTGGATGAGAGAGATCGAACATCTGCTGGCCCAGCACTATCTGGAGACTCTTCTCCCCTTTCTGATCATGGCCATCTACCCAGGACCACACCTGGCCCAGCAGGTTCTCAAACGACTCTTCAAATATCTCTCTGTTCATGGATTCAGGAAGTCGAAGATCAACCCGAAGCTTCATAACATCAGTGGCAGGTTCGAATTGTTCAAAACGTTTAACTGACCAGCGTGTCATATCTGTTGCAGCTTTACGCCAGTGGATGCGGGACATCGCATCTCCCGGAACATAACCACGCAGGTCGCGCAACTCATCTCCTTCATAGGGTTGCGACTGGTTATCGGCTCCAAACATGCCTGGCGACCATGGACAAGGCCTTGGCAGTACAATCCAGTCAACCGGATCATCTCGTAAATACCTTATCTTCCATAATCCCAGAGGTGCTGCCGTCATCAATTGCTGCCTCTTTAGCCTGAATACACCTCTTTTTTCTGCTTTCAGTCTGCCAGAGAGTGTTGTCAGTTCATCGACCCGCATCTGCAATGCAACCACCTGGCTACCGAACGTCCATTCCAAATCAATAAAGCCAACATAAGGAAGCAGACAATTTAACTGTCTGCGTAAAATGTAAGACTCACCGGCTTGAGTACTGTCCGGAAAAAATGCGGCCAGCCGTGGCGCAACTCTCAACAGCCGGACAGCCTGCCAGACCGATGCAAGAGCCAAGGCTGTCAACATGGAGCCGCAAAGGTATAAGAGATTATTTCCAGAGTAGAACGCCGCCAGCCAGAGTCCAGACAGAACACCCATAAGCAGAACACCTGGCCGGGTCATACCAAACTGCCAGGAGGGTGTAATCGGGATGTGCAGACGG
>JBEQLD010000068.1:0-10158 GCA_040326115.1 Mariprofundaceae bacterium | reverse complement strand
CACAAGTTGATGAATCTGTTCCTCAGAGTGGGCGGCGGAGAGGGTGATACGCAGTCTTGATGTACCCTCCGGAACAGTTGGAGGGCGAATGGCAGAGACAAAGAATCCTGCATGTTTAAGTTGTTTCGACATCTTCAGTGCATCAACATCACTACCTGCCAGCAGTGGTTGAATGGGTGTTTCGGAAGGCATGAGAGGCAGACCGGCAGCCTCCTGTTTGAACAGGGAAAGATTGGATTGCAGCTGCCGAACAACATCGCCCTGCCGGATCAGTTTCAAGGCCTCCAGTGCAGCAGCCGGAAGTGCAGCGGGCAGAGCTGTCGAATAGATCAGTGTACGCATGCGCTGGCGCAAGCCCTCGATCATTTCAGCCGTGCCAAGAATAAATGCCCCGTAACAGCCGAACGCCTTACCAAAAGTGCCTGTTTCAATGAGTCGATCATGCCCGGCAACACCTGCTGCATCAGTCAGTCCTCTGCCCTGATTACCAACTACGCCCGTACCATGAGCGTCATCAATCAGCAGCAGTGCATCTTCCTGTTCGGCCAGTTCTATTAATACAGTAAGGTCTGCAACATCCCCGTCCATACTGAAGACGCCATCACTGACTATAATGCGCTGATCTGCATGATGTTTCCTGAGCATCTGCTCAAGCTGATTCATATCAAGATGATTAAAACGATGGGTATTGCCTTCGCTGAGTCTTGCGCCATCGACCAGTGATGCGTGGTTCAATCTATCGGCAAAAAGATGGGTGTGTCGATTGGCTAGCGCCTGAAGCAGGCCGATATTGGTAAGCATGCCGGAACCGATTATAAGACATGCTTCAAATCCTTTCCATGCTGCAAGCTCATGTTCGAGCCTGTGAAGAAGAGGGTCATCCCCGGAAATAAGGCGGGATGCACCACTGCCCAGACCGTGTGCCTTAATCTCCTGAACAGCTACATCACAAAGGTTCGGATGTGTGGCCAGCCCCAGATAATCATTAGAAGCAAAGTTCACCATCTGCTTGCCATCGACTTCGATAGAGTGACCCCTGCGCTGAGAAGAGAGAAGCTTTCTTCTGCGTTTAGGCGGTATGGATTTGAACCAATTGCGACTATCAGACATTTGCGCCATGCTCTTTGCTACGGGAAGGCTGTCAACCAAATGCAGGAATTGGGTAAACCAGACTGGGGATTTGCTCTTTCCGCCATGCTGTCTTTTTTGCCATGTTCCTGTGGATGGATCGGGCTGCTGCAAAGATTGCCTGCAGGATATTAAGCCAATTGTTAGTGCTGTCTGTAACAGATGCGGGAAAGAGTTAAGTAAAGATCTCGCCCCCGGCCCGTGTGGAAAATGCCTGAGATCACCACCCTTTCAGGTTGAAACAAATACTCTTTTTGCCTATCAGGGTGCCGTCCGGAGTGCGATTTTAGCCTGGAAGCTAGGCGGCGATGATGCAGCTGTTCACTGGCTCATTAAAACTTCCAGCCAGAGGTTGAAAACAGTGTTTAAACCGGATGATCTGTTGCTGCCGGTCCCCATGCCGCTCTCAAGAATGCGCAAAAGCGGACAACATCATGCAGCAGATCTGACGCGCATGATTGCAGATGTCGTCGGCTGTAAATGGGAGTGGCAACTGCTTCGCCGTCATGGCGAGCAGAAGAGACAATCAGCACTCTCCGGAGTTGCACGCCGAAAGAATCTCCGTAAGAGTTTTCACCTGAATAACGACTATCTACAGTCAATTCAGTTGAAAAGGCATGTTTCCGGGCGCATTTGGGTTGTAGACGATATCCTGACCAGTGGGGCAACACTCCATTGCGCTTCAAAAGCGCTGCGCAGTCTACAGCAACCGGTCTATGCCTTTTCACTGGCGCGAACATTGCATCACAAATAAGGATTAAAAATATGGCGGATATTGAAATTTATTCGGGTGGCTTTTGCCCCTACTGCGTACGGGCAAAGTCCTTGTTAAAGCAACGGGGACTGGAGTTTACCGAGTATGATGTGCAGGCCGATCCGGAAAAGCGCATTGAAATGCTTGAGCGCGCCAAAGGTGCACGCAGCATACCTCAGATATTCATCAATGATCGACATGTGGGCGGCTGTGACGAGCTCTACGCGCTGGATCGCAAAGACGAACTGGCAAAATGGGTGGCGAACACGTAAATTCCCTGCCTATGTGTAATCCTGAAAAGTTACTTGAAAATAATCGCAACTGGGCCGAGGCGCAGACTTCTAAGAATCCGGATTTCTTCAAACAGCTGTCAGAGATTAAGAATCCGGAATATATGTGGATTGGCTGCTCTGATTCACGTGTTCCTGCCAATGAAATTATTGGTCTGGCACCGGGCAAGGTTTTTGTTCACCGAAATGTGGCCAACCAGGTTCCTCACACCGATCTGAATGTACTTGCTGCAGTTCAGTACGCGGTGGATGTGCTGGGTGTGAAGCATATTTTTGTCACCGGCCACTATGACTGTGGCGGTGTCAAAGCTGCGATGGAGAGACAGCATCACGGGATTGTAGATAACTGGATTCGCAATATTCGTGACACCTACATGCTGCATCAATTAGATCTGGAGAAGATGGATGAGGCAGCCCGAGTGGACAGACTCTGTGAACTCAACGTGATCCGTCAGGTTGATAATCTATGCCATACCCGCATTGTACAAAATGCATGGGAGCGTGGTAATGAGCTACATGTGCATGGCTGGATTTACAGAGTGAAAGATGGCCTGCTGCACGATCTTAATGTCACCAAAAACTCACCCAGCGATGTGGCTCCGCTCTACCGCGTTACAGGCACAGAGACCGGCTCCTGGCCGGCAGCCAGCTAACTACCGTTCTTTTGTAGTGCCAGTGTCATGGCTACCCAGGCACTGTAATCAAGTTGTTCCGGTCTTAGTCCCGGGTTGATTCCGATAGATTCCAATTGCTCTGCACTGAGTAATCCTTTCATATTATTGGCAATGGTTTTACGTCGATGCATAAATCCTTTGCGAACCATTTTTTGCAGTGCTTCATAGGCACACTCCGGCTTGTTGCCGTGCGGTGTAAACAGAAGCACGACGGAGTGAACTTTGGGAGGCGGCGAAAATGCTCCCGGCGGAAGCAGCAGCAGCCGTTTCACACTGTAGTGATGGCAGGCGAGAACGCTTAGGCCTCCATAAACTTTGCTGCCCGGAGGGGACATGATCCGGTCACCCACTTCGCGTTGATACATCAACACCATGCCACCGGATAGTGGATAACTGGCAAGCTGGGCTGTAAGAGGCCCGCTGATATTGTATGGAAGGTTTCCGGCAATCCATTCCGGCTTTACCTTGCCGACTGTATCGTTCAACACCTTCAGGACATCACCATGCACAACAGAGAGATTGTCTCTGGCTTGGGCAACTTCTGACCAGTGCGTGGCAAAACGGTCATCTTTTTCAATCACGGTCAGAGTACCAACCCGATCAAGAAGAGCCTCGGTAATGGCGCCCGGCCCGGGTCCGATTTCAATGGCTGAACTTCCTTCAGGAATGGCTTCAGCAATGATCTGGATGGCTCTTCTGTCTTTCAAAAAGTGCTGGCCCAGTGCCTTCTTTGCGATCGGTTTGTGATAGTCTGACATGGGCAAACCATAGCCGTTGTCTTCTCCTTGGCGAGTGTTCTGTAGTTTTATTGCGGTTTCTCTTGCTTTAGGGGTCATTTTTCCTACACTTCGCGCCCTATTTTAGTGCTTATTAATGTCTTGAAGGAGGGTGGTATGAGTAGTTCAACACGGTGTCTGATTGCAGGAAACTGGAAAATGAACGGTTTAATTCAGGATGCAGAAGATTTCATTGCAGAGTTGCGTGAAAACCCTGCACCCGAGCATGTAGAAATTGGCTTGATGCCACCTTTTACACTTCTTCATCCGATGAGCAAACCTTTGAGTGACAAAGGTATCGCACTGGGTGCGCAGAATGTTTATTACGAGGATAAGGGTGCTTTTACCGGCTCAATCTGTCCTTTGATGTTGCGTGATGCAGGTTGCCATTATGTTATTCTTGGTCACTCGGAACGCCGCAGCGTTATTGGCGAAAGCAACGCGCAGATTCGCTCCAAGTTGAATACTGCATGGTTGCATGGTCTTGAGCCGATCCTCTGTATCGGTGAGACACTTGAGCAGCGTGAAGAGGGTGTGACCAATCACGTGCTGTCTGAACAGCTGGCTGTGTTGAAGGGTGCACCAAAAGATAAGCCACTGACGGTTGCTTATGAACCGGTCTGGGCCATTGGTACAGGCAAGACAGCAACACCGGAGATGGTGGTTGAGACACATGCTTTTGTACACGAAGAGTTACAACGTCTGGGTAAGGATTGCCGCGTACTTTACGGTGGCAGTGTGAATCCGGGTAATGCCAAAGAGCTGATGGCCTGTAAAGGTGTTGAAGGCGCATTGGTGGGTGGAGCCAGTCTTAATGCTGACTCCTTTATGCAAATTGTTGAAGCCGCTGCAAGCGTAGCGGGTTGAGGAGAGTCGAATGACTACAATGTTGATAGTACTTCATGTACTGGTTGGATTGCTGCTAATTGTCGTAGTGCTGGTTCAGCGCGGCCAAGGTGCTGATATGGGTGTATCTTTTGGTGGCGGTGGAGCCCAGACGCTGTTTGGAAGCCGTGGTTCAGGATCATTCCTTGGTAAGTTGACTGGCTTTCTAGCGGCAGCGTTTATGACCACAAGTCTGACACTTGCATTCTTCACCCAGCAGGATGCTGGTTCTGTAGTAGAACGTAATATTGCTCAGCCTGTGCAGACTGAGTCTATTCCTGAATCAGGACCTGTTACGAATGAAGGTTTTAATCCCAACGCATTGAAAAGCAACACAGCTGACGACGGTCTACCAACAGCTGAGTGATTGACCCGCAATTGGCGTCCATGCCAATTGCTTTTACAAGCCCCCCTGCCGGAGTGGTGAAATTGGTAGACACGCTACCTTGAGGGGGTAGTGGAGCAATCCGTGCTGGTTCGAGTCCAGTCTCCGGTACCATATAAAGCCCGTTCTGTGAAAACAGAGCGGGCTTTTTTCTTGCCGTACAACGCTTTTCCCTTATACTGGCCGCGATTTTGTCAGTAGTGCACGTTCCTTCCCGATGATTTTATCATTGATTTTTTCCACGGGTTAATGGCCGCCACCTTTGGTGAAGTCCAAATCTGTGGATTTGAGTTTTGATATTATTGAGGATTATTTAAGTATGAATATTTATGTTGGAAACCTTTCTTTCCGTACTGATGACCAGGAGCTGCATGAAGTGTTTGCAGAGTATGGTGATGTTACCAGTGCAAAAGTGATCATGGATCGCGAAACTGACCGTAGCCGTGGCTTCGGTTTTGTTGAGATGTCCAGTAGTGATGAAGGCAATGCTGCTATTGAAGCTCTTGATGGAGCGGAAGTTAGTGGACGTAACCTGCGTGTAAATGAGGCAAAGCCTCGTGAAGACCGCTTCTAAGAAAGGTTTTACCTTATGAAGTTTTAAAAAGCCCGCCTCTGGCGGGCTTTTTTTATGAGCGGCAGGCCGCTAGTCTGAATCAATGTCATTCATATCCATCTCATCAATACTCCAACCGCCACTGGAGAACGCTTGATGCAGAAGATTCTTATTTCCGCCTGTCTAATAGGTGAAAATGTCCGTTTTGATGGAAAAAACAGCGCAAATAGTTCTAAAATCATAGAAAAATGGAAAAAAAGTGGTGTTTTTATCACTGTCTGCCCTGAAGTTGAAGGCGGCCTTCCTGTTCCCCGTCCGCCTGCTGAAATTCAACCTGATAAGCGCATTATCAATATCGAAGGTGAAGATGTTTCTGAACCTTTCGAACTTGGAGCGCAAAAAGCACTGACCTTATGCCGGGAAAACAATATCCATGTTGCCATTCTAAAAGAGGGAAGCCCCTCCTGCGGAAGTTCACTGATAAATAATGGAGCATTTTCGCACAGAAAGATTGCCGGTCAGGGAGTCACCACAATAATTCTGGAATCCAACGGTATCCGTGTATTCAGTGAAAATGAGCTGGAACAGGCGGAACACTATTTTAAAAGCGTCATAAGCTCCGGGTAGAGGCTTTAGGTCCGGGAATCTTCTGAACTGCTTTCACTTTCCTGTTTCTCATCACAGTTTTCTTCCTGATCTACACCAAGTTTTTTTGAGATGTTTACGATGGCATTCGCCATTTCCAGTGAAAGATTCAGCTCATCAGTTTTACACGCAAACAGAATCCCTGACACGGTATGGCCGATAACAGTTGAAATTGCCAACCAGAGTATAAGAAGTGCTCCGGTTCCTGATGCAAACCTTCCACCAGACGGTGCTTCAATAATCAGCACAATGGGAGCAAATATTAACGCAGCAAGGATAAAGGTAACAATGATTTTCGTTTTGTTTCGGGTCTCTATTTTTTTCTGAACCTCACCAATCGCAAAGTTCAGTGTTTCCGTATTCATCATGTCACCTCATCAGACAGGTATCGTTATTGAGTGACGACACCTTAATAAATCAGAACATTATAATATAATGTATAAAGGTCAACCTTTAAGCGAATGGCCCTGGAAGCACGGGCATAATGATAAGCAGAGCTGCATCTTTTTAATAAACCGCTAGGTTGCGGCGATGCAGAAAATATTGATTCATTTTGGTGAGCTTTCACTCAAGGGTAAAAACAGGCGTTCATTCGAGCAGCAGATGGCCAGAAACTTAAAGCGTCTTCTCAAACCTAAAAAGGTTGAGCGCCAGTATGATCGGATGCTGATCGATATGGATGAGGTGACAGAAGAGAGTCTCGAGCATCTTGCTCTGATTCCCGGGATACGCAATTTTGCACCTGTCTATATAGCAGAGCTGGATTTGGACTCTATGCGTGATGTTGCCAAACAGGCTGTGACAGAGGCGCATGGTGATGTTGCCGGGCGCAGGTTCCGATTGAGCGCGCGTCGGAGCAATAAACGTTTCTCTATGACCAGCCCGGAGATAAACCTGGAAGTGGGCGGTTATCTAAAGAATGAACTTAATCTGGAAGTAAATCTCAAGAACCCTGAAATTACAGTCCATGTGGAAGTAGGCCATGAAGAGGTCTATATCTATACCGATAAACGTAGAGGTATCGGCGGTCTTCCTGTGGGCACATCGGGTAGAGGCGTCGTGCTTTTCTCCGGTGGTATTGATTCACCTGTAGCGGCCTATACGATGATGAAGCGCGGTATGGAGGTGGTATTGGTCCATCTCTACAACAGCACCATTAATCGAGACTTCTCCAAAATTCATAATTTGGCTAGACAGCTCTCTAAATACCAGGGGCGAGTGCAGTTAATCATGATTGATCTGGAGGAGTTTCAACGTCATGCCATTGCCATGGTACCGGATCGCTATCGCATGATTATCTACAAACGGCAGATGATTCGCTCTGCAGCTCTGGTAGCCGAAGAGGTGAAGGCCTCCGCATTGGTCACCGGCGATTCGCTTGGACAGGTGGCAAGTCAGACACTGGAAAACATCAATGCCATCTATGATGCCAGCCCTCTGCCACTTCTTTCACCTTTGATTGGCTTTGATAAGGAAGATATCATTATTCTCGGAAAACAGGTCGGAACTTATGAAATTTCGATTGAAGAGTATTGCGATATCTGTTCATTTTTAATTGCCAAACACCCTGAAACGCGCGGTAAAAAGAGTGAGGTTGCCAGATTCGAGGCGCTGTTACCTGTTGAAGGCCTGGAATATCCTCGACAGGAGATTTTCTTTTATGGCGGAGAAGATGCGCGGCCTAGTCGGAAACCTTGAATTTAATTCTAGCAAACATCCGTTTTTAGCCGAAGGTTAATAATCGATAATAGCTTTTGGTTCTAGCCGTGGAGATTCCCTAGTGTCTCAAATCTCTCCGGCAAACCACCCATCAGTTTCCCCTCGATATGTAGCTTCGAAGAGAACTCTTCGCTATCCGCATGCTCTTCCAGCCATTGAATGAAAACGGGCCTGAGCTTAGAGATATTGGAATCACTACCTGCATAAAGCTTCAGCTTCCATGGCTGATTTGCTGATCCCTCAAGAGCAAACGCTACCGGGCCAAGGTGATCCAGATCAGCCCGTCCATGCAGTAAAAAACTGTACTCATCCGATGACGCGTTCACTACACCGCGAGGAGATCCATCCAGTGGGTCTCTTAACATCAAACGCTTACCATCTGAGCCTGTCTCCACCTGAAATGGCTGACCCTGCTCAATCTTCTTCCTGGCTGCCTGCTGAGACTTCTGATCTCCTCCAGACTTCTCCTGACCCGGTTGATCCTGTGATTTCATTCTGTTTGCCAGCATCCTTGCCAGCAACGAAGCAGCTCTGAAATCACTGAGCAGACGAAACTGAGCGGGAAGTTCCCGATTCACCAGTTGCAACCATATATTACCCATCGGGGTGTTAGCCGGAACTTTTGCCAGAAAACGATAGCCACCCAACATAAGTATGACATTTCCGGGTGAATCTCCCGGCACCATTCGAGCAGAAAGAATTGATCCATTTGGCCATGCCAACTGTGTGGCCGTTGCAGGTTTGGCTCCCTGAGGCAAGCTGAGCAATTGGGCTCCGATGAGATTAATCATGTTTGAACTAAACCTTCGGGGAGGACTGCAGCATCAACATCAATTTAATCTGAGCCAGAGGAATGTTCAGCTGTTGCGCAATTTTTTCAGGTGTCGCTCCCTCCCGTTGAAGGCGCAGCATCTGTGCAACCTGCGAGATATTGGCAGTAGACTGGCTCTGCTCCTCGAGGCCAACCGTGACCCCCTCACTAACCTTTTCCCTGATTTTCTGTTTAAGCTGCTCTTTCTCCAGCATATTTCCGGCACTACCGGCTGCAATCGGAGCAATATTTTCCGACTCACTTTGAGGTTGAAGATCCTGAATCTGTACCAGCGCCTGATTTAGCATCAGCGTCGCTTCCTGCAACTGCGTTGATGCTTCCGCCAGCATCTGCTCAATATTCCGTCGCTGCTTCACCTGTCTCCACCAGAGAATCCAGAGTCCTGCAACTGAAAGAATCAGCACAATATCAAAAAGCATAGAGAGCGTTTCACTATCCAGATATTCAGGCATATCTATCTACTCCAGGCCCACTTTTTTCCTGTCTGTTCTCTTCAGGTTGAGGGGCGGGTTTCTTATTTTTTTTCGCCGGTTTTTCAGAATTCTCTTCCTGTTGATTTCTCTCTTCAGGAACCTGTCTGCGAGGCACAACGGGCTTACCGGGTGCGTATGGGCTGATGGGTGAAATATTATCCGGGGGAGGCATTGTTTAGCCCTAATCCAGGTCCAGATCCAGTATCCCGCGAAGACGCAGAACCATCTGGCTATGAATCTGAGAAACACGTGATTCGGTCAATCCCAGAATCAATGCAACCTCTTTCATGGTCAACTCTTCGTAGTAGTAGAGCGTCAACAGGACTGCTTCCCGCTTTGGCAGTCTCTCAATGGCCTCGGCAAGGCGCCCGATAAACTCGTTCATGGCTGTCTGCCGCTCAGGCATCATCTCGGGATCACCGGAAAGCACCTCAAGCACAGAGAGCTCGTCATCACCACCATTGATCGATGGCAGATCATCAAAATGAACCACCGTCATCATCCGAACCTGATCCAGTCGCTGGCGATACAGATCCAGATTAATTCCCAGGTGACTGGCAATCTCACTCTCTTCAGCAGGACGGCCATGTTTCTGTTCCAGTTCAAGCAGTGCACGCTGTAGCTCTTTAGAGCTGTCACGAAGGCTTCGGGGCATCCAGTCAAAGGCTCGCAGGTAATCGATCATCGCCCCGCGCACCCGATAGGAGACAAAGGTTTTAAACTGCACATCCCGACCCAGATCAAAGCGTTGAGCGCCATCAAGCAAGCCCAATACACCAGAATCAATAAGATCATCCAATTCAATGGAGTCCGGAGTTCTGCGCATCAGTTGATCAGCATGATATCGGATCAGTGGAAGATACTCCTCCAGCAACCTCTCCGGATCACTCAGAATCGATGCATCCTGCTGGTGGGTATACTGCTGGGCAACGCTCATGACCTGCCTCTACGATGCCCATGAGACATTCCACCCCGATTGTCGGGTTTCAACAGATCATTAAGCCAGACCAGAAGGATTCCCATCCATGCCCCGGCAACAGCCAG
>JBEQLD010000067.1:0-10212 GCA_040326115.1 Mariprofundaceae bacterium | reverse complement strand
CCCGTTGTTTTGCACTGCTCTCCCATAATGAGGGGATGGGTCGAGCTGTAGTGGAGGCATTTTCCGCATCACTTCCCTGTGTGGTGAGTGATGTGTGTGGCTTGAGTGAACTGGTGGATGATGAGGTTGGCCGAGTGGTTAATGCAGATGATGCAGCAGAAGTGGCACAAGCCCTGCTTTTTGAATGGAGTTTTGTGACGGGGGAAAATGCCCGTGCGAGAGCAGATCACTATTCGGTGGAGGCCATGATGAATGGATTGTCAGAGGTATATGGGGAAGTCTGTGATGATGAATAGAGTTCTGATTCTGTCTTGTTTCACGCTTCTGCTTTTTACGGTTCAGTCCACGCATGCCAAAGATGTGAGTCTCGAAAAGCTAAAGCAGATGATTGATGCAAGTGCCCACCTCTCCGAACCGGCTGCAACCAAGCCCTCAAATGCATCAGATACCAAAAACAAGACCGAAATAACTGGTCAGGGCGCTACATCCGGCTATGTGGTGATTGATGAACTGAAAGCTCTTCCCGAATCCAGGCGGGTACTTCTTGATGTGCGCAGTAATCACTCTGACGGTGCTCACGATATGGATATGCTGGCCGGTTTGGCGAAAAAGCGGGGGATTGATACGCTGGTGTTCGGAGAACATGATCGCTACACGATCAAGTTCGGGCTGGATCCGATTCCACAGCTGCTCGGAGTTTCTCAGGAGCATCCTTCACTATATGAAACCGGCCTGGATGAATTTTTTACTGATCTGAACAGGGTGCAAAACAGGCATCCTGACCTGCATGTCATGGCTGCTACTGAATCCACTCCCGGCTATTCATGGAGTGGAATTCCATTCAAAGACCTGACTTTAAATGAAGCCGAGAAACATCTGATTGCCCTCGGAATTGAAAATGCTGATCAGGTTAAGGCATTGCCAAGTTATGACTTAAGAAATATTCAGGGCAATTTTGAGCTCTCTCTTGCCATCTGGTTCTTTGCAATATTTTTACTGCTGATTGTGTTGATGCGCAAAAGAAAGCGCAGTGTTGCACTTCTTCTTTTGGCATCATTTATTGCGTTTTTAAGTACATGGCTACTGCAGAAGAAAGTCGATCCGGATGTTGATTTCATCGATACAGCCAGAGAACAGGGCCTGTTTGTGATCTGGACACATCCGGGAACACTATCCGGTGTTCGTGATGGGCCACTGGGAATAAAGTTGAATACGCCTCCATATAACAGGCGGGTGTTTGAAGAGCCGACAGCAGATGCCTTTGCTGCGGTGTATGGTGACAGCGATGATAATTCATTGCCCGGCGGCATGTGGGACCGTTTTATGATGGATTACATGTTTGGTTACAGACCGAATCCTATCTGGGCCGTTTCTGCCGGTGATTATCATGCCGAAGGACAGGCCAATGAATATCTGGGTAACTTTCCGATGGATGTCTGGACAGAAGGAAGTGACTCGAAAGCAGTGATGGAGGCGCTTCGAAAAGGCCGAAACAGTAGCTGGTCCATGCCTAAAAATCTCAACCTGCGTCTCTCCGCACTCTATCTTGAAGATGAAGCTGGCAAGCGCCTGCTTCCGGGGGGTGACTCCAGCGTAACCCAAAAAGTGAAACTTTATGCCGGAATATCTGAATGGATGCCTGAAGGTGAGAGTAGAGAAGCGCTGGCATCTGAACAGCTAACCTTGAGAGGAGAGTGGATCGTAGATGGGAGAGTGGTGGCGAATATCACGCTTCCCGTTGATAACAGCGTGTCAGCCACACCGTTGGAACTGACTCCTGGCCCGCATGTTGTTCGTTTGCGCATTCCTGCTCAGAAAAGCGTTCGCATGGAAGCCAATCCGTTTCTTCTACGCGTGAAGAGATAACGTTATGTTAGTAACCATTCACCAGCCGAACTTTATGCCATGGGCAGGTTTTTTTCATAAGTGGTTGATTTCCGATGCTTTTATTATTCTTGATACGGTTCAATACCATAAAAATGAGTGGCAGAATCGTAACCGGATCAAGAGTGCGAATGGAGCACAATGGCTGACGGTGCCTGTCTCATACCGTTTTCCGCAGGCTATTAACGAGGTGGAGATCGCTTCTCCAAACTGGGCTCGCAAACAGGTCTCAGCCATTGAACAGTCCTATGCAAAAGCACCCTATCTGGATCAATACTGGCCAATATTGAGAGAGCTTCTACTACAGCCTGGAGAAAAAGTTTCCGATCTGAACACAGCAATCATTCGTATGCTTGGGGAGACGTTAGGCTGTCAGGCCCCGCTTCATGTGGCCTCGGAAATGGCCACGGATTCAGATGATCCGACTGAGCGCCTGATCTCATTGTGCAGAGAGCTGGGTGGTGATGCTTATCTCTCGGGAAGAGAGGGTCGTGGTTACCTTGAAACTAAGCGTTTCAGTGAAACCGGAATCGATCTCTGGTTTCAGGAAGTGGAGGCTCCGGTCTACCCACAACTGCATGGAACATTCATTTCACACTTGTCGGTCATCGATATGCTGTTTAATCTGGGTCCGGCAACATCGGAGATGATTCTCCAAATGGGAGAGAAGAGACAATGAGCAGGATACTTGCACTGGCCCCACACCCGGACGATATCGAGATTGGTTGCGGTGGAACTCTCGCAGTTCATGCCGCGCGTGGTGATGAAGTGCATCTGTTCGTTGCCACAGAGGGTGGCGTTGGCGGCAGTGCTGACACCCGCAAGTCTGAACAGAAGCGATCAGCTGAAATCCTGGGCGTCAAAGAGATTCACTGGGGTGGCTATTCGGATACGTGTCTGCCACAGCAGGCCATGGCACTGATGGAGACGCTTGAGAAGCTTGTTAAACAGGTAGAGCCGGACACGGTCTATGTGAATCACCGCGATGATACACATCAGGATCACCGGGTTCTGGCTCAAGTGGCCAATTCTGTAACACGCTATGTCCCCAATGTGCTGGCCTATGAGACACCTTCATCCATCAGTTTTGATCCGACACTGTTCATGGATATTAATGAGACCATGGCACTTAAGAGAGAGGCGCTTGAAGCACATGCATCTCAAGTGGATCGCACCCATGTGAAGTTGAATATTATTGAAATTGCACTTGCGACAGCGCATTTTCGCGGTGTGCAGGGCAAACTCAGTTGTGCAGAAGCTTTCGTCCCCGTCCGCATGCGCCTCTGAGCAATGATGTTTGCACTCTACTTCGTTATTTTTCACTTATGTGCAGGTAGCACACTGCGTTCAAAATGCCTTGCATAGCACTAAACATCATTGCTCAGAGTGGTTGTTTAATATGCCGCTTTGTAAGTTGGTAGGAACTGAATGATTCCTCACTCCAGACCTATTTTTGGAAAGACATTTTCAGATGCCTTGATTCGTATCGTTGAGTCGGGGCATGTTGCCATGGGTGGCGAGGCACTTTTGCTGGAGCAGGAGATTGCCCGCCGAATTCAGAAAAAGTATGCCGTTGCTGTCGATTCCGGAACCAGTGCGATCACTCTGGCGTTAAAAGCGCTTCCACTTAAAGAAAATGGCAACAGAATTGGAATACCTGCCTACTGCTGCAGCTCGGTTCTCTATGCCGTTCTGGCAGCCGGTTGTGAGCCAGTCTGTATGGATTGCGGTGAAGATCTGCGTTTGATTCCTGAACAGGCCTTGAAACAGGCAGCCTCGCTAGATGCTGTCGTCATTGTCCACCCGTTTGGCATGGTTGAGCCAATGGCTGCTGACGCATGGCCATGCCCTGTGATTGAGGATATTGCCCAGGCAGCCGGAGCCGAGCTGAATGGGAGGCCTGTTGGCAGTTTTGGCGACGTTACTATTGCCTCATTTTATGCCACCAAGCCGTGGGGCGGCGCCTATGGCGGCATGGTATTATCTGATGATCAAGGACTTTGCGAGACGATTAAATCCATGAGAGATCCTGACGGGGCTGTTCAGTTGCAGAATTATGCAGGACATCATCAGCTGTCTGATCTGCATGCCGCCATGGCAAATGTACGTTTGAAGCAGGCTAATGAAGAGCAGGCATCTCGTCAGAGACAGACAGATATGATGGATGCGTGGTTTGAGGGCGGAACAGCTACTCCGGTAGCGGAAATCCATCAGGGGAATCACTATCGTTATATCATCCGGACTTCAGGCGATGCCGAAGGCTTTATCAACAGGTTTCAGCAGCATGGTGTTGCCGCTGTACGCCCGGTTACAACACCGATCAACAGATTGCTTGGTGTTGATTCTCCAGGTGCGGAACAGGCCTGGTTGGATTGTGTTTCACTGCCGTTGCTGGCCGATATCAGTGAAGCAGAACTTGAGCAGTTACAAGAGGCAGTAAAATCATGCATCAGCTGATGGATAAACCTGCTCTTCGGATTGTTGCACTTCTGATGGGTGTGGCTTTCAGTTTCCCATTGGAGCTGACTGGCCTGTTTACGCAAGGAGCCAAACTTGCACTTGCTGCATCGCTGTTAACGTATGGCCTGATGCCGATGGTGATCCATTTTGCCTTGAAGGTAGGGGCACTGGATATGCCTGATGCCCGCAGGGTTCATGCAGAACCCACTCCAAGAATCGGCGGGTTGGCAGTATTAATATCCGTGAACCTTACCCTGTTCTTCAATTTCAACTATTCGCTTGAGTTAAAAGGGGTCTGCATCTCTGCCCTTATCGTTGCCATGCTCTCCTTCTGGGATGATCTGAAAGAGATTTCGGCAGGTATAAAACTGGCAGGCCAGCTGTTTGCACTGGGTGTTCTGATGGCTTGTAATGTATATGTCACCATTGCACCGGATGTGTGGTGGGGCATGCCCATCAACTATCTTGTGACGGCTCTCTGGGTTATCGGTATTACCAATGCCTTTAATTTTCTTGATGGAATCAATGGACTTGCCGCTTCTCTTGCATCGGCTGTCTGCACATTGATGGCGATGCTGGCGTGGCATACCGGGCAGACCTATATGTTGTTGCTCTGCCTCTCTCTGGCAGGAGCTGCGATCGGCTTCCTGCCTGATAATGCAAGGTATGAACGCCCTGCCAGAACCTTTCTGGGCGATGTGGGGAGCACTTATCTGGGTTGGATGATGGCAGCCATTGCAGTGTTGGGTGACTGGTCATCCGAGGGCGCGCTAAAAGCCTATTCAGCGCCATTGCTGATCTTTTCAGTGATGATTTTTGATATGATTTATACGACGGTAGCGAGGATATCCCGCGGTGATGTGAAGAGCTTTCGTGGCTGGATAGAATTTGTGGGTCGAGATCATCTGCACCACCGTTTGATGGGGCTGGGTTGTTCTCCGGCTCAGGCAGTAATGGTCGTTGTTGCTCTTTCACTGATGATGGGGCTTGCAGCACTGGCCATTGTGAAGGGTACCGTTTTTGCGGCTTGGCTGCTTGTAGGTCAGGCAGTGGTTTTTTATATGCTACTAAGCTTTCTTATGCTTCAGCAGGCAAAACGTGATTGATTTGGGCCTGTTTGAATATGGCTGAATCTGAGCTAACCTCACGCTGGCAAAGGCTTCATGATGAGATGGATATGTGCAACGCTCAAATGCTGGCTGTTTCAAAATATCATTCTGATGAAGAGATACGAACCGTTGCATCCTGTGGACAACGTGATTTTGCTGAATCCAGGCCGCAATCACTTCGTGATCGGGCTCAGACGTTTCCTGAGCTGAATTGGCACATGATTGGGCCTGTCCAGAAGAATAAAGCCAAATATGTTGGTAGATTTGCATCCATGTGGCACAGCCTAAGCAGTTTTGAAGTGGCTGAGGAGGTGGCGAAACATGTTTCAGGTCGTCTGTTGCCGGTGCTGCTTCAGGTAAATATTTCAGGGGAAGCACAGAAATATGGCGTGGATACTGAGCAGGTTGCTGCATTGCTGGAGAAGGTCAGGCAACTGGATTCGTTAAAGGTTATCGGTCTGATGGGCATGGCAGCAAAATGTAACGATGACGGTAGTGGAGATGAGAGTGCTGCTGCTCGAGCCAGTTTTGTCAGGCTGCGGAACTTGCGGGATCAGCTTGCTGATGCAAGCCTTCGTGAACTATGTATGGGGATGAGCGGTGATTATCGCATCGCAATAGAAGAGGGTGCTACAATGGTGCGTCTGGGCACAGTGCTCTTTGGGGCAAGAAGCCAGTTGGATTAACGATCAACATAGGTAGAAAGGACAATATGAACAGACTTCATATCACATTTATTGGTGGCGGAAACATGGCCGAGGCGCTTATTGCCGGCCTGATTAACAGTGGCCACTCCGCAGAAACCCTGACAGTGACAGATATTCGTGAAGAACGGCTACAGCTTCTGTCTCAGGAGTATGGCGTTGTGGCTGAATCGGACAATAGCAAAGCTGTGGGCAGTGCCGATGTTGTTGTTTTGGCTGTGAAGCCACAACAGATGCAGGAAGTCCTCTCAGGCTTTGGTGCATACCTCAAACCGGACACGACCCTGATCAGTATCGCTGCAGGTGTGGAGAGCAAGGCAATCAAAGGCTATGCAGGGCGAGATGATGTTCAAATTGTGCGCGTCATGCCCAATACCCCCGCGCTGGTGGGGGCCGGTATGTCAGTGCTGTTTACCGATTCTGAATTGATGCATCACGAACGTTCCGAGTATGTCATGGCAGCGTCAGGTGATACCGCCTGGGTTGATGATGAAAATATGCTTCATGCAGTGACTGCAGTATCCGGCAGCGGCCCTGCTTACTTCTTCCTTCTGGCGGAAGTGATGCAGGCAGCAGGTGTGAAGCTGGGGCTATCTGAAGAGTTGGCAGAAAAGCTTGCCTCTCAAACAGCTGCAGGAGCTGGCAAGATGCTGGCCGAGAGTGGACGAAGTGCCGAAGAGCTCAGGCATCAGGTGACAAGCCCGGGTGGAACCACACAGGCAGCACTGGATGTCATGTATGAAAATGGTCTTCCGGGCGCAGTTCGCAAAGGTGTAGTCGCGGCATCCAAACGATCGAAAGAACTGAGGTAGTTTATGTTTGTATTGGGTTACTTTCTTCAGGCAGTGGCAGGCATTCTGGATATCGTGCTTACCATCGCTATGGTTGTTGTGATTGCCCGCGCGATTCTTTCTTGGGTTTCACCTGATCCGCATAACCCGATTGTACGCATTATTAATCAGCTCTCCGAACCGATAATTTTTCCGGTACGCCGCAGAGTTCCCTATTTCAGCGGGATCGATTTTTCTCCGATCATTGTATTGTTAATTATCTTTTTCCTCGATGAGTTTGTTGTGAATAGTCTTTATCGCATCGCAGCACCCATGATCCATTAAGTCCGTTTGATGATGGAACTGCCTGAAGGTGTTTTAAAAGCCGGAACGGGTGGTGTTTATCTGAGCGTGCATGCTCAACCCGGCGCAAAACAGGCCGCCTTAAGAGGGCTGCATGGCAATGCCGTGAAGATTGCCGTGAAAGAGGCTCCGCAGGATGGCAAGGCCAACAAGGCGATTGAGAGTTTTGTTGCCAAAGGACTGGGCCTGCCCAAATCAGCTGTTTTAGTCACTTCCGGTCATACATCGCGCTCCAAGCGCCTATTCATTGATGGAGAGGCTGAGCTTCTGATTCGAAAAGTTCATCTGTGGCTGAAAACTGTTTAGAGAAGCCTGTTACTTGTCTATCTGCTAATCACTACTCGAAGAGATAGCAGAAGTATTATTCACTGGAAGAGTCTTCAGTTGTCTCTACAGAAGTCTCTTCAGGAGTCTCTTCAGGAGTCTCTGCAACAGCTTCATCGTCAGCCGGTTGATTCCGCTTTTCCAGTTTACGAAGACGTTTCTCTTCATTTTTTTTCTGTTTAGCTAATTCTTTCTGACGCTTCTCATATTTAAAGTTAGGTCTGGCCAAGGGGGCGCCTCCAATTGCATTGTGTCCGGGCAGCGTGCTGTGATGCCACTGAAATGGATAGGCCAATACTGCACTTAAATGATGTGGCAGTCTCGAAAAGAAGTTTCTATCGTCTTGTTGGAATAGCTGACCAGCCTGAAATCATACCAAATACCAGCTAATGGAATGGGGGCTGTGCAAACATTGTTGAGTAGGTAGTGTTCTCAATTCAATTTTTTAATGAGTCAGGAGTTAGTTATGTCCAAAGCAACCGCACGCCATATTCTAGTGAATACAGAAGAGAAGTGTAATGAGTTAAAAGCTGCTATTGAGGGCGGCGAAGATTTTGCCGATGTGGCAAAAGAGAACTCCAGCTGCCCATCCGGCCAGCAGGGTGGAGATTTGGGTGAATTCGGCCCGGGCATGATGGTGAAAGAGTTTGATGAAGTGGTCTTTTCAGCTGATGTAAACACAGTTCAGGGCCCTGTTCAGACGCAGTTTGGCTATCATCTTCTGGAAGTTACCAGCCGTACCGACTGAATATAATCCATAAGTAATTTAAGAAACGGGTGCCTTATTAAGGTGCCTGTTTTTTTTGTGCTATAGATCTTTGTGCATACGCCGAATGCGTAAGACATCTGCAAACATGAGAGCGGGGTCGGCAATCATGCGGACACGTGAGTTGGGCTCATTGATCCATTCAACCGGGATCTCCGCAATGTTGTAACCAAGCTTTGATGCAAGAAACAGAAGTTCCACATCAAAGCTGAAACCATCCAGTTTCTGCCTGGAAAAGATGTCTTCAGCAGCTTTGGCAGTGAAAGCCTTGAAGCCGCACTGCGTATCCTGCATCTCCAGCCCGACAATTGAGCGCATGATAAAGTTGAAACTCTGTCCCATATGTTCACGAAGCCAGGATTGGCTAACAGAGATGTCGGAGTCCGGATGTTGACGGGATGCAATCACAACTTCTGCACCTTTATTAGCGGCGGCCAGAACTTTTTCAGTTTCGCGAATATGGGTGGAGTGATCGGCATCCATAAAGAGTCGAATCTCACCGGTGGCTTCAAGCATGCCGCGTTTTACAGCAGCGCCTTTGCCCCGGTTTTGAGGTTGTACAAGGATTTTTAACTGGGGATGAGTTGTAATCATCTCACGGGTTTTTTCTGCGGTCTCATCACTGCTGCCATCATCCACAACAATGATTTCAAAATTAGCCTCAAAATTTTCAGTTAACCATCCATCAGCCTCTTCAATGGTAGAGGGAAGACGTTCAGCTTCGTTATAGGCGGGAATGATGACGGAGAGCTTCATGAGGGCTGCTTGCTATCAGGTATAACCAGATACATCAAAAAACCGCCCTGTTCGACGGCAGGGGTGAGGCCATGCAGATGCTTGAGGTGTTTGAGTGATTCACTTCTCATGAATACGGCATGAGGTTCTCTGATCCCTGCGAGTGATTTTTCACCTCCTTGTCCAAGTACAATCTGATAGGAGCGCTGGGCATAAAATGATACGGAAGGATAATTCAGATTGTAGCTGTAGACAGGCATATCATCCGGTAGCTGTTTCACCGCTTCTGCTATTTTCATGGTGGGTGCCTGAGCCAGATTTCCGGCAAAGGTTCCGACTCCGATCAACAGTGCACTCTGCAGAGCGATTCCGACAACAGTAAATCTGAAAATATGGTTGCCCGATGGTCTACGGCTCTGCCAACCCAACCAGATAACAGCGATCAGCAGAAGGGCTCCGAGATAGGAGATCCACGCAGCAGGCGCAATATCCTGTGTGACTATCGCAATGGCTCGAGGGTGGCGTACCAGCTCTGTCAGGTGCGGGTAGATGGCGGGGAGCAGCAGCAATAACAGGGCAACTGGTAGAAGCAGAAGAGCCGTTCCCCAATAGATGCTTTTGGATACATGTTCCCGGTTTCCATAATGAAAAAGTGCGGCAGCAATCATCAGTGCTGTGCCCGGATAGATGGCAGATATGTAGTGGGGCAGTTTGGTCTGGGCAAAGGTGAACAGCACGATGACTAGTAGAGTCCAGATTAACCCCAGTTTTGCGATGCTTATCAACGTGTCATTGGAAGCTCTCTGTTTCCATGTCTCTCTGCTGCTCCAGATAAACCAGGCCAGCCAGGGGAGTACAGAGGCAATGAATACGACAATATAGTAGTGCCATCCACCACCATGACCCTGCATGGGATTCATGGCCCGACCAATGTTGTGCACGACTATAAATTCATAAAGGAATGATGGTCCCTGTATGGCCAGAATCATGATATACCATGGGGTTGCCGTAAGCAGAAACAGGCCAAGGCACGGAAGCCATGGAATGGCTTTTAGTGTGGAGCTAAGATCTTTTGCCAGTAGACGATCAAGCAGAAT
>JBEQLD010000066.1:0-10321 GCA_040326115.1 Mariprofundaceae bacterium | reverse complement strand
GCGACGCTCGGTGTTGATATCATCGAGGCGGGATTCCCGATCGCCTCTCCCGGTGATTTTGAAGCTGTGTATCGGATCGCCAGTGAAATTGAAGGGCCGCGTATCGCAGGTCTGGCTCGCGCACATCCCAAGGATATTGAGCGGGCCGGTGAAGCGGTGAAGCCGGCAGGTGATCGCGCCCGAATTCATACCTTTATTGCAACCAGTCCGATTCATATGGAAGCCAAATTGCGTATGACACCGGATCAGGTGGTGGAGCGAGCCGTCGAAGCGGTGAAGCAGGCCAGGAACTGTGCACCGGAAGTTGAGTTTTCTGCCGAAGACGCAGGTCGTTCCGATATGGATTTCCTGTGCCGGATTGTTGAAGCGACCATCGCAGCAGGAGCCAGTGTGATCAATATTCCTGACACCGTTGGGTATATGACGCCGGATGAGTTTGGTTCACGAATGGGAGAGTTGATCACACGAGTACCAAACTCGGATCAGGCGATTTTCTCAGTGCACTGCCACAATGATCTGGGTCTTGCTGTCGCAAACTCGTTGGCCGCCATTGAAAATGGTGCGCGGCAGGTCGAGTGCACCATTAATGGATTGGGTGAGCGGGCAGGTAATGCGGCACTGGAAGAGATGGTGATGATTTTGCGTACCCGCTCTGACAGATACGATATCGAAACCAATATCGATACCACGAAGATCGTGCCGACCTCGAAACTGGTCTCGCAGATTACCGGTATGCAGGTTCAGCCGAACAAGGCGATTGTTGGTGCCAATGCATTTGCACATGAGTCCGGCATTCATCAGGACGGTGTGCTGAAACATAAGAAGACCTACGAGATCATGACCCCGGAATCGGTGGGTTGGAACACCAACCGCATGGTATTGGGTAAACACTCTGGTCGTGCGGCGTTAAAATCCCGTTATGAAACTCTGGGAACAACGTTGGATACCGATCAGCTCAATGATGTTTTCGAACGCTTTAAGATTTTGGCGGACAAAAAGAAGGATATCTTTGATGAAGATTTGATGGTGATTTTGTCTGGCGACTCTGAGGTCAACATGGAGCGGGTTAAGCTGGTCTCTCTGCATGCAGCATCGGGCACCAAAGATTCACCTGTTGCAGCCGTTGAGCTGGAGATTGAAGGCGAAATTCATAAGGCCACCGCCCAAGGTGATGGCCCTGTGGATGCAGCATTTCAGGCGATCAAATCGTTGGTTGAGCCGAAAGGAAAACTGTTGCTCTACTCAGTGAATGCGATCACAGCAGGCACCGATGCGCAGGGTGAAGTAACCGTGCGTCTGCAGGATGGGGATCATATTGTGAATGGGCAGGGTTCTGATACCGATATTGTTGTGGCCTCTGCCAAAGCATTGATTGCAGCACTGAATAAGCTGCCAAATATGCATGCTAAAGAGGTGCATGCTCAGTATTCCGGCGTTTGATGGGTTAGATTAGATCGGAAAGGTGTAGCGCCTTTCCGATCAGTTTGATAATTACAGCGTCATCTTATTTTTTTGCATTCTTGCGACCAGTGATCATCGCTCGGACAAGGTTCTCCTTATGAAGTGCGCTTGAAACCAGAATGCCACCTAAGTGAAACAGAATGAGGAGTAACATGAAGTTCACAGTGAACTCGTGAATATCTTCCCAGAAGTCATCATCTTTATGCCCGTGCCGATGATCATCCTCATACCAGCTGTCGGCCACTGCTTCTGAGATGATGGATGTCTCCATTGCTACCAGCGGCCCTTTGCCCTCTGCTTCGTAGGCTTTCAGCCCGCTCCAACTGACAAGCGTTAGAAACAGAATCATGACAATGACCATTGCGCCACCTGCCGGGTTATGCCCGAGATAGTGCTTGGGAGAGCTGGTGAGCAGACTCTTAAGGTAGCTCATGATGGTTTTTGGTGAGTAGATGAAATTGGTGAAGCGGGCATATTGCGTGCCGATGATGCCCCATATGATACGGAGTCCCAGCAGCCCAATAATGATGTAGCCGATATAGGCGTGCATGATTTCAAGTTCATCGCCTGTGACATAAGCGAGTAGAAAAAAAATGGCCAGACTCCAGTGGAAAACCCGGATCAGAATATCCCATACCTTAACGCTCTCGTTTGACATGCTTCACCTCCAGTTGTGAGGCGACCATTGTTAGCAAACAGCATTAAAGCCATATTAAAGATAAGGGAATAAAAGATAATGTGAAATTATGCAGGCAATCATTACCACGAAGCACCCACCGCACATGGATGTACCCCAGGGCACTCTCTCTTGCGCAAGCGCAATTCACCTTGGGAGGCGAATGAATGTAATGAACTTGTGAACGAAGGCGGACATGTGCCGCCGGAGTGATTTAAGTAAAAGGCAGGAAGCCTTTTACGTTTCCTTAAAACTCCTCGCCCATATCACGGGCGTGATCTTCAAAGCGGGTAAAGTGGGGGATGAAGGTGAGTCTTACGGTTCCGGTCGGGCCGTTTCTCTGTTTGGCGATAATAAGTTCAGCCAGCCCTTCATTTTCTGGCTTCTTGTTGTAGACCTCATCACGATAGATGAACATGATTACATCGGCATCCTGCTCAATGGCTCCTGATTCACGTAAGTCGGACATCATAGGTCGTTTGTCGGCACGGGATTCCAGTGACCGATTCAACTGAGAAAGGGCAATAACCGGGACTTGCAGCTCTTTGGCCAGGCCTTTTAGAGAACGGGTGATCTCACTGATCTCCTGCTCACGACGCTCGGAGCCTTCGCGACCACTCATCAGCTGAACATAATCGATCAGAATAAGATCAAGACGTCCTGCTTCACGTTTCAGACGACGGCATTTGGAACGTAGTTCCAGTACCGAGATGCCAGGGGTATCATCAACAAAGATGCTGGACTCTGCCAGTGAACCACTTGCATGAGCGAGCTTGCGCCAGTCTTCAGCCGAAAAGCGGCCGGTGCGTAGATGTGACATATCCACACGGGCTTCACAGGCAAGCATTCGCATGGCGATTTGCTGAGATGACATTTCAAGTGAGAATACAGCAACAGCCTGCGGCTCATCACCGCGCACAGCTGCATTTTGGGCCAGGTTCATGGAGAAGGCCGTTTTACCCATACTGGGCCGGCCGGCTACGATAACCAGATCACCACGCTGCATACCGGCAGTGATGGTATCCAGATCTTTAAATCCGGTTGCTACACCGGTAATGGCGCTCTTTTCAGCATAACGTTTTTCCAGCTCTTTATAGCTCTCCAGCATCAGATCACTCATCTTGCTGAAGGTTGGACGTGTACGGCTGAATTTTTCAGCAACAGCTAGCATGCGCATTTCAGCCTGATCGAGATGATCGCCTACTTCACGACCGCTCTCCTCAAAAACATCCTGGGAAACAGCGCTGCAAACCCCAAGAAGTTCACGAAGCACAGCACGCTCACGAACAATTTCAGAGTAGTGTTTTACATTGGCAGAGGTTGGAATGGAGCTGAGAATGTCACTGAGATAGGCTTCGCCACCGATGGCTTCCAGATCATTGTTTTGTTCCAGAAGATCTTTAACTGTGAGTCCGTCAACAGGCCGGTGGCGCGCTGCCAGATCGGAAATGGCGCTAAAGATTTTACTATTGGCTTCAACATAGAAATGCTCGGGAAGCAGAGCGCCTTCGAGACGCTCATAGGCTTCCGGATCAAGCATAACCCCCCCCAGTACCGCGCACTCCGCATCATAAGCATGCGGCGGAACTCGCTCACGCAGGCTATTGGTACGTGGCAGGGGGGTTGGTTGGGTCAAACGCTCTCGGCTTCTACTTTAATAGCCAGATCAGCAGTTACATCCGGGTGTAGACGAACACGGAACGGATGATTACCAACGGTTTTGATCTGATCATCCAACAGGATGTTGCGACGTGCAGTGGCATGGCCAGCTTCAGTCAGTAGCTCAGCAATTTCATTGGTGGTTACCGAACCATATAGATGTTCACCATCTGACGTTGCGCGAACTACGGATAGTTCAACACCGGTAAGGTTGCCTGCTTCGGCCTGAGCTGCTTCAAGCGCAGTGTGGTGCTTGGCTTCAAGCACTGCACGGCGGCGTTCAAACAGATTACGGTTGCCTTCATTGGCAACGATTCCTTTACCCTGCGGGATCAGGAAGTTACGGCCAAAGCCCGGACGCACAGCGACTTCATCGCCTACGTTACCCAGACCTTCAACACGTTCTAATAAAATTAACTGCATCACTCTTCTCCATTTGTCGAAAGAATCTTTCGACGAAAATCAAACCAGATATCTAGCAGGCCGGCGATGATGAATGGTATTATCATCGCAGACCATATCATTAGTAGCAGGTACATGACCACCAGGGTCATCTGCATGCCTCGCGCTCTAATCCATACATGCGCAACCGACACACCCTGCAGCGCCAACAGGCCAGCCAGCATAATGCTGGTGCTGATGGCAATATATTGCACTGAGCCGCCAGTGACATTCGCAAGTAGCGTTGCCACGATCAAGGCGATTCCTGCAGCCTTGCTAAACCGGATCATCAGCATTTCGCTGTGATCTCCTCTGAAAAAGCCGTATGTCACGGCAATTTTTCGGGCCAGCAGAATATTCATCCACCAGACCATCCAGAGGCCAAACGCCAGAAAGCCGGGCAGTGCCCATGCCGTCACTACTTTTGCCTGCTCAATGGCATCAAGTGCAGCCGTCTCTCCGACGGGAATACTGCTTGCCAGATCGTTAAAAAACGGTCCAATCAGCTGTCCTACAAAAGTGTGCATATCCACACCCTGAGAACCGGCTCCTGCCAGCAGAGCGGCAATGACTGCCAGAAACAGTCCAAACGCCAACTGCTGAGCACTTCGACCCATGCCTTCTATCCTTCCCAGACTGGTTGCAGCCAGTGCGGGTAGAGTTGCATAGAGGAGCATAAAAACGATTCCGCTCATCAGACTAAAGCTTGTGATCACCGTAACTGCCAGCGCAGCAATAGCTGCAACCTGCAGAGCGTAGATCAGACCGCCACCAAACACGATCAGTGCAAATAGTGCCGGCGTTAACATATGTAGTGTCAGCCCAATGAGCGACAGTACGACAGCCAGTAACGGGATGCCACCAGTGACGGCTCCCCAGATAATGGCTGTAAACATTACCAGTGCAACACTTGCACATGGTATTCGACGCGTCAGAACAAACTGAGCTATCGGGTGTAGTGCAGGTGGTTGATCTGTCATGTCTGCACTACCAATACGGCCTCGCTATCAATCGTGATGTAGAGGGGTGAAAGCAAGCAGTGCCAGAATACGTGCGCGCTTGATTGCTGTGGTCAATGAACGCTGATGTTTGGCACAGGTACCTGTTACACGGGACGGAATAATTTTAAAACGCTCCGTGATGAACTGGCCCAGTAGAGCTGGATCTTTATGATCGATATTCAGGCTCTTATCTGCACAGAATTTACAAAATTTACGACGGCGCTGAAAACGGCCACCACCACCCTGACGGCGTGGACGATCACTGCCACTACGTGGACGATCACTACCACTGCGTGGACGATCGCTGCTACTACGCTCCGGACGATCTCCAGTGCGGGGTGCGCGGTCGCTGCCAGTAGTACTAGCTGGTGCAGCAGGTTTTGTTGTTACAGTTTCTTCACTCATGTTATCTCTCCAAGTGACTCATCTAACTGAGACTCAATTTTTGCGGGATGGCATCTATCCACCCAAATTTCTACTTGCCCCCAACGCTGTTCACCATCGCGGCTGTAGTAGCGGCGCTTTAGTGAACCTTCAACGCTAACCATTTCACTTTGATGCTTAAGCAGAGTTTCTGCTGTAGCACCCAGGGCCCGTAGCGGCATTGGTTGCTCGTCCATCATCTGAGCCCTTTCAGGGCCAAGGTGGGGGCGATGGATGATCAGCGAGGCGATTACTGCCAAACTGCCATCCGGTGTCCAGCGCTGGCGGATATTATCCAATCTGCCAGTCATCCGGACACTGTTTTGATCAGGCGCTGGCTTCCTCACCGGAAGTATCAGCAGCTGGTGTCTCTTCTACCTTTGTTTCTTTAGCGGCAGGTGCTTCTTTAGCAACTTCTTCTTTTGCAGCAGCTTCTTTGGTTGCCGGTGCATCTTCTTTAGTTGCTTCAGTAGCAGCATCTTTTGCAGCAGGGGCCTCTTCACTCTTCTCTTCTGTAGAAGCTGAAGCAGGTTTGCGGCGAAGTAGCGGAGATGGCTCATCAGAGAGCTCAACCAATCTTGTGGTCAGGAAGCGAATAATACGCTCGTCCAGACGAATCGCCTGCTCAAGTGCATCAACGGCTTTTGGCTCACCATCGGTAACAAGCATGACATAGTGGCCACGTTTACGTTTGGCAATGCTGTATGCCAAAGGACGTGAGCCCCAGTATTCGCGCTTAACGATACGGCCACCGGCCTTCTCGATGCGTTCAACAAAAGTGTCTGTAATGGAATCGGTGTTTTCCTGAGATACATCAGGGTTCACAATGAAAATAGTTTCGTAATACACGGCGCTCCTCGTGGGGTACTTTTAGTACGCTTCGGTATGATTGCGCATCCGAAGCAAGGTATGTTTATTTTGTAGCGTCTGACACGGATTACCCGTGAAAGAGCGCGGCACTATAAGGTTTCAGTAATTGGAATGCAATATCTCTTTGTAGACCTAGCCGGAGACTCGTTTAATGGCTGCTCTGCGAAGCCGCTCGCCAAACTCTTTATGCTCCCTTGCAGTGCGGATGATTGATTCGACCGGAAAGGCAACAGCCTGTAGCTCAGAATCGGCGATAACGTTGGCAATAGGTGGACTCATGCCAATGGCTGAGATTTCGCCGGCGATGTCACCGGCCTCCAGATCGCCAACTGGGGTACCGTTCATGGTAGCCGTAGCGCACCCTTTGAGCAGCAGGTAGAGGAAATGGTTACTCTCGTTCTCTTCAATTAGAAGCTCGCCACTTTTAAAGTCCATGAGTGAACTTTCTGCAATCAGCTTATCCCGCGCATCCTGAGGAAGCGCATCGAGAAGTGGCTGCACCGCAATCAGTGTATTCAATGCTATTGGAATGGGTTTACTGACAGGCATATAATTTTTCCTCTCCGATGTGGTTCAAGCGTGATTGAATCTATATGAAAAGAGGAAGTATTGTGAGTGTGTCAGGTCACATTTTGCAAATAAGAGAGTACTCTTCCTTGTCGTTATGCTGATACCTGCGTATTCTGCGCTGCTTTTTAACGAGTGGGGTTTTATAAGATGCGTGGTGAACTGAAATATGAAGGCAAGGGCAAAGCTCTCTATGCCACCGAGACTGAAGGCGAATTGATTCAGGTTTTTAAAGATGATGCGACTGCCTTTGATGGTAAAAAGCATGATGTGATTGCCGATAAGGGCGAACTTAATTGCGCGATCTCTTCATGGTTTTTTGAACAACTGGAAGCAGCCGGTGTTAAAACACACTATGTGAAACGTGAAGGCAGCATTGAGATGCGTATCAAAGAGCTTGAGATGATGCCTGTTGAAGTGGTGGTTCGTAATGTGGCTGCCGGTTCCATCTGCCGGCGCCTTGGTCTGGAAGAGGGGATGACGCTTGATCGCCCGCTGACAGAACTGTTTTATAAGGATGATGCATTGGGCGATCCAATGATCAACACCGAGCACTGTGAACTTTTCGGCTGGGCCAAGGCAGATGACATTCGTGCGATGCGTCAGTTAGCCCGTGATGTAAACAGAGTCCTAAGTGGCCTGCTGGAAAATGTAGGTATTCGCCTGATTGATTTCAAACTGGAGTTCGGCCTTCTTAATGGAGAGATCGTGTTGGGTGATGAAGTGACGCCTGATGGATGTCGCCTATGGGATATCGAAACCGGCCGCAAGCTGGATAAAGATGTTTTTCGTCAGGATCTGGGTGGTCTATCTGAGGTCTATCATGAAGTTGCCAACAGGCTTGGTATTCAGACCTAAATAAAGTTTCGACCTGTAAATATAGAGCCGGATAGTTGAAAAACTGTTCGGCTTTTTTGTTTTTGATTTGTGGTTGGGCTTGTCCTTTCTTGCTTGCCCAAGAAAGAATCGACAAATTGGAAGGATAGCCAATTTGGGCGCCTGAAAGGCGGGGCAACGCCCTGAAGCCCATGGATGGGCTGAATCAAAGAAAGGCACCCTCGGGCAGGTCATCCTTCGGATTCCCTCAGTCGCATACATCTGAAGGGCGCAGCGTTACTGAGCTAATCCTTCATCTGCATACGCCTTCGGCAGCCCTGCAAGAGGGGAAATCTCAAACCTATCCATGAAGCCGCCTTCCACCCATGGACGCACCCCAGGGTACCCTCTCTTGCGCAAGCGCAATTCACCTTGGGTGGCGGTGAACATCGTGAACCGTGAGCGAAGCAAGACCGCGCAAGGTGAATGCCGCGAGAAGCGGCAGAGAGAGTGCCCTGGGGTGCTCTTGCGTAGCGATTAAAGCAAAAGGCAGGAGCCTTTTGCGGATCAATAAATCACAACCCCAGGTTGTGGTGAATCGCGATGGTGGCTTCTGACCTGTTTAGTGAATAGATGTGCAGTCCTTTCACACCATTCTTTATCAGATCGGCGCACTGTTCTGAGGCAATGTCGATTCCAATCTTCTTCATGGCATCGGCATCTTCACGATGGGGAATCATGCGTTCACCAATCGATTCGGGAACCGAAGCGCCGCACATGGATGAGAAGCGCACAATCTGATCATAGTTGCCAATCGGCATGATGCCGGGAATCAACGGGATAGTGACACCCTCATTCATGGCTAGCTCACGGAAACGGTAAAAATCATCATTATTGAAAAAGTACTGAGTAATGACGGCATCCGCACCACAGTCCTGTTTCATCTTCAGATAGCGGATATCATCTTCAACCCCGCCTTTTGATTCCGGATGTCCTTCCGGGTAGGAGGCGACACCGATAGAGAATCCGCCACGCTCATGAATGAAGCGGGTCAGGTCAGTCGCATACGAGAAGCCACCTGCAGTTGCTTCAAATCTGTCCATGCCCTCGGGTGCATCACCACGCAGGGCCAGAATATTTTCAATGCCTGCTGCCTTGTACTCATCGAGAAGTTCGCCCAACTGTTCCTGGGTTGAGCCGACGCATGTCAGGTGTGCTACAGGATTAAGGTCGGTTTCTGCCTTGATACGGGTAACGATACGTTTGGTGCGATCCTGCGTGGAGCCACCGGCGCCATAGGTAACCGAAACATAGGCAGGGTTTACAACCCTCAATTCCTGAATGCAGTTCCAGAGGTTTTCCTCACCTTTGTCTGTCTTGGGAGGAAAAAATTCACAGGAGAAGGAGATGCCCTCTTTTTTCAGAATATCACGTAATTTCATGGTGTTGTATTATAGCCTTGGCACGGTTACGCCCGTCTGCCCCTGATATTTGCCCACCTTATCCTTGTATGAGGTCTCGCACTCTTCATCGGATTCAAAGAAGAGGAACTGTGCCACGCCTTCGCCCGCATAAATCTTGGCTGGCAGGGGTGTGGTGTTGGAGAACTCAAGTGTGACATGCCCTTCCCATTCCGGCTCCAGTGGCGTGACATTTACAATGATGCCACAGCGTGCATAGGTCGATTTACCCAAACAGATGGTGAGTACCTGACGTGGGATGCGCATAAATTCAACGGTACGTGCCAGTGCGAATGAGTTGGGAGGAATGATGCAGACATCGGACTGTACATCGACAAAGCTGCTGGCATCGAAATTTTTCGGATCAACAATGGCAGAGTTGATATTGGTGAAAATCTTGAACTCGTCAGCGCAACGAACATCATAGCCATACGATGAGAGTCCATAAGAGACAATGCCATCACCACTTTCATTCTTTTTGACCTGCCCATCTACGAAAGGCTCGATCATTCCATGTTTCTGTGCCATTTGGCGAATCCATTTATCGGATTTGATAGACATTAGTTCCTCCGGCCGGTTTCCACATCACTGTGGATCGAGGCGGCAGGATAGCGGCAAGGAGGCGAATCGTAAAACTGATGCTTGCATCCAAGGCCTCAAGCCACTAGAAATCGCGCTTCTGAAACAAGAGCACCTTTGGGCAGGTAGCTCAGTCGGTAGAGCAGAGGACTGAAAATCCTCGTGTCGGGGGTTCGATTCCCTCCCTGCCCACCACTATAATCAAGGATCTACGGAAACGTAGGTCCTTTTTTATTTTCCTTTTCCGGTGGCTTTTTTCGAACCCTCTTTTTTATTTAAGCCTGGGGCATTTTCTTTTCCTGATGATTTGCTCTTAGGCTGTGCATCTGCCGCTGCCTATGCATCTGCCGCTGCCTGAGCATCTACTG
>JBEQLD010000065.1:0-10379 GCA_040326115.1 Mariprofundaceae bacterium | reverse complement strand
GCAATCTCTCTCTTTATAGGAAGAATGAAGTCAAAATATAGTCCAGCATCAATATGCCGACTGAACCAATCACCACTGCCTGGGTTGTCGCCTTGGCCACACCTTCTGTGGTCGGCACAGCCCGATAGCCCATATAAGTGCAGACGGAACCAATCCAGAACCCGAACGCCACAGCCTTGGTCCAACCTGTATAAAGATCCTCAGGCATCACCTTGGCAACCGTTTCACCCACATAGGCTCCCGCATTTACACCCAGCATCTCAACACCAACCATATAACCTGATGCCAAGCCAATCATATCAAACATCGAGACCAGCAGGGGTGTCGCAACGGTTATCGCCACAATTCTGGGAAGAATGATTCTGGCACGTGGGTTCACAGCCATCATCTGCAAAGCATCGAGCTGCTCGGTAACCCGCATAATTCCAATTTCAGCCGTAATACTTGAGCCAGCTCGTCCCACCAGCATCAATGCGCCCAATACAGGGCCAAGTTCACGAACAATCGAAAGCGCCACCACCGAACCGAGAAGTGATTCGGAGCCGAATTTGGCAAGTGTATAATAACCCTGCAGAGACAAAACCATGCCGGTAAAGGCACCGGTAATGGCAATAATTATAAATGAGCCAACGCCCAGTGCATAAAGCTGAAGAACAAAGTGCTTTCCCTGCCATGGCGGCGCAAAAATCAATGCCAGTGAAGAGCTGGTGATGGATGCCATATCTCCCAGCCATGAAACAACACCCAGCATTTTACGGCCAAGACTGCCCAGCAACCGCTCAAACCGGTTATGCACGACAACGCTCTGCCCGTTCATCCGCCCATGCCTCCGGAATGCCCTGATGGTTCACCCAGAAGATCATCAATATAGGGGATCTTACTACTGGAAAATGGAATCGGGCCATCAGGACGCCCTTCAATAAACTGGCATACCCGCTCGTCTGTACTCTGACGAATCTCATCGGATGTCCCCTCAGCAATGATCTTTCCCTGCCAGAGCAGAATCACATGATCTGCAATGGATAGCCCTGCATGCACATCATGGGTTACCACCACCGACGTCATCTTTGTCTTCTGAGTCAAATCACGAATTAATGTTGTAACCACACCCGCAGAGATCGGGTCCAGACCTGATGTCGGCTCATCAAAAAAGACCACATCCGGGTCAACAGCCAAGGCTCTGGCAAATGATACGCGTTTGGCCATACCGCCTGAGAGCTCCGATGGCATCAGATGCTCAAAGCCTCTCAGGCCTACCTGTTCAAGCTTCATGGATACAATGGTGCGAATCACCGATTCATCTAGCTTTGTATGTTCATGCAGCGGGAAGGCCACGTTGTCGTAAACATTGAGTGAATTGAGCAGTGCGGAATACTGGAACACCATGCCCATACGCGAACGCAGTTCATAGAGTCGCTTCTGGCTCACCTGTGCCAGATCATCTCCATCAAACCAGATCGAGCCTGATGTTGGACTGTCCAGTGCTGCCAGAAGCCTGAGCAGGGTTGTCTTGCCTGAGCCAGAGCCACCCATAATCACTGTGGTGGCATGTTCACGAATACATACATCGGTCTGATCCAAAGCGACTGTATCACCAAAGCGGCGAGTTAGACTCTCTGCCCGAATCATCGGTAAATTCCCCTGAAAAGTACTTTCATGCCGTGAAATCTAACTCTTTGCCCAGTGCTTTGCACCAGCATTTTCGTTAAGAATTTTTAACACTTACTTAGCCTCTGGTTGTGCCATGTAAAATGCAGATAGACATAAGCCACAAAGGAATATTTGGCAGCATTTATGAATCATCCGAGCTAGTCTAAGCCCATGAGCGATGAAGCCATCAAAAAAGCCATCGAGTTAGTGCCTAAGTTTGAGGATTCCATCCGCCATCTGGCTGATATTTCACCACTTTTTATCGAATTGATGCGCACAGCCACCGATAGTGAAATCGAAAGCCTGTTTCAACCGAAAGAGAGCGCGCAGCTTCCAGATGGGAACCCACCGTGGATTCCTGATGAATCTTTAAGCAACGTCAATGATGCCATGCTCGCTCTTCGCGCATGCAAAAAACGGGGCATGCGCCATTTTTTATGGTGGGAGCTTGCACTGCATGCCGACATTGAAAAGTCGGCCAAACACCTGGCCATCTGGGCAAGCGCTCTCCTCCACGCCTCGTACAACATTGCTACCGAGCTGTTAAAAGCCCGATATGGCCGGATTGAAGAGGGTCATTTTACCATTATAGGGCTTGGCAAACTCGGTGGCGTTGAGCTAAACCTTGGCTCCGATGTAGACATCCTCTTCATCTGGGATGTGCCATCTAAAACGGCATCGACCACCACATCCGGTGGTCGCCAGGCTGTTGCACCTCAGGAGTATTACCAACACCTCTCGCGCATGATTATCAAATTAATGGGCGAACATAGCGTTGGCGGGATTGTCTGGCCTGTGGATATGCGGCTTCGGCCCGGCGGGGATGGCAGTGCCATCTGCCTGAATCTTGATGCCACGCTGGATCACTACTGCGATTACGGTCAGACATGGGAACGTGCGATGCTGGTCAAAGCCGCCCCGGTTGCGGGTGACCTCGATCTGGGTCAGGCATTTATCGAAGGCGTGCGCCCGTTTATCTATCGGCGCTATCTCGATTACACCACGGTTCAGGCACTGGCAAAGATGAAACAGCGTATTGATGCGCAGGGAAACCTGCATGAAATCAGTGAAGGTTTTGATGTTAAACGCGGACGTGGCGGCATTCGTGAAATTGAGTTTTTTATACAATCACTGCAGCTGCTGCATGGCGGACGCAATCCCGATCTGCGTAGCCAGCCAAGCATGCAATCTCTAACCCGGCTTTGTGAACATGGTGTTATTCAGCCTGAGGACAGGGAGTCGCTTGAAGCAGCATATCGATTCTGGAGAGAAGTTGAGCACGCTATCCAGAGTAGAAAAGGTGAACAGACCCATAAACTTCCGAGTGATTTTGAGGCTTACCTGAACAGCGCGCTGGATTCTCAGGATATTCTTGCCTCTATGAACAGCCATGCAGAGATCGTGCATACTCTTTTTGCTGATCAATTCGCCGAAGTGGATCTGGGTGACAACTCAGGCATTCAATGGCTTGAACTGGAAGAGAAAGCACTCTCTGAGCAGCTGAACGAATTTGGCGATGAAGGTCTGCATCGCACTCGCATCGCCCTGAAAAAAATGAATACACAGCTGGACCGGGGCATTCTGCCTGAGCGCAGTCGTCAACAGGTTGAGAAGATTCTCAACTACAGCATGGAAGCATGGCGCGCGGATGCCAATGGTGTGCAGGCGATCGAACAGCTTGCCAACCTCTTCCAGAACATTGCAGGCCGCGCCACCTGGGTAGATCTGCTGGCCACGCATGAAAATGTACTGCAGTGGCTGGTCAGCATGCTCTCGGCCAGTAATTACGTCGCAGAGCATCTGGTGAAAAATCCATCCTGGCTGGAGTGGCCGATTGAAGAGGAACGTGGTGGCGGAAGAATAGAGACCATTCTCAAACAACTCGAGGCACTTGATCCAAAGAGCCTTGATGAAGAGCTCTTTCTTGCTGATCTGGGCAGGCTGACCGATCAGGCACGACTGACCTGTGCTGTTGAAATTGCCTCGGATAACGAAGCCGACCCCCAGCTGATCGGCAGGTGGTTATCGGACTGTGCGGACAGAGCAACCGCAGCAGCTCAGAAGCTTGCACTCTCGCAACTCGGGCTGCCTGATGATTTCCCCATTGTTGCAGTCGCCATGGGCAAACATGGCAGTCGTACAATGGGTCTGGTATCAGATCTGGATATGGTCTTTCTTTTTATCTGCGATGATCCTTCGGAGATCGGGCATAAAGGGCGCAGCATGCGCGACTGGGCCCAGCGAATCGGCAGGCGCATGATTCAACATCTGAGTCTGAACCCTCCTTTTGGTGCAGGTTTTGAATTTGATTCCAGACTGCGTCCTTCCGGCGCCAAAGGCGCATTGGTTACCACACTGCATAACTTTGAAGAGTACCAGCTTCACGAGGCACAGGCGTGGGAACATCAGGCGCTGACCCGTGCAAGGGCTGTAACAGGTTCCGACACAAATCAAAACAGCGTTACAAAAATTGTCAGTCACGTACTGAATCAAACAAGGGATTTAAAACAGCTCGCTGATGAGGTTCTCTCCATGCGGAAAAAGATGGTTGAGCACCTGTCCAGCAAGGATTCCGGACATATCAATATCAAACAGGATCCCGGCGGCCTTGTCGATATTGAATTCCTTGCGCAGTATGCACGTCTTGCATTCGGCGGTGATGAAAAAGGTACAGTCGGCATTTTTGGACAACTTCCTGATTCAGCACCTGCTGTCTGGAACAATGCAACCAATCTGCTGATTGAAACATTCATCGATTATCGCCGAATGGAGAATGCACTACGGGTACATCTCTGGGAATCGGTTGGACGGCTACCGGCAGATGATTCAGCTTCAGAGTGGGAGACACTCAGGCGCCATGCGCCGATAAAAAATGTTTCCGAATTGAAGCAACGAATGATGCAAATTAGAGAGCTGTTTCTTAAGCTCCTGAGTAGTATTGAATGAGGTATGAACAATGAATTTTGCTGATCGTGATGGTCTGATCTGGTTTGATGGAAAAATGGTGGATTGGCGTGATGCCAAGGTACATGTCCTGACCCATACCCTGCACTATGGCATGGGTGTGTTTGAAGGTGTGCGTGCCTATCATGCCGATCAGGGTACGGCTATTTTCCGCCTGCAGGAGCATACGGATCGACTGTTCCGTTCAGCTCACATCATGAATATGCCGATGCCGTTCAGTAAAGATGAGATCAATGCCGCTCAGATTGCTGCGGTTAAGGAGAACAATCTGGACTCAGCCTATCTGCGTCCGATGGTTTTCTATGGTTCCGAGGGAATGGGTCTGCGTGCAGACAATCTGAAAACACACATCATTGTTGCTGCATGGGAGTGGGGCGCATATCTGGGGCAGGATGCTCTTGAGAAGGGTATCCGTATCCGCACCTCCTCTTATACACGTCACCACGTCAACATCTCGATGTGCAAGGCAAAAGCCAACGGTCAGTATATCAACTCGATGCTGGCACTCTCCGATGCACTACGTGACGGCTATGACGAAGCACTGCTGCTGGATGTGGACGGCTTTGTTGCTGAGGGCAGTGGTGAAAACTTCTTCATGGTTTACAACGGTGTAATTTACACGCCGGAGTTAAGCAGTGCACTCGATGGCATTACCCGTGCAACGGTGATTCAGCTGGCTGAAGAAGAGGGTTATGAGGTTCGTGAAAAACGGATCACCCGTGATGAGGTTTATGTTGCTGATGAGGCCTTCTTCACAGGCACTGCAGCCGAAGTCACGCCAATCCGTGAGCTTGATGGCCGCACTATTGGCTGTGGTTCACGTGGTCCTGTCACTGAAATATTGCAAAAGAAATATTTCGATGTTGTTCATGGCAGAAGTGCTGAACACACTGACTGGATCAGTGTCGTATAAACAGATTCTGTCCGATGATAGAGGCCGCTCTTCCGCAGCAATGCGTAGAGCGGCTTTTCATCTTCACTTCATCAGGCCGGGGCAGCTTATGAGCCGGCTAAAGAAACAATCCATCACTATTGAACCAGGAGAGGCATAAACATGATTACTGCTGTAAATATTTTTATTGTTGTGCTGATTGCACTGTTTTTTCCGTTCATGACCCTCTCCAGGCCATTGCTGAAACGCTATCTATTGATAGCGGCTGCTCTCTTTATTGTTCCCCTTATAATCGCTCTAATCGGTGATTTGTCCGGCTGGTTTTCAGTGAACTTTATAGACATTGTACTTCTGGAACGAGGCGTCTTCTGCATCAGCTATGCTGTTGGCTATGGCATCATCGCAGGATTGCTTGTGAACGGTCTCAAGGTTGCTGTGTTTTCACTCTTTAGAAAAACCGGAGCCAGTGAAGCCTCGCAGGAAGAGTAACCCGGAGCCTCTTACAGCCAGTTCTAGAAAGGGTAAGGCTCTATTATTTGAATTAACCGAATGAGATACAGATCATCACTACCAGCATAATCATAAAGATTATAGCTACGATGACTTCTTCGATAATGATCTGCTTATCAATTTCCATGCGCCCATTATCCGATAACAGGAAAAATCCGTCTATCGCATGAAATGGCTAGCATGAATATGCTAACCCAAAAAGGGTATGCTCATCTCAATTTCATCCCTTCCCATAAGGCAGAGAGCAAAACAGAAATAAAATTAAAGCGGTTAATACTTTTTTTAAATTATTCATCATTGACCTCACCACGATATTGTAGTGCCTCGGCGATGGAAGTGCTGGAAACATTCTGTTCGTCCTCAATATCTGCAATGGTTCGAGCTACTTTTAGAATACGATGATAGCTGCGTGCAGATAGACTGAAGCGAGACATCGCTGTATCCAGCAGTTTAGAACCCTTACTGTCCGGCATGGCATATAGCTCAAGCTGAGACGGGGTAAGCCTTGCATTAACCACTCCCTCACCCTGCCGGGCATATTGACGCTGACGCGCTTCATTCACACGTAACGCAACAGCGGCAGAAGACTCACCGGTAGCCATGCCCATCAGCTCATCTTTTTCTACAGGTGGCACATGCACACGAAGATCAAAACGATCCAGAAGTGGTCCGGATATACGGGTTCGATAACGCCGGACCTGCATACCGCTACACTGACAATTTCGAGTTGGATGACCCAGATAACCGCAGGGACATGGATTCATGGCAGCGACCAGTTGAAACTGTGCTGGAAATTCCAGTGTCTCTGCAGCACGGGCAATACAGACATACCCGTTTTCCAATGGCTGTCGCAGCACCTCCAGTACCTGTCTTCGATATTCAGGAAGTTCATCAAGAAAGAGTGTCCCGTGATGGGATTTACTTACTTCTCCGGGTTTAGGAATACTTCCGCCGCCAATCATAGCCACATCTGATGCACTGTGATGAGGCGCCCTGAATGGCGGAACTGAAGACATGGGTGCGCGACCCCCTCTTGAACCATTTGAACCACTCTCACCTGAAATACTGTAGATACGGGCCACTTCGAGTTTCTGTTCAGAGGTTAACGGCGGAAGGATGCCTGGCAAACGCGCTGCCAACATACTTTTACCAACGCCCGGAGGCCCGGAAAGCAAAAGGTGATGAGAGCCTGCCGCACTGATTTCCAGAGCGCGTCTGGCCTGCTGTTGCCCACGGATATCCATCATATCCGGTGTAGCCTGTGAAACTTCATCCTCAAACAGCGCCCGCTCATATCGAGCCAGCATATCTCTGCCAGCAAGATGAGCTGCAACAGCCAGAAGACTTTTTGCAGGCAACACTTCAATGCCATCCACCACTGCAGCTTCATCTGCATTGGCCTCAGGAAGAATAATCGATTTAAAACCTTGAGAACGTGCAAAAAGTGTCAAAGGAAGTGCGCCGGATATGCGGTTAAGCCTGCCATCCAATGCCAGCTCCCCAATCATGAAAGGGAGTTTTTCTTCTATCTGATTGTGGCTTGGCACGACCTGTCCAGACGCAATCAACAGGCCCATGGCAACCGGAAGATCAAAATAGGAGCCATCCTTTCGTTTATCGGCAGGGGAGAGGTTTACAGTGATATGACGGAGTGGAAATTCGAAGTTGGAGTTGAGAAGGGCAGCCCGGACACGATCACGGGATTCACGGACAGCGCCCTCAGCCAGACCAACCATAGACCACGAGGGCAGACCTCTTGAGAGATCCACCTCAACATCGACAGGCTCGGCATCGAGCCCGCGCAGTGCGGCTGAAGCCAAACGAGCTAACAAAACTGAAACTACTTATTTATGATCTTTCAGCTTCTGTTCAAGCTCTTTAACGCGCGCATCCAGTGTTGCAAGCTCTTCGCGCGCCTTATTCAGCATCGCTTCCTGAACCTGCATACGTTCATGGGTAACAACATCAAAGTGCTCCAGCGCCCCTTCAACTACGCCTCGTACCTGTGATTCTGCTTCCTGTTTTACACCGCCAAACATACGCAGGCCAGCTGCGATCTTTTCAGCGATATCATCCAGTACTTCATTGTTTACAGACATTTCCGCCTCCGTAAGAGGCTTACTATCTCACTTGTGTGCGGATGCAGCAAGGCTCCCCTTCAGATAAGCGGTTTTGCCGGAAGGCATTTTAATACGCAGCCACTTGGAGTCTTTCAGAGGCTTCACCTCAAGATGTTTACCCGGCAGATACCAGCCGAGTTTTTTTGCAAACGCATTTGGCTTCTCTCTGATGTTTTTGTAACGGCCAAAATTAAATCGCGCAAAACGCTTAACGCTTTCACTCTTTTTACGGATCGTTTCCAGCAATGCCTGCTCAACCGATTTCTCACGGGACACACCGCTCTTCACCTTAATAGAGACCGTGGTCAGACTTTTTGTCTGTTTCGTTAACTTGACTTTTCCATCCAGGTTTTCATTCCCAAAGGTGATCAGGTACCCCGCTTCAACCGGTTCAAGCACACTTACATCCAGATCCGCCTTTTTCAGGCCATGCTGTACCGCTACAAGCGTAGCCCGCATGGAGATAGGAAAGCTCGCCTCCTCCCCCTGGGCAATGTAGACCAATCCTTCAACAGCCGTACCTCCCACCGCAGCCACGATTGCGCAGCCAGACATGGTTATTGAAACCAGCGTTGCAAGAATCAGCCGCCCCATCGATTAGCCTCTCCATCATCAATACCGAGATGATCCATCACACGATCAACCACAAAGTTAACCAGATCATCCACTGATTCAGGCCGGTGATAAAAACCGGGCATAGCCGGAATCATCTCCACACCCATATTTGACAGTTTTAACATATGTTCCAGATGAATACTGGAGAGTGGTGTCTCACGCGGCACCAGAATCAGGTGGCCCCGCTCCTTAAGCATAACATCTGCAGCCCGCTCCAGAAGATTGTCTGAAATACCGCCTGCAATACGGGCCAGCGAGCCCATTGAGCATGGAATCACGACCATATGGCGAATGCCTGCTGAGCCGGATGCTACCGGCGAAAACCAGTCAGAGAGATGGTAACTGTTCAAAAGGTCAGAAGAGATATTCAGATGTTTGGCCAAAGCCACTGCAATCTGCTCCGCATCATCGGGCAGGCTTAAACCGAGCTCCTGCTTAAGTACCACGCGAGCTGCATCAGAAAACAGAAGATGTTGTTTAACGCCAGCAGATGAGAGCCTTTGAATCAGGCGCAACCCATAAGCAGCACCCGATGCGCCCGTCACAGCAACCACGATCTGCTTCATTTCATTGTCCTCTTAGTCATCTGATTCAATAAATATTTCGCATCTTTCATTCATCTCTCCTGCATCTACCGGCCACTATCCCGGATTCCGTCGCTTTTGCAGTGAGAGCCATCACATTGAAAAACTTTCTCCCAGATAGAGCCTGCGTGCATCAGGGTGATTGATAATCTCATCAGGCGTGCCCTGGACCAGGATCTCCCCCGCACTCATCAGGTAAGCACGATCACAAATACTCAACGTATCACGCACATTATGATCAGTAATCAGAATACCAATCCCCTTACTTCTCAAATCTGCAATGATGGCCTGAATATCTTCCACCGCGATAGGGTCAACACCGGCAAAAGGCTCATCCAGCAGCAGAAACCTGGGCTTGGTCACCAGTGCTCTGGCAATTTCAGTTCGGCGCCGCTGCCCACCTGAAAGGGTATAGGCCTTCTGGTGCTGGACACCTTCAATCCCCAAATCTACCAGCAGTCCTTCCAACTCCTCTTCAACCTGCGCATCCGGCAGTCCCAATGTTTCGAAAATGGCCATGAGATTTTCACGTACGGTCAGTTTTCGAAAGATGCTCGCTTCCTGAGGAAGGTAACCGATGCCACGTCTGGCCCGCATATGCATCGGCAACGTTGTAATACTTTCACCATCAAGCGAAACCTCGCCTTTGTCTGCACGGATCAGCCCACACACCATGTAAAAACAGGTGGTTTTGCCCGCACCATTGGGGCCTAAAAGGCCGACACACTCTCCCGAATAGATATCGAGACCCACATCATTCACAACTATTTTTTTGCGGTAACCTTTATTCAGGCCATCGGCAGACAGGTGATGAACCGTACTCATGGAAGCTGCTTCCCATCAGGTATACCGGACTCATCATCAGCATCGAATCTCAGATGAACCCTGCCTCCGGAACTCCCTTGCTGAACCTGTGTCTCCTTTGTCTGGATATTGTGTCGAATTTTCTCGGCTTCAATGGTGCCTTCAGGATCTTCCACCTTCGCATCCCCGATCAAAATCAAAACCCCTTCAGACTGGATATAAATCGCCTCATTGGAAGAG
>JBEQLD010000064.1:0-10588 GCA_040326115.1 Mariprofundaceae bacterium | reverse complement strand
GGATAAAAACTTCCATTCTTCTTTCTGTCTACGACTCTTCCCTGCCATGCATTACCCTGATTGATAACGCCCCACATCTCTCTATAAAAAGCATCGTTCTGTGAACCACTGTTGAGTATTTTCGGATTCTTGCCTGTTGCTTCCTCTTCTGAATAGCCTGTGAGTCTGGTAAATGCCGGATTGATATATCTGATATCTCCCTTCAAATCTGTAATGAGAATAGCCTCACTGGCCTGCTCAACAGAGGATGAGAGCATGTGAAGCTGCTCTTCGGCCTGTTTTCGCTCTGTGATATCCGTGAATGTCACAACCGCACCGATAACTTCCTTATCTTTTTTGATGGGATATGAAAAGTATTCAGACAGAAAACTTGTTCCGTCTTTTCGCCACAATACTTCATTATCTACATGGGCACCTTTACCCTCCTTGAATGCCTTAAATATCTGACACGTTTCAACAGGATAGTGTGAGCCATCATTGCGGGAGTGATGGATCAGCTTGTGCATGTTCTTTCCAATCAGCTCGTCCACATGCTCATAGCCCGACATTGTCACACATGCCCTGTTGGCAAATGTGCAGTTACCATCCAGATCGAGTCCATAAATTGCTTCGGCAGTGGAATCGAGCAGTAGCCTGATCCTCTCCTCATTTGTCTGAACAGCCTCTTCCGATAACCTCATATCGATGCCCTGACTGACTGCCTCACAAATTCCGTCCAGCAGCTCCCGCTCCTCTTTCAGGAATGGTCCCTCATCAAGTTCCGGGCACTCTTTCAGGTAGTAGACTTCAACCACCCCCATCACTTCACCATTGAGAACAATATTACCCGACTGCTTCCAGCGGCTCTCTATAAACGGCTCTGAAACATACTCCTCTTCTTGATAGACGATCTTTGCTCTGGTGATCTCAGAGTGCTGCCAGCCCGGAGGGATTAAACCGACCACATCCTGAAAAACAGTACTCAACTCGTTTTTTGTTCGAGTAGATTCCGTAATGGCATAGATACATCTGAGCTCTTTGATCCGTTCACTTGAATCATGCAGCAGTATCTTTCGCTCCACTTCGGCATCTTTACGCTCTTGCAGATTATGGGCCAAATCTTCCAGCAGGCGGGCGTTGACCAGTGCTCCTGAAACAATACTGCCAAGGCTCTGCAACATCTGAACATCCTGATCATCAAAGCCCTCGCCATCGTAGCGATCATGTAGCTCGAAGCAGCCCAACAGCTCGCCCTTGCTGTCCAGGATTGGCAGGTCGACAAGCTTCATAAAGCCGAGTTCCTGCTGAATCTCAGGAACCACATGCTCATCAAGCTCCGCATTGTCGGAGAGATAATACTTTCTGGTGCTGAGGACATGCCCTGGTACACCAAAACCGGAGGAAAAACTGAAATTAACAGGCATGAATTCGCCCGCTTTATAGTACTCAGTAAAAACCATCTCTTCATCTCTGTAGGTGCCCATGGCGCCGGATTCACACGCCACCAGATCACATGCACACTGCACAAATCTTGACTTGATCTGCTGCTCATTCAGCGACTCATTAAGTACACGCCCAGATTCAGCAAGAATTTCCAGCTGCTTTTCGCGTCTTTGTAGCCGCTCAGCAGCCTGTTTACGCTCAGTAATATCTACTACAGAGCCAAATATTCGAACCAGAGTGCCTGATTCATCTCTCTGGCATTCACCGTTGGACTGGATATGACGCACAGAACCATCCGGACGAACAATGCGATACTGAACGTCAGAAAAGCTTCCGCTATCCACTACTTTTTGGTTCGCCTCACGCACCAGCAACCTGTCATCAGGGTGGATAAGTCGGTAATAGGCTTTATATGATCCCTTGAAATCGCCTGAAATTCCAAAAATTCGGTAGGTTTCATCTGAGAACAACACCCTGTCCTGAATCAGATCAAACTCCCAATTTCCCATATGACCCACGCGCTGAGCATCATCCAATCTGGCTTGGCCCTCGATTATCTGCTCTTCTGCCTGTAGACGTTTCCTGTAATCATGAAAAAAAGCAGTGAACTGCCAGCCATTTTTTGATTTGGAGGCAGCCAGTGTGAGTTCGAGAGGGATAGTGCTGCCATCTCTTTTCAAGGCATTCACTTGTACGGTTTTACCAGCCAGCTTCGGCTTACCCGTCGAAATCAGCCGCTTCACACCTTTTGCGTGTGCTTTTTTGTTCGCTTTGGACATCAGAATGGTTAACGACTGCCCCAGCGCCTCTTTTTCGGTGTAACCGAAAAGAGCAGCTGCAGCAGGATTCCAAAGCCTGATCAACCCGCTCTCATCACTGCATACAATGGCATCCACACTGGCATTTACAGCAAGTGTTGCCTGATTCTGTACCAAGCCTGAATCTATTTTTACATCACCTTTCTTCATCAGAAGGAAGAGCCTTAATCATTAAATGACACCACCCTGTTGTTCCCCTGCCAGATATAGTCAGATCGACAACCATTTATGACAGCTTTAACTTGCTCACTGCCCATCGAGGATAACCCTGTAGGCCTGAACCGGGGATTTCCTGTTTTTCAAAACCATCTCACCTGTCGGCTGCATTGAAATCAGCTCCTTACATGCCTGATAGGTGTTCTCTCCAACAATGATCTCCTGCCCTGTAGCCAGCTGTTCAAATCTGGCAGCCACATTCACCGTATCGCCAATGGCCGTATAGTCTTTCCGGTTTTCAGAGCCAACATTACCAATCACCACCTTGCCGGTATTAATGCCGATACCGACCTCAAGATTGGAGATCTCATGTTTACTTTGAGGCTTCACATGCTGAATCGCATCAATCATCTCAATGCCAGTACGTATTGCTCTTACCGGAGCACGTTCACCATAAGGATGATCCCGAAATACAGCCATCAACTCATCACCAACAAACTTATCCAGCGTGCCGCCATACTTGAAAACAATCGGAACCATCTCCTCAAAATAATCATTCAGCATGGAGATTGTCTCTTCCGGCTCCATATCTTCGGAGATAGTTGTAAACTGTCGAATATCAGCAAAAAGAATAGTTGCCGTACACTGCACATTTTCAAAACCGGCGTGTTCTGAGCGGACCAGCTCATCCACAACATCCTTGCCTACATAACGACTCAGGTTTGCCCGGATCAGCAATTCATCCCTTAGTTTTTTCTCATAACCATCCAGATCATTTACATAGGAGAGCATCTTGGCAGTAATTTTTTTAGAGTGGCTTTTATGTTGCTCCACCTCATTGATAATCGTGTTAAAATCACGTGTCAGTGTATAGACCTCTTCCAGATCATTCTCTTGAGTCGGCAGCTTCTCACTGCTGCCATCAATAACTGTCTTCGCAATTATTCTGCTCAAATGCCTCAGCCGTCTTGCAAATATTTCGATCAACATGGCCCCAAGAAGAATAAGCACCAGCGTCATGCCAAGGATATTGATAACGGTGTAGGTAATATTGACTTTGAGCTCTAAAAACAGATAGATGCCAACCAGATACGGAAACATGCAGGCAAGCCCGTAGAGCAGCCATGCGGCCTTGTAAAAACTCTGGCGCCGATTCACTCTTTTTTTTGGAAGCGGCTGAGCAGCCGAAGCAGTCACTTTAATCGCTTCCATCAACGATATGCTCAAATACCATCAGATCATCCATACAGAGGCCAACGCTTATCTCTCCCTCATCCATCTCACCCATCCAGACCACTCTACCCACGCCTTCCATCTTGGTATTCAATGCATCACCGCCAGGGAGCTGAATGATCAGGTCTACTTTTTGACCAATTCCGTAGTAATCGGGATGGGCAGTGACAAAGCGGGCACCACCACCGGAGATATCTTTCAGCTGAGTCATTTCAGTCAGATCATTGGCCCGATGATCAATTGATTTCACCTCTGCATTCAGGGTGATGCTGTAGCGTTCAAATTCCCGGTTATTATTGCTCTGATCTGACATCTGCTGCTCCTTAATGATTAGAACTGACAAACAAATCGCTAACCATTCCAAATCATTCATAAAAACTAGCAAGAAACTTGCCGCTTATATCCTCATAATAGCAGCTATTGAGATGACATGGACAGAGCCTGATCGATTAGGCCGTCTGAATTAATGAAGGCGATAATGTTAATGGCTATTTCATCGATTCCACACTAAGCAGAGAGACAAACCGTCACTTTGATTTACAACGATAGTGGAGTGTGCAACGCTTTAAGCCATATGAAACGGGACAACCCATATCAAAATATCTCAGCCCATCCAGTGAAGATGTGGCTAAACTCCGCCCTCTTCAACCTTCAATCCAAGTTAGGCAGGACAACAAACCTGCTTATCATGCTCATCATTGCTGTAAGTGTGATGGTTTCGATGTTCGGAACTCTGGGCACACTCCCTGATGAGATAAAAAACATCATCTACCTGTTTGAAAAGGTCATTACCTTTTTCTTTGCCGTTGAATATTTCCTGAGAATTTATGCTGCCCATAACCGTCGCGGCTATATTCTTAGCTCCTATGGTATAGTAGATCTTATGACCTGGCTGCCGCTGCTGCTCTTCGGTCAGGTCTCGATGGCCATCAGGCTTCTTCGCGTTTTAAGGCTGTTGAAACTAATCCGTTATTTGAGGGCGATGCGCCTTTTCTTTGCCTCTATGGCGGATATTGTCGATATCATCTTTGTTGTACTGGCAACCATCTGCATCATTGTTCTCGTCTCCGGAAACCTGATTCACTATATCGAGCCCCAGACCTTCCCCAACGCCTTCATCGGCTGCTGGTGGAGCCTGGTTACCATGACCACCGTTGGCTATGGCGATCTGATCCCGCAAACCGTCGGCGGCAAAATAGAGGCCGCTGTATTGATGCTGACCGGCATCACCATGTTTGCGGTTCTTACCGGCACGGTATCCATCAAGCTTTCAGAACATCTGAAAAACAAGAATATCTGTGAGCATTGCAGTAAACCTACGCCTGTAGGAGCCAGCTACTGCCATGTATGTGGTGAAAAACAGAATTTATAAGAGTAATAGCAGAGAAAGCCGGCATCAATAAACAGACAACTGGTTTGAGCAACGTGAAAATTCTTACAAACATCACGATCTCTTCCGGTTAACTTTGCAGATAAATCAAATTGACGGGAGAGACAACTATGACAAACAATAAGATTATAGGGATTGCGCTACTGATTATCGGAGCAGGACTGCTTTTCTGGGGTTACGACATCTATGACTCAGCCAGCTCACAGGTAAGCCGTGCCTTAAGTGGTGAAGCGCCTATGAAAGCCTATATCATGCTTGTTGGCGGTGCTGTATGTGTTGTTATGGGCATTCTGAGAGTTAAATAGTCACGCTTCGGCTATCACAGCAAGAAACTCCGCCCTGGCAATCTCTCTGGCCCCGAGGGATTCAAGATGACCGGTATGAAACTGGCAGTCGATCAGCTTCCACTCTTCCTCTTCGGCACGTTCAATGAGCTTGGCCAGTGCCATTTTTGAACCATCGGTTTTATTGCTGAACATCGATTCGGCAAAAAAGACCCGATTTAAAAGTACGCCGTAAAGGCCACCAACCAATTCATCATCATCCCACACCTCAACGGAGTGAGCTTGCCCCAGTTCATGCAGTCTCCTGTATGCAGTGAGCATCTCAGGAATAATCCAGGTGCCTGACTCACCCGCTCTTGGAATCTCTGCACAGGTCTGGATCACCGCATCAAACGCCTCATCCCAGGAAAAACGGTATCGATCCTGTTTCAGACGGCGGGCAAGACGTCTGGAGCAATGAAACTGTTTCGGTATGAGAACCAGACGGGGATCGGGAGACCACCAGAGAATCGGATCACCTTCACTAAACCATGGAAAGATACCACTGCTATAAGCTGCAAGAAGCGTCTCCGGCTCAAGATTGCCACCCATGACAAGCAGCCCATCCTCATTCGCCTCAGAGGGATCAGGAAACTTAATCACCACGCTTCATTCTCTCTGCAAATGTCGCAGCAGCATCACTTAACAGAGCTGCTGCCTGCAATTTTGCTTCATCATTGCTCAAGCCATCAGGTTTGGCTGAAATCGCCATATCAAACCGTTCCAACAGAGGTTTCAAGGCATCCGCTTCAATGGAGCCTGAGAGAAGAGCAACAGAAACACCTGCTTTCATCGCTTCATCAGCAACCACCATCGGCAGCTTTCCGTTCATGGTCTGTAGATCAGAGCATCCCTCACCGGTTACCACCCAATCAACGCCCTTTAGCTTCTCGCTGAACCCGGTCGCCTCCATGATGAATCGAGCACCTGAGACAACCTCACCACCGAGCAGCATCAAAGCATAACCCAGTCCGCCAGCGGCCCCTGCCCCTTCTCTATCTAAGACATCAATCCCGAACTGATCACGACAACATTTGGAAAAACAGAATACTGCACGATCAACCCGATCTATCTCGGACAGTTGGAGACCCTTCTGAAGCCCATAAGTGGCCGTAGCGCCCTTTTTGCCGCAGAGAGGCGACATCACATCGCTCAGAATGGTAAAACGGCACTCAGAGAGTCGCTTGTCCAGTTTAGAGATATCGATTCGATCCAGCTTCAGCAGGCCAGCCAGTGTCGGCTCAACCGGATTGCCATCATCGTCCCACGCATCCATTCCCAGCCTCATCAACATACCAAGCCCGGCTTCGTTGGTAGCAGAACCACCCAGAGCAACAATGAAGTCGCGTTTACCCTCATCCAATGCCTTCAAAATAGTATCGCCGATAGCACTGCTTCCCCGCTCTTCAACAGTGATGGAACGCATCTCCGGAAGATGCAGGCCGATAAAAGCCGCCGACTCAATCAGGCTTTGATGTTGATCCAAAAAAGGAGCAAGAACAGTTGCCGTTCCTTCACCACCATCCGCCAGCGGAGACAGAACCAGTTCAGCATCGGGCAGAACAGCATGAACACCCCTGCCGATAACCTTGGCTGCTTCAATTGAAGTGAGCGTGCCCTTGAAGGAGTCCGGCGCAATAATAATTTTAGTCATGAAATATCCACAACAATTGTCCCTCATCATTTGCCAGCGAAGGATAGGGAAATTCAATCATTCAGAGTTAAATTATCCTACAAAAGTTGCCAGCCATATATGGCGGATATTCCAAGGGTATAGACAGCTAGAATAACGACATTAATCGGATTTCCGGAAAGTTTGGGTGTTTTAATTTGCGATACATTTAAAGCTATAATAACCATACAACAGACATAGAGAATAATAGCAAAAGTATCCTTATCAAAAAGACCCGAAAACAGAACGATAAAAACGAGAAGGATACTATTGTTATCAAGGGCCAGCCCTGTGTATTTCATTCCTCCGGCTAGACCATACGTACTAAAATAACTCAATCGTATCGCACTGGTCGCAACCATAAGAAATGCACCTATCAGAAACAGAGGGGAAAATTCGCCATAGCTTAAAAGAAGAATGGCAGGCGTAACGCCATAGCTTACAATGTCTATCAATACGTCAAGCTGTCCACCAAACTTGCTATCATCGCCTGTCCGCCCCTTCATCCTTCGTGCAACCAGCCCATCCGCCCAATCAAAAACAACAGCCCAAATCATGCCAATCATGGCTGCTGCATAAATACCTATGATACAAAAGTAGATTGCAAGCAGTGTACAAGCCAAGCCTGCCAGGGAGCAAAGATTAGGGATGTCCTTTACGTAAGAAAGTATAGTAGGCTGTCGAACATCTGTTGTCATTCTGATTCCTTGTAACATATTGGTATTACTTCATTTCAAGTGTTCTATCTTAGACATGAAACTAATAGTATCAAAGGATTATAGAAGAATGGTTGTTTATACAGTAGGTACATTTGATTTATTACATGTTGGGCATCTTGCCCTATTGGAACACTGTGCCAGCTTAGGTGATACTGTTGCCGTTGGTGTTGCTTCTGACGAAGTCGTTAAATTGTATAAGCCTAACATTCCCATTATTCCTCTTGAGCAACGTATAAGAATGCTCCAGGCCCTAAGCTGTGTAGATATTGTACTTCCGTACCATGAACTGGATTATATTACTGTTTGTAAGGAAGTTAAGGCTGATATTTTTGTTATTGGCGAAGACTGGGGGAAAAAACCTCATAATCACGGTGTAGAAACCTATTTAAAATCTCAAGGCAAGCAGATTGTTCAGGTTAACTATCATCCACAGAACTCATCGACTAAAATAAAGGCAACAGTTGTGGCTCAATATCAATAGTAGATGTGTGAGTTTATAAAAAAACAGGTTCGTGCGTAATACTCTTATAACAAAAGCATAGAGAGGGACTTCCGTTTCGCTCCAGCCCCTCATGCAGGTCGTCAGGCTGCTAACCAGGAATTACTCATGCTCCTCAAAAAACCAGCGAACTTCGGCCAGGTCGTCTCTGATTGGGGCTGGAGGCAAATTTTTAACCACCTCCCGTCCGTAGAACTTCTGGTAAATACGTGAATCAAGAATCGCCATCACACCGCGGTCTTCATTATTCCTGATCAGACGACCAACTCCCTGCCGAAGTACTGCAATCGCCTCCGGAAGCTGGATATCCTTAAAGCCATTTCCGCCAGCCTCTTCGCATGATTTTATCCGGGCCTGCAGCAGTGGGTCATTGGGTGGTGCAAATGGCATCTTATCGATAATCACCAGCGAAAGACTCTCGCCCGGCACATCCACGCCCTCCCAAAAGCTTCGAGTACCACATAAAACAGAGCTTGTATCTTCTCGGAATTGCTCGAGTATTGCATCTCGACTTCCGCTCTTTCCCTGAATCAAAACATCGTAAGGAATGCGATCTTCCAGCTCCGGTGCAATGCGATTCAACATCGAATATGAGGTGAAAAGGACAAATGCACGTCCGCGTGATGCACGTACCAGTGTCTCAATTTCATCCAGCAGATCCTCCTGCCCACGCTCACTGCGTGTATCAATCAGATGCCGTGGCAGATAGGTCATCGCCTGTGTTTGATAATCAAATGGTGATGGATGAAATGTCTCATCAGCACTCTCAAGCCCCAGTCGATTGCGGGCATAATCAAATGAACCGGAGACCCTCAATGTGGCCGAGAGCAGTACAAAGCTGGCCGGACGCTCCCAGAGATGCTCATTAAGAACAGGGCCGGTCTCAACGGGTGCCACAACATGGCGTTTATATTCGCCCTCGCCATCCACCCAGGCGACAAAGCCTTCATAAGGCTCTTCCACAGCGCTCATATCCTGTGCGATCAGCTCAGCCCGCTCACCCAGTTTGGCAAGCTCTTCACTGCGATCAATACGGCTGATAGCCATATCCACCAACGGCTGCCATGCGGCCTGCAGCACCTTGATATCACTGTTCGGCCAGGCATCGAGCAGAAGGCGTCCTGACTCGAGGATATCCTTCTTAAGCTCAGCCTCGTCTCCCATACTATCAAGAACTGACTGCATATCGTTGAGCCACTGAATCAGTTTCATTCGGGTCAACTGAATACCAAAGTGCTGGCAGGCCAGATCAGGCAGGCTATGCGCCTCATCCAGCACATAAGCGTCAAACTGGGGAAGAATCTCACCAAAATCACCCGATTTCAGTGCTGCATCGGCAAGCAGAAGTGCATGATTGGTAATCACTATATCCGCTTCCTGCGCCTTCTGACGCGCCTTCATCAACGGGCACTGGTTAAATTCGGGGCATTTACTACCACTGCATTGATCTGCGGTTGCCGTCACCATCTGACCAACACCCTTTTCAAACACATCGAAGGGAAGTGCCGACAGATCGCCGTCAGGGCTGTTCTTGGCCCACTCCTGCACCTTTAACAGTGATTTCTTGGCCCACAACTCTATCTGATGATTACTGGCGAACTGCTTTAACCTGAATGGGCAGAGGTAATTTGAACGACCTTTAAGCAGCGCAATACGTCTGCGAACACCCATAGCAGCCTGAACAGCCGGAATATCGCGATGCATCAACTGATCCTGTAGCGCTTTGGTATGCGTGGAGATCAGGATTTTTTCAGAGGACCTGAGTGCCGGAATCAGGTATGCAAGGGTCTTACCCGTACCTGTCTCGGCCTCAGCCAGAAGAATCTTGCCCTGACTGCAGTTATCGGCGATCTCTTCAGCCAGCTTTACCTGCTCATCACGGTAGACGTAACCGGTTAATCCAGTTGCAAGGGGGCTGCCTGGTTGAAAATCATCTACAACCTGTTTGGGAAAAGAGTCGGGCATGAAATGTTGTCAGCTATTACTATTCGGATGAAGACAGCTATACGTATGTTCCGGGTCAGCAGACTGATCTGAGCCATCAAAGCCGCTGCACTCGTCAGTGACATTTGGGCAGCGAAGCCGGAATGCACAACCGGACGCTGCAACACCCTCTTTGACTTCATCGGCGCCATTACCACCGTCTCGCTGATTCGGGTGATCGATCGGTCGTGCAGCCAGCAACATCTTTGTATAAGGATGTTTTGGCTCCTCAAACACATCAACCACGCTTCCCTGCTCCACCACGCGCCCTGCAAACATCACAGCCACACGATCAGCCACATGCCTTACAACAGAGAGATCATGAGAGATAAAGAGGTAAGAGAGCTCCTGCTGCTGCTGGATATCTTTTAGA
>JBEQLD010000063.1:0-10839 GCA_040326115.1 Mariprofundaceae bacterium | reverse complement strand
CAAACAGGCACAGATGCCAACACCCAAACCGAATCAGCGGACCCGGACACTGGCAAAACGTGACTTGAAACTTGCACCCAGTCAGCCGCCGGAAAGGCCAAAGAAGCCGACAAAGAAAGTCGCCAAACCTACTCTCAGAAATATTCCGCTCAGCAACCTGATGCCATCAAGTATGGCGCTGGCTGAACTCTCCCGTGATTTTGAACGGGAACGGCGCATGAAACAGTTTCTCAACCGGGAAGCGGATATTCCTGTGAATACCCGCGAGGCCAAATATGCCCCTTACATGCATGCGATGGTTCGCTCTCTCGAAGAGCAGTGGCGTCCGGGTGGGCAATCCGACTTCAAAAAATATTCTGATGATGCCCGCAGACTACTGGTTCGAATGACCATTGAGAGCAATGGCTCACTAAGCAATCTTGAAATCCTGCGCCCCAGCCCGATCACCGCTTTGAATGAGAGTGCCGTTGCTGCAATTCATGCAGCCGCACCATTCAAACCATTACCAAGCGCCTGGGGACTGGAAAGGGTTCACATCCCGATGATTTTTGAGGTGTTTGAGGATAAATTTGTCTTCCGCGCCCTCTGATTTACTACTGAGCTGGTATCAACAGGAAGCCAGAGAGCTTCCATGGCGCGATACAACCGACCCCTACAAAATCTGGGTTTCCGAAATCATGCTGCAGCAGACACAGGTAAAAACCGTACTGCCACGATATCTTAACTGGTTTAATAAGTTTCCTGATATCAATTCACTGGCCAGTGCTTCACTTGATGATGTTCTGAAAGCCTGGGAAGGCCTCGGCTACTACCGCCGTGCCCGGTTCATTCACCAAAGTGCTCAACAGATTGTTTCAGAACATGGCGGACTGTTTCCGAAAGATTTTAACGATATCATGGCACTGTCCGGCATTGGCCGTTCAACCGCAGGTGCCATTGCATCCTTCTCATTCGGACAATCAACCCCGGTTCTCGATGGCAATGTAAAGCGGGTCTTGAAGCGCTGGCATGCTCAGCCTGATGCAACAGACAGACAGCTCTGGGTATGGGCTCAGGAAGTGATTGATGTTTCTGGCAATCCTGCCGACTGGAATCAGGCCATGATGGAGCTGGGTGCAACCTGTTGTTCAGCACGCAGCCCAAAATGTACGTCCTGCCCGATGAACCGGCACTGCAACTCTGCATTCCAGCCTGCTGATTCAACCCATACTAAAAAAGTGGCGGTAAAAAACGTTCACTGGCGAGTCGCACTTCACTGCAATCCAGAGCAAGGCATCTGGCTCACTCAACGTCCCGACTCCGGCATCTGGGCAAACCTCTGGACGCCTCCCATATCTGAACTGGAATCAGCACCTGAAGCAGTTCCCAGCCATATCCACGCACTCACCCATCGAAAGCTGCATCTCTATGGTGATGTTCTCGACTCCTCACCTATTGGTGATGGTAAGTGGTTTTCCAGCCTGGACAGCATCGCCCTTCCTACCGGCATCCACCGCCTGCTGGAAAAACACGGAGTCCTTTCTTGATCCCCACTTACAAATTACTCAAATCAACAATTCTGAGGATTTGGCTTTTACTTCTTGTTCTTTCATTTAGTGGCTGCGCTACCAATCCAAACTCCGGCATGGTGGTGGCAGCACATCCATTAGCTACCGAAGCGGGTATCCAAATGTTAGAGAAAGGCGGAAATGCCTTCGACGCTGCTGCGGCAACAGCTCTGGCACTTGGTGTGGCCGAACCCGGATCATCCGGCATTGGCGGCGGTGGATTCTTCCTGCTCTACATCGCCAAAGAGGATCGTTATGTGATGCTCGATGCGCGCGAAACAGCGCCGCGGCTGGCAGGTCATGGCGAAGTTTATGCGACACAATCCAGCATTGATGGCCCGCAATCCGCAGGTGTCCCCGGTCTGGCTGCAGGTGTGGATCAACTGGTTTCAAAGTACGGCAATTTGAAACGTTCCGATATCACTGCACCTGCTATCAACATCGCCCGAAGTGGTTTCAAAGTCAGTCCAAAACTGGCAGGAATGATCAAGTGGAGAGGCAAGGCATTCAACGAAACCGGCCGCAGTATTTTTCTGAAAAATAAAGGCGAAACCATTCGGCAGCCAGCACTGGCTGAAACACTGGAACGATTTTCCACAGGCGGAGCCAAAGATTTCTACCACGGTGAAACTGCCGACAGGCTCGTAGCTGACATGAAGCAGCATGGCGGTTTGATCCGGCTCGAAGATATGGCGGCCTATAAAGCCATTGAACGTAAACCTGTTGCATTCAACCATCAGGGTTATCGTTTCATCTCCGCAGCACTTCCCTCTTCCGGCGGTATGACACTGGCACATATTTTTGGTCAGCTGAAAGATGATGATCTGAAGTCCCTCGACCAAACAGATCGAATCCACCTGCTGATTGAGGCCATGAAACGTGCTTATAGAGATCGGAACGCACATCTCGGTGATTCCGATTTTGTCACTATCCCCGCTGATTATCTCGATCCTGATCGACTGAAAAAACTGCGCAATTCAATTCAGATGGACAGCGCCTCTGCATCAAGCAAGCTGACTGGTTTCGCCGAGCCAATCGGGGCAAGTGTCGATACCACCCACTTCTCGATTATTGATCGTGAAGGGAACATGGTCTCCGCCACACTCTCGATCAATTACGGCTTTGGTTCGGCCTATGTTTCACCATCCACCGGGATTCTGCTCAACGATGAAATGGATGATTTTGCTACCCGGCCAGGCAAACCCAATGCCTATGGACTGGTTCAGGGAGTGAGCAATGCCGTTGCACCCGGTAAGCGCATGTTATCAAGTATGACGCCCACCTTTGTCATCGGCCCTGATCGCACATTTATTGTCGGCACTCCGGGTGGCAGTCGTATTATCAGTATGGTTCTGCTTGCCTCGACCGGATTTATGTTGAATGAGTCAGACAACCCTGCCGACTGGGTGGAAGCCCCGCGGTTTCACCACCAGTTTCTCCCTGATGTCGTACAATATGAGAAGGGTGCATTCACACATAAAGAGGCTGAAGAACTTCGCCAGCGTGGTCACCCATTGAAAGAGATGCGCAACTACGGAAATATGCACGCAATTATGCTCGATCATAAAACCGGAGCGCTGACTGGTATTTCCGATCCGCGTGGTGAAGGAACGACCGCCTCTACAAGTATAAGGAAGTGATAAGATGCTGAAAAAGATTAAAGAGATGTGGAGCGGTGCTCCCGATGATGATTCAACCGGCAAAGAGCATGATATCTCACTGGCAGTAACTGCTGTGATGATTGAACTCATGCATATCGATGGCGAACTCAAAGATGCCGAGCATAACCAGATCATGCTTGCTGTAGAAAAGTGGTTCGGACTTTCAACCGATGAAGTGCACAAGCTGGTTGAGAAAGCCAAGCTGGCAAAAGCCAATGCCAATGATCTGCATCAGTTCACCTCGCAGATCATCAAGCACTACTCAACTGCAGAGCGGATCGATTTCCTGAAAGAGCTCTGGAAGATCGCTATGGCCGATGGGCATATTGATCCTTATGAAGAGCAGTTGATTCGTAAAACTGCCGAGCTGGTTGGTGTCTATCACAAGGAATTTATTCAGGCGAAGATCGCTGCAAAAGAAGAGGCCTGATCACCTCTCTAAATAACGGTATCGAGTTGGGAACCAACCTCTGGAATCAAAACAACACCCGCGTGAAGATCATAAATCAGATATTCAAAATGACGGATACGTTCAGGCTGAACAACCCTGCCCTCGTGCAACTCAATCGCTTCTACATCTATGATGGGTTCAGCAGTGTCGGGCTCACTGATTTTTGGCCGCACGAAATCTCTCTCCTGCCCATCCTTTCGATCAGGCAGAAGTGAATATCCCGGTCCGGGTTCATATTTCAGACCCATTGCCAGTGTCAGTTCCATGTCAGCTCATAGGCTCCATCCACGGAAATATTTTCCCTGCTTGAGCAGATACCACGGCAAATATTTCCCGAGCATCAATACAGAGAATTTCCAATATAATTAGTTTTCTTTTGAATATCAGTTAGTTATAAGTTTTCACTGCACCTCCAACGATTTAATGAACCCATCGTTAGAGGTAGTGGTTGCATAATGAATGCCGAACGTTGGCTTTCGGTCAAAAGCGGACATTCACAGCATTGATGAAAGTACTGCGCTCCAGCCGGCCGCAAGATTGCCCCGATTATAACCACCACCGCCCAGTGCAATGAGGCGACCCTGACAAAATTCATCAGCAATCCTGCGTAGAGATTCTGTCGCATGAGCATGAGCAGCCGGTGTGAACCTCATATGGGTGATCGGATCATTGGCGATGGAATCAGCACCGCACTGGAAAATGATTATCTCCGGTTTTGATGCGCGGATATGTGCTTCGGCATCCGGCCAGACTCGGTAAAATTCACTATCATCTGCGCCGGGCATCAGCGGCAGATTCAGTTTTGTCCCCTTGGCTTCACCCTTCCCTGTTTCATCTGCAAAGCCGGTACCGGGATAGAGGTAGCGGCCATCCTCATGAATATCGACAATCCAGAGGTCGGGATCAGATTCAAAGGCGTAGAAGACACCATCACCATGATGTGCATCAATATCGACATAGGCGATATGTTTAACGCCATGGATAAACCTGAGCACCTCAATCAACACGCCTGCATCGTTAAAGGCGCAGAATCCTGCTGCCATATCACGCCGGGCATGGTGCAGACCTGCAATCGGAATGAAGCAACGTGGATACTCTCCTTTCATCACCGATTCGACTGCGGCAAGCCCTGAACCGACCACGGTAGCCGCTGCCTCATAAACACCTTTGAATGCCGGTGTGTCTCCATAATCGAGATAGCCTTCTCCACTCTTTGAGAGCTGTTTTACCCGTTCAATATAGCTGGATGTATGAAAGCGGTGGATCATCTCTTCAATGGCTTCAACCGGATCGGCGATGGCAACCTTTCTGTCCAGCCCCTGTTTGATGGCCTCATTCCAGAATGCATCCATTCGATCAGGGCCAAAGGGGTGTCCTTCACCAAATCCATACCTGGCGAGCTTCTCGCCTATATAGACCTGAACCGGGGAATTTGAATCGCCTGCTGCTGACATAACTTAAGCATAGCAGAGGGAGGTTGTTAGATACGGCTTAGGGCCTCCTGCCCTTGCCTTTCATCGCTACGCAAGAGCGCGGTCTTGCTTCGCTTACGGCTCACGGTGTTCGCCGCCACCCGTCCATGGGTGGTATGAGGTGCTTTTAGCCGCACATGAATGTGCGGCATTAGTGAACAGGGTAAGGGCATGGATGCCCACATCCCGTATCTAACAATCAGCTCTGAGTATAGAGAAGGAAGAGGTAGCCGAAGAAACCACTGGTCAGCAGGGCTCCTTCGAAACGGTTGATCCTGCCCAGAGATTTGCGAAAGCCGAAAGCGGTCAGGAACATTGCAACAGTGAACAGGAACATGATGGGGAAATCACGAAGCAGTGCATCAGGTGCAAAAGCTTGAGGATGGATCAATGCCGGCATACTCAACACCGCCAGAATATTGAACATATTGGAACCGATCACATTGCCGATCACCAGATCATGTTCACCTTTCAATACGCCCATCACCGCAGCCATCAACTCCGGCAAACTCGTCCCAATCGCAATAATCGTCAGCCCGATCACCAGATCACTCATTCCAAAGTAGTGAGCGATCTCAACGGAGCCCCAGACTACAATCCGGGAGCTGATCAACAGCACCACCAGCCCGATAACAAACCAGAGAATTGATCTTTTTAGTGCCATATCCTCTGGAATCACATCGGAGAATTCATCTTCCAGGGGATCATGATCCTCCTGCTTACCCAGTCGCATCAGCCACCAGAGCAATAAAAACAGCCCGATCATGAGGATGACACCATCCAGCCGACTGAGGTCTCCATCAGCCATCAGAGCCAGTGCGAGGAACGTGATCATGAAGAGAACAGGTATCTCACGCCTGAGCGTCAGTGACTGTACAGTAAGCGGTGCAATCATGGCGCTAACGCCCAGCACCAGACCGATATTGGCTATATTTGAACCCAGTGCATTACCGATGCCGAGATCACTGTTGCCATCAAGGGCAGCTAGCCCAGCAACCAGCATCTCCGGCAGGGAGGTACAGAGGCTGACAATGGTCAGGCCGATAATCATCGGTGATACACGGAAATGACGGGCAATGGAGGCGGCTCCATCTACGAAACGGTCCGCACTCCATGCCAGAAGAACAAACCCGATCACAACGGCTAGAATTGGTGTTAACATATAATCACTCTACCGAATCATGCGGCTGACTGATCCGGTTCAGGTTCAGGCGCAATATTTTTTGCCAGCAGTGCGTACTTGGAAGGTTCGGCAGGCAGTGTGATTTTAACAGTGTGTCCACTTCCCGGTGCCACACTCATCGGTTCACCACTCTCCGCATTCTGCATGGCATCTACAGTGAACGTTCTGTTGCCATTCGGGCAGATAAGCTCAATGGAGTCACCTACTGAGAATTTATTTTTCACAACAATCTCTGCCTTGCCACTGGCTTTATCGTAAGAGAAAACTTCACCGACAAAGCGCTGATTAAACATCAGCGATGCGCCCTGCTCATAGTTCTGATGTGCCGCCGTGTGACGACGCTGGTAGAAGCCATCGGTATAACCACGGTTGGCCAGACAATCGAGCTTACGCATCAAAGACCAGTCAAACTCACGGCCTGCCAGCGCATCATCAATAGCCTGACGATAGAGCTGTGCCGTACGAGCTACGTAATAATGGGACTTGGTACGCCCCTCGATTTTCAGGGAGTTTACACCGATCTTCACCAGCCGTTCCACATGCTCAATGGCACGCAGATCTTTGGAGTTCATGATGTAGGTGCCATGTTCATCTTCAAAGACCGGCATCTGTTCGCCCGGCCTGCCCTCTTCGGTCAACATGTATGCCTGATCGGCCAGTGGATGTCTTGGCAAGCTACCGCAGCTTGAGTTCTGTCCAGAGGATTCCGATCCGGAGGATGCAGACTCAGAAAAAGGTGATGGATTCAACGACATCAGATCTTCCATCTTCAGCACATCACCACTGACATCCTCAGCACCTTTCTCCATGCCATATTTCCAACGGCAGGCATTGGTACAGGAGCCCTGATTGGCATCACGATGGTTAAAATAACCAGACAAAAGACAGCGACCTGAATAAGCCATGCAGAGTGCACCGTGCACAAACACTTCAATCTCCATGTCCGGACACTTCTGGCGAATCTCTTCCACTTCATCGAGCGAGAGTTCACGGGAGAGAATCACCCGGCTCACACCCACCGATTGCCAGAATTTCACAGCAGCATGATTCATGGTGTTGGCCTGAACAGAGAGGTGAACAGGCATTTCAGGCCACTTCTCACGCACCATGGAGATCAATCCCGGATCGGCCATAATCAGTGCGTCGGGCTTCATCTCAATCACCGGCTGCATATGTTCAAGATAGCGTTTCAGCTTATTTCCATGTGGCAGAAGATTACTCGCTACAAAGAACTTCTTGTCCTGTGCATGCGCCTCTTCAATTCCGATCTTCAAGTTCTCAAGTTGGAAATCATTGTTTCGAACCCGTAGCGAATAACGTGGTTGTCCTGCGTAAACGGCATCTGCGCCAAAGGCAAATGCATAACGCATATTCCGAATCGTTCCCGCCGGGGAGAGCAGTTCTACTTTTTTATCTGAAGAGGTACTCATGATGCTTTCACTGCCTCTTCGTTCACTGCTGCTCTGTTCATCAGCGATTCAAGATGCGCCACCCGCACAGGTGCCGGAGGATGTGAATCATGCCAGGCAGAATGCAGCGGATCAGGCGTAAGAGTTGATGCATTATCCTCATACATCTTCACCAGCGCCGTAATCAGATCAGCAGCATCCGCATGGCTGGCTGCATACGCATCGGCCTCAAACTCATGTTTGCGGGAGAACCAGCTGGAGAGCGGCGCCATCCAGAAAAGAAAATGTGGCAGAGCCAGCATAAAGAGAATCAACAGCGCATGATTTGAAGCCTGAGGCACGCCCAGTGCCTGATAAAACCACAGTTGATCGGAGAGCCAGCCAAGCAGTGCAAAGCCTGCCAATGAAGTAGCAAACATGATCAGCATCCGCTTCCTGATATGCCCATGTTTGAAGTGGCCCAGTTCATGTGCCAGCACCGCTTCTGTCTCATGCATGCTGAGCTGTTTCAGCAGGGTATCAAAAAAGACGATTCGTTTGGATTTACCAAAGCCGGTGAAATAGGCATTTCCATGGCTGGATCGTTTGGAACCATCCATCACAAACAGGCCCTTGCTCTCAAAGCCACAACGGATGAGAAGTGCTTCAATACTGGATTTGGTCTCACCCTCTTCCATCGGCTCAAACTTGTTAAAGATCGGCGCAATAAGCGTCGGGTATGCCCACATCATAAACAGTGAAAACCCGGTCCAGAAAGCCCATGCCCATACCCACCAGAGATTCCCCGCCGAATCCATCAACCAGAGAATCACTGCAACAATCGGCACGCCGATCAGAAGCATCAACAGCGCACCTTTAATCATATCAACTACAAACAGTTTGGCAGTCATGCGGTTGAAGCCAAATTTCTCTTCTGTCACAAATGTCTTATAAATTGAAAAAGGGAGATCAAGCAGAGTACCGATCAAGGCAAAACTAATCAGAAAAGCTGTGCCGACCCAGATCGATCCCCAGCCCATATCTGACCAAACACCATCCAGCCAGGCCAGACCACCACCCAGCGTCCAGATCAACAGTAGTGCCAATCCGTAGAGCTCACTCCATTTCGAAACATTAAGCTTGGCCAGCGTATAATCAGCAGCCTTCTGATGCGCCTCCAGTGAAACAGCATCGGCAAAGCGCGCAGGCACAGCATCACGATGACTGGCAACATGGTTGCCGTGTCGCGCCTCAAGCCATGATTCAATCGCAAAATGCAGCACCACGGCCACAAGAAATATCCAGGTGAATGTCAACATGCGGCGCATGGTAGCGACAAAAGATTAAGAAATCATTGATATACCCTGATACTTGGCTGTTTCCATATCCGGCCAGCTATCTCCTTGTCGTCACTTTGAATTGAAATAGCTCGTACCAAAACATGCTATAAACATAACAGTACAACTGTTTGAATTTTTGCAGGCAAAAAAAATGAGATCTAATGAAGAGACAATCCGGGCAATATTTGATGCCTCCCCAGATACGATCATGCTTCTTGATGAGCATGGGTTTGTAGATTGCAATCCGGCCACTTTAAGAATGTTTGCCTGCTACAATGCCGAGGAGTTTTTAGGCCGCCATCCCAGCGAGTACTCTCCACCGACTCAGCCCGATGGCAGAGATTCTCAGGAGGCAGCAGATGAAAATATTGCGACGGCTTATGAGCTTGGCTCCAATCTGTTTGAATGGACTCATCAAAGAAGCAATGGAGAGGTATTCCCGGCTGAAGTTCAGCTCACCCTGCTGAGATTAAAAGATGGGGATATTCTTCAGGCTACAGTACGGGATATCACTGAGCGCAAAGCTGCAGAAGAGAAAATGGAATGCCTCCACAGGGAGCTGGAACAGTTCTCATTTCAGGATGGTTTGACCGGCACCATCAACAGGCGAATGTTTGATCAGGAACTCGATCGGGAATGGAACCACGCTCAACGTAATCGCCAGCCACTCTCATTGATCATGATCGATATTGATTTTTTCAAGCAGTACAATGATCACTATGGCCACCTGCAGGGTGATGACTGCCTGAAACAGGTGGTTCAGGCGCTCAGCGGCGTATCAAAGCGTGCCGTAGATCTACTTGCCCGATACGGCGGTGAAGAGTTCATTTTACTGCTTCCTGAAACGGATACGGACCAGGCCATTGGGCTGGCAGAAAAGTGTCGCAGTATAGTTGCCGAACAGAAATTTCCACATGCAGCATCAACTGTCAGCGATGTGGTTACCATTAGCGCCGGAGTCAGCACGATGATCCCTGCAGCCAATATTCACCCCGCATCACTTATCAACGCTGCTGATAAACTTCTATACAGAGCTAAGAACAGTGGTCGCAATCGAATCGAGTATGACAACACCTGCAGACCACCCCATGATAACAATAACTTCGCTTAAGGTTACTCCGACTTCGCTTCCCATAACAAACTCCTGACAATGTATTGCTTCATATATCGCCATATCCATCTGTTTCTTTAAGTTTTTCACTCTCTTGTTCAATGTCAAAAGCAGGCCGCCTATGGGCAGAAACACCAGAAAACAGCTAGAGTTCGTCCATGCAGCCTCTTCAACCCAAAACTCCGGCAGTGGCAAAGCCCGAACCACTCTTTTCAGCCCCTAAATATTGGGCTGAGTGTTTTGGTGTGGCACCTGAACTGCCAATGAGCAGAGCCGAGATGGATGCGCTTGGCTGGGATAGTTGCGACATCATTATCGTCACTGGTGATGCCTATGTGGATCATCCAAGTTTCGGCATGGCCGTGATCGGGCGAACACTGGAATCACAGGGTTATCGGGTCGGCATTATCAGCCAGCCGGACTGGAAATCTGCAGAGCCGTTTAGAACATTGGGCCGACCCAACCTCTTTTTTGGCGTCACCGCTGGCAACATGGATTCGATGGTCAATCACTACACATCCGAGCGACGGATTCGATCCAATGATGCCTACACGCCCGATGGCAAAGCAGGCAAGCGGCCAGACCATGCCGTTACCGTTTATGCCCAGCGCTGCCGCGAAGCCTTCAAAGGTGTGCCTGTAATCATTGGCAGCATTGAAGCAAGTCTCCGGCGCATTGCCCACTAC
>JBEQLD010000062.1:0-10870 GCA_040326115.1 Mariprofundaceae bacterium | reverse complement strand
GGTCGCCGGTTGCGACATTCCCAACAAGTTCCCGGTAAGAGGCAACCGTCTCCTCCAGCTCGTCCTTTGACAGGCTGACGCTTCTCAGATCCTCCATCACTGCATGGATATAGGTATCAATGGCCAGTTGGGAATCGAGAGAGATGATCTTGTTCATCGCCACCAGTGCCTTCTCAGTCCGGCCCGGGCTGAATCGGTACTTCTTCATGATCAGCGGCGTAATCAGCTGTACATAGACACTGTAACTTCCCAGGTACCAGCGTGGTTTCAGGCCAATTTGATTATGTATCACACCGATCTTCAAACGGCGTTCGAAATACTCCTCGCCGTAATCACCGGCAAACAGCCCCAATAGATATTGCTTCTGTGCGCTTTTCAGACGCTCGATATTTGAGCCGGCATTGCTGATGATATCCTTGAGGTGCTGATAACGTTCCACATTGTCGTAAAAACCATCAACGATTCGATCGGCATGCTCGGCAATCATGGGCGCCAACTCCTTCAGACACTGAACATCCTCACTGGTGAAATCGACAAATGCCTTTCTCGCCTCCTGTTCGGCACTATCCATACCCATTTTTTTGATAAGAGAGCCTTCTATTTTACTGTTCATTTCAGTCTCCTCAATTCACATTTACTCAAATTAGCCTTCTGCACTACCAACCCTCAACGCCGGGTCCTGAAGGAGAATATCCATATCCAGCAGGGTTGTTTTTCCCCGATCAATGCCGATGACATAATCGCTTTTCAGGGTGCCTTTGTGGGAAGCAAGTGGCGCTGCCAGGTTTTTCGGGTCATAGCTCTGGCTCCCCATCAACTCATTCACCATGATGCCCACGATCATTCCTGCACCTTTAATAATAATAATGGATACCTCTTTATCACTGTTCTCCACGCCGATCAGCTCATGAATATTCAATACGGCAAGGATTTTTCCGCGTCTGTTAAAGACGCCTGTGACAAAAGAGGGTGTGCCGGGAACGGCTGCCAATCGTTGATGGGGCATCACCTCCACCAGATGACTCCAGGGGATGCCATACTGTTCCGACTCGCCAAGACGAAAGAGGAGGTAGGACTCTTTACTCTCGCTCTCAGGAAGTACCTTCTCCCGGGCAAGTGCCTCTGCCCGCTCTCGAAGAATCTCCTGCTCTTTTCGTGATCGGGGCATCAGAGAGATGCGGCCAGCACTGGTCAATGCTTCGCTCTTCTTCGCGCGCTTCTCTTTTGCAGGCTTCTCATTTCCCTTAGGTGACATAGTCGTTCACCTGCCCGCTGCCTGCGTAGATCTCCATCTCATTTTCCAATATCTCTGCAAAACGCTGAAATGTCATACCGGCTGCATGATGCAGCTCTGCTTCAGGATCAGCCTGCTGTGACAACTGCAATGCATTTTTTAGAAATTTTAGCCCGACATCGCCTTTCTCCTGCCTGAACAGCAGGGTGCCGAGTTGAAAGTGTGCCTCAGCAAACTGTGAATCGAGATAGATGGTTTTTCGAAAGCTCTGTTCGGCATCTCCTTTCTGACCCATCTCAGTTAAAATCATGCCTCTAAGAAAATGGGCATGTTTATCCAGTGAATCAAGCTTCAGACTTTCGTTACACAGCCTGCTTGCCTCTTCAAGCTCTCCGAGATTGGCCATCACTTTTGCTTCATGCTGAAGCAGCAGTGCAGTAGCTCCCTGCTGCTTCACCAGCCTGCGTATCTCCAGCAGTGCCTCATTCCATCTACTCTCATGCAGCATGGCCTGCAGCTGTTGATCTATCTGAGCGGTACCTGACAGGTTTGTCGGTTTATGCTCTGGTGGCGTGCTCTTGCCGATCTTCTTTGGCCTGGCCTTAACGGCTTTCGGTATTGTTGATATCTGCCTCGGCCTCTTTGGAGTCACATGGGTAGAGCCAGACTCCTGTTCGCGACTCTTATGATAGTAGAAGATTTCGCCCTTCTGTTTCAGCGCAAGATCCGCTGAACTGGAGACCATCAGATCCGAGGCTCCCAGCATCACCATGCCTCCCGGCATCAGGGAGCGGGTAAACTTCTGCATCACCCTCTCAATCACGGGCCTGTCAAAATAGATGAATACATTGCGGCAGAGGATCAGATCCAGCGCATTGGTCTGGGTCAGGATGGAGGGATAGTCATCATCTGCCAAATTGAGATAAGTAAAATGAGCCATGCGACGTAGCGCAGAGTGAATCACATGACCTCGATTCTGACTGGAAAAGTGGCGCTCTCGCATCGCATCCGTCATCGCCCTGAATGACCACTCTGTATAGTGACCATGCACGGCATTGGAGAGAACATCTGCATTGATATCGGTGCCCAGAAGGTGAATATTCCACGCTTCCAGATCCGGAATCTGTTCAGCCAACAGCATGGCCACGGTATAGAGCTCCTGGCCATTGGAGCAACCTGCACTCCAGATGCGGATACTCCTGTTTCCCTCTTTTCGGCGCCGATTGATCAATTCAGGAAGCCAGTTGTCACGCAGATAATTGATCTGTTTATGATCCCGGAAAAAGTAGCTCTCACCAATGGTGACGCCTGCAATTAGCTGCTCCATCTCCGGTGAGGATGTGCTGCAGAACTCCAGCGCTTTAAGATACGCCTCGCACTCTCTGTATCCGAACAGATGAGAACCCTGCTCAATCGTGTCGCGCATGCTTCTTAGCTGATGATCCTGAATGACCAGACCGAGCTTACGATAGAGAAAGCTGACAAATCGCTCTTCACACTCCGGCGTGATCTGAATCTTTTTTGCTCTTTCAGGGAGCTTCAGTTTTACAACACTCATGCCGCATCACCGGAGAGTGCATTGCGAACCTGTTGATAATCATCGCCAAGGTGAGCGCCGGAAGCTGAGAGATCGATATCCAGAATGACATCGAGCGCCAGCCACTCAGCCAGCCCCCTGTCTGACTTGACCATGCCTGCCAGCGGACTCTGCCTGCCACCAAAAAATGTCTGTAGCTGAAGATCTTCCTGTTCAACCGAACCTGTGCCATCAATATCATCTACGATAAGGCCGATGCGCTTTCCAGAGACTTCACACAATATGATGGATGCATCAATAGAGTAGGTGCGCTGATGTGACAGATTTAGCCGGCTGACAAGGTCAACAACCGGAACACACTCCCCATGAATATTCATCAGCCCTTCAAGATAGTCAGGCGCTTCGGGAATCGGCTGAAGCGCAACGAGAGGAACGGTTGTTACTACTTGATTAACGTCGACACAAAACTGCATCTCGCCAATCTGGAAGTAGAGCATCTCGTATAGCTTCATCTCTATCGCTACCGTGAGATTGAACCCAGCTCTTTTGCATTCATCGCCAGGCCCGCCGCAATACTTTCAAAAATACTTGAGCTCTTATCCGGTACAAAGCTTTTGGGCAGCTTCAACATTTCAGGACTGCTTTCAACCAGCTCGATAAATACAGCCAGAAGTTCAGGGTTCCAAAACCCCTTCTCACACTCCTCCTGCATAATCTCAATCGCCTTCTTCACGCTATAGGCCTTTTTATAAGGTCGCTGTGAGGTAAGTGCATCAAACACATCAACCAGCTGGAAAATTCTTGCCAGCAGCGGAATCTCTTCACCTTTAAGCCCCTGCGGATAGCCAGAGCCATCCCAGCGCTCATGGTGAGAGCGGATAATATCGATGGTGGGCTGCATGGTTTTCAGTGCGCTGCAGAGGCGTGCACCAATCATGGGGTGCTGACGCATAATGTCCCACTCCTCATCATTGAGCGCCCCCGGCTTGAGCAGCACCGCGTCAGGAATTCCCAGTTTGCCAATATCATGCAGAACCCCGCCGCGCCGCAACGCTTCAAGCTCTACATAATCACAACCAAGCTTCTCACCGAATATCACCGACATATGAGCAAGTCGGTCACAGTGATCGCCTGTTGTCAGGTCCTTGGCCTCTACCATGCGTGCCAGAGCAAACAGAACGGACTCGGTATCATCCAGATGATCGGTCAGGCGTTTATGTTCAGCCGCAGCCTTGACCCGGGCAAGGAGCTCTACAGAGTCGAAAGGCTTGTGGATAAAATCGGTGCCACCCACCTCCAGTGCACGTGCCACATCATCGGCACCACCCAAGGATGTCAGCATGATAATCGGAAGCAGTGGTAGATCGAGAACGGTTCGAATCTTTTCACATACATCGAAACCGCTCATCTCCGGCATCAGAATATCCAGTAGCACTGCGTCGTAACCATTGCTGGAGATCATCAACAGCGCCTCCTCACCGGAACGGGCCTCTTCAACCACATACCCTTCATGGGTCAGCACCGATCGTGCTACCAGTCGGTTTGTCGCCATATCATCAACGATAAGAATTCTATATGGAGCCATTGCGGCTCTGATATGTGTGCCTGCATTAACCATAGGCAACTCCTTTCACGGCAGTACTACTATTATTTATAGCACGTACTCTTGCCAAAATGAATACCCATCCATTTTACTCTGTTATTAATTCTATCGCATAATTTTCCCAAAACATTACTAATAATTTAATGTTTATTTATATTTATCCGATAGATGAAAGTTGGAATGATTTAATTTAAAGCATAAGAGATGTTGACGCGCCTGCATTCAGAATAGAAACAGATGCCCTCTTTATACGATTTTAGCAGAACAGTGACGTTCGGAGATAGCGTATGGCGATAGTTGAACAGAAAATTGATATCCCAAGATTCTCAAGACGGCTGGCACTGCTTTTTTTCCCTGCTCTTTTTCTGCTTCTCGCTGTCTTCTACTACGCCTATCAGAGCGAAGTGGAGGCGAACCGCGCGATTATTTCTGAACACGAATTTCTTACCATATCCCAGCATGAGAAAGAGCTGGAAGATAGATTCAAGAATATCATTTCAGATCTTCTGGTTCTCTCCGAAGATAATGATTTAAACCATATGCTGGATGATCCGGATGATGACATCGAAGAGCATATCTATGCCCTTAATAACGAGTACCCCATATTGATCTCGCATAAAAAAATCTACGACCAGGTTCGGCTAATTGATCAGGCTGGTCAGGAGATTATCAGGGTTGAAAAAGAGGGTGATGGGGCCTATCTGGTTCCTGAAAAGGAGCTTCAGAATAAAGCCAGCCGTTACTATTTTAATAAGACTATGGCGCTTGAGCCCAAGAACATTTTTATCTCTCCCTTCGATCTGAATGTAGAGCACGGTAAGATTGAAAAACCACTTAAGCCAATGATCCGATTTGCTGTTCCAATCACTGACCACGAAGAAAACAAACTGGGAATGCTGATCCTCAACTATCTGGGCAATAATCTGCTCAAAACCATTGAAGACATCTCAATAACCTCTACAGGCAAAGCCATACTGCTGAACTCAGATGGTTACTGGCTCAAAGGGCTGAAGCCCGAGGATGAGTGGGGATTCATGTACCCGGATAAAAAAGATCGCGTCTTCTCCGCCCAATATGGCGATGCCTGGAAACAGATCAGCGCGGAAGAAAGCGGGCAGTTTGTCTCCGCCGATGGCATGTTCACATTCATCACCATCCGGCCACTCTCCGGTTACAGTTCAAATGCTGCTTCTTCCAGCGATTATCATTGGAAACTGATCTCATTTATTCCCACTGAAACACTCAACGGATACGCCGACAAACTGAAAAAAAACGCTATTGTACTGTTCGTGCTTCTGGCCCTCGTATGGTTTGTCGCCTCTATTATCATTGCCTATGAAAGAGAGAAAGATCATCTGCATGAACTCGCTATTCAAAAGAAAGATGCAGCCATTCGGGACATCGTGGATACCGCCTTTGATGCCATCATCACCATTAATCAGCATGGAATCATCTCATCATTTAATCCGGCCGCCCGGCAGATGTTCGGTTACGAAGAGCATGAGGCCATCGGCAACAACATCAATATGATTGTTCCGTCTCCACACAGAGAGATGCACGATGATTATCTCACCCGCTACATCACAACCCGTGAAGCTCACATCATCAAAAAGCCTCGGGAGGTGGAGGCCGTTAAAAAGGATGGTTCGACATTCCCGGTTGAGCTCTGTGTTGGCGCCAAGGAGCTGGGAAAGGAGTGGCTCTTTACCGGTATTATACGCGATATAACCGAACGCAAACAGATGAAGGCCAAGCTGGAAAAGATGGCCACCACCGATGCGTTGACCGGCCTCTTTAACCGCGGCCATTTTAATCGGGCATTTGAAAACGAATATCGCCGCAGTACCCGTTATGATCTGCCGCTCTCCCTGATCATTATGGATGCCGACCATTTCAAGAGTGTGAATGACAATTATGGCCACCCGGCCGGTGATGCCTTTCTGATCGCACTGGCAAAAGAGATCAGCGGCGTTGCCCGTGAAGTTGATATTGTCGCCCGCTATGGCGGTGAGGAATTTGTTGTCATCCTGCCACAAACAGGTGGGAAAGATGCGATGATCATGGCTGAAAGGCTCAGGGAAGCGATTGAAGCCATGAAGATCACCTTTGAAGATCACACGATCTCAAGAACGGCATCCATTGGTGTGGTAAGCCTGCAAAATGTGCCGGCAGATTCACCTGATGATCTTTTAAAAGCGGCGGACAGCGCTCTTTATCGTGCCAAGGATGGTGGAAGAAACAGGGTGGAACAGGCTTAATCGTTGATGGCTGTAAAAACCAGCAACAATCAGGACATACAATTATGAGAAGTAAGGCAATAGCTACAGAGGTTATCTCTCTCGCAACGAATACAGTGGTGGTCTTCTTTCGCTTCCACATACATCGGTAAATTGCAGTTTGAACAGCGTGAGAAATTATTACTTATAGCCGATGCCTCAATCACCATCTCTTCTATCACCGTAGCATCATTAAATTCCCGCTCAGGAAACACCTTGCTCAGCAATCTGTAGACGGTACGCAGATTTCGCTGCTCTGCAATCGTAAGTGTTGCCAGCTTGCTTCGCTGCTGAATATAAAACTGATTGGATTCAGGGGCTTCGCCAATGATCTCTCTGAATCCATCTTCCGAGATGCAGATCAAATCTGCAAGACTCCCATCAAAGTTTAATCCCAGAATAAATTTACAGGACTCAGCCTCTGCTTCTAACGTACTTTTAAACTGTTCAAAAGAATCTTTTGCTTCAATCGGGCGGGCAAACTGAATCACCTTCCCTGTCTTTAAAGGGTAATCACCACGTATATCAAAAATCTCTAATAAACTGTCCAATCCATTTCCCTTCCATGAAAATTAAGCCCTTCATCCCTAAAGGCCATGCATATGCTACGCCTTTTTCCGACGAAGGCGAAGATTAAACATCAGCTTGGCCACATCCTCAAAATGTCCGGCATAATGCAGGGTCAGACCCTCAGGAACAGAATCCGGAAGCTCTTCAACATCGACTCTGTTTGGCTTGGGAAGAATCACTTCATGAACACCCAGGCGCTTGGCAGCAAGCAGCTTCTCCCGTACGCCACCAATAGCCAGCACTTCACCGGTCAGAGTCATCTCACCAGTCATGGCAATCGCTTTTGGTGCTTTGTTCAAGGCCAGTGATAGCAAAGCAATAGCCATGGTAATACCAGCTGACGGGCCATCTTTGGGAACCGCTCCTTCAGGTATATGCATATGCACAAATGCCTTATCAAAACACTCTTCAGGAGCGCCAAAGCGGGAGAGATTGGCGATAATGTAGGAGTAAGCAATCTCGGCAGACTCCTGCATCACCTTGCCAAGCTGCCCGGTCAATTTCATACCCCTTCGATCCCGGTGGGCAATGGCCACTTCCATCGTCAACGTAACACCGCCCAGCCGGGTCCAGGCCAGGCCTGTCGCAAGCCCGACACCCTGACGCAGAGGCTCTTTGGAAAATCTCGGCTTGCCGATGAAGTCACTCAGATCACGGGCCCCAATAGTAATACCCGGCTCAATCTCTTTGCTTAACAATTTATAAGCTGCCTTACGAAGAATTTTCTTCAGTAGTTTTTCCACACCGCGTACACCCGGCTCTCGGGCATAATCTTCAACAATGCGGGCAATAGCACTGCTGCTGATCTTCACATCTTTGCTGGTCAGGCCATGCGCCTCCATCTGTCTGGGCAGCAGATGTTTTCTGGCTATCTCCTTCTTTTCAGATGCGATGTATCCGGGCAAACGGATCACTTCTGCCCGATCAAGCAGTGGCGCCGGAACAGTGTCGAGCTGGTTAGCCGTCAGAAGAAAGAGAACCCGGGAGAGATCAAAACGAACATCCAGATAGTGATCCATAAAATCGTTGTTCTGCTCAGGATCGAGCACCTCAAGCAGTGCGCTGGAGGGGTCGCCACGAAAATCGTTACCTATTTTATCCACCTCATCAATCATGATGACCGGATTGGCTTTCTTCACCTGCTTCAGAGCCTGCACAATCTTGCCGGGCATAGCCCCAATATAAGTACGACGATGCCCTTTGATTTCAGCCTCATCCCGCATTCCACCCACAGAGAATCTGAAAAACGGACGATTCACCGCTTCGGCAATCGCCTTACCCAGCGAGGTTTTACCCACACCCGGCGGACCGACAAAAAGGATGATCGAGCCACCCACCTCTTTTTTGCGTGCGCCCACTGCAATAAATTCCAGTATTCGATCTTTAATGTCATCCAGACCTGAGTGATGTTTGTTCAAGGCTTTGGATGCAATGTTCAGATTAAACCTATCTTTTGCAAACTGCCCCCATGGCAGGCTCACCAGCCAGTCGAGGTAGTTGCGGGTAACGGCATATTCCGGCGATGAGGTTTCCAGCATTTCGAGCTTCTCCAGCTCCTCCTCAAAAACATTCTCCGCCTCTTCACTGAACTCAAGCTTTGATGCCCGCTCTTTAAGCTTCTCGATCTCCTGTTCCTGCGGATCGGCATCGAGTCCCAACTCCCGTTTAATCTCATGCAACTGCTCATGCAGAAAATACTTTCTCTGCTGCTCGGATACACGCTCATTGATATTGTCACGAATCCTGTTTTGAACCTTGCTGACATTAAGCTCACGGTTCAGAAGTGTGATCGCCTTCTTCATGCGATCAAAAATCGGATAGGTCTCCAACACGTCCTGCAGCTCTTCCCTGTCCGCTGTGGTCAGGCCCGCTGCAAAATCGGCCAGACGTGCCGGCTCATCCGTGCTGAACCGGGATGCAAAAAAGCGCAGCTCCTCTTCGTAAAGCGGATTGTGTTTCAACAGCTCTTTGATGGTATTGATAATCGCTACGGTATAGGCACGCATCTCTACGTTGTCTTCATAGGATGTGCCTCGGTGATATTCAACCCGAGCCCGCAGTATTGTTGTGCCTTCCACCCACTCCTGCACCTTGAAACGCTCCAGACATTCAACCACCAGATGCAGTCCGTGGCCGTCAATTTCAATGGCTTTGATCACTTTTGCGATCACGCCAACATCAAAAAGATTCTTTGGTCCGAACGGCTCTTCCTCATCACGTACCAGAATCAGGCCTACATGGTTCTGCCCGATCTCTGCCAGTTTGTGGATGGACTCTTTCACATCATCACCATCATAAACCAGCGGCACAATCAGACCGGGAAACAGCGGCCTGTTTGATAACGGAAAAATCGGCAGATGGGGTGGCCAGGCATCGCTGGCTTTAACCAGTGATGCAGGATCACTGTTATCTTCAGCAACATCTGCATCAATAATTTCGAATTCATGCGTAATATCGTTCATTAAACCTCTCTCTATGGAAGCATAGCATCAGTTTCCACCTCTTGAATGATTATTTCATCATTTTTTAACCTTCTTGCTCTTGAATTCCGGATTACGAAACCCCACATTTCAATGATACCGGAGAAGGAGTCTCTATATGCGTTCATTTAAAGGCATCGGCCTGCTGATTATTACCAACCTGCTGATCATGTTCACACTGATCATCAGCGGTAACATTCTGATTTATACCGTTCTGCCACAGTTTGGCATCGATCTGCGTGATTCCATTGCCACCCAGGACTTTGCCTGGTCACTGGTGTTTGGATTTGGCGGTGCCTTTATTTCACTCTTCATGTCCAAGTGGCTGGCCAAACGCGGCATGAATATGCAGCAGGTCATTTCACCATCCACCCCCAAAGAGAAGCTGGTGTATGAAACCGTTCAACAGCTTGCCGAACGTGAAGGCATCAAAATGCCGGAAGTCTGGGTCTACTGGGATGATACGCCGAATGCCTTTGCCACAGGCCCGACTCGCAATAATGCCATGGTCGCGGTCTCTTCAGGGCTGGCGATGAATATGAATGATAACGAACTCAAAGCTGTTCTGGCTCATGAAATGGGACATGTTTCCAATGGGGATATGCTGGCCACTACCCTGCTTCAAGGGCTGATGAATACTTTTGTCTATTTCGTGGCGCGCATGCTTGCCCGTCCGATCATGGAGCGAAACTACTGGATGGGCTTTGCTGTCTATATGGCACTTCAATTCATTCTCTCCATTCTTGCCATGATTCCAATCTGCTGGTTCTCACGCAGACGCGAATTCCGTGCTGATGCTTATGCTGCTGAAGCACTGGGTGCCGAGCACATGATCAGTGCCCTGCAAAAGCTGGAAACACTATCAAGCCAAAATGCCGTGCAGCATCAGGGTGAACACCGTGAAGAGGATGCACTGGCCACCATGAAAATTTATGGCGGCTTCTCAGGTCTGTTTGCCACACACCCTCCGATTGCAGATCGCGTCGCAGCGCTGCGAGGTGGGTAGCTGATCCGCAAAAGGCCTCCATGCCTTTTGCTTTTTACCGCTTCGGCGGCGCATGTGCGGGTGGGTGCTCCATGGTTATGTTGGATAGTTCTTTCCCCGTTCAGCTGGCTGCCGAAGCAAACATGCAAATGGGATAAAGCAGCAACGTCGCGCCCATTTTCATG
>JBEQLD010000061.1:0-10916 GCA_040326115.1 Mariprofundaceae bacterium | reverse complement strand
GCCGATTCACTAAACTTTGCAGAAGGTGCAAAGAATTATTTTGATCGCATTCCGGTACAGGATAAAAAGTTCATCAGCTATCCATCCGGCTACCATGAACCCCACAACGATCTGGATCATGATAAAATGGTGGCCGATCTACTTCACTGGATCTCTCAGCATGTCGAAAAACAATTATTGCCTACATAAGAAGAATTTCATTATAGCTGCTTAAGTACTCTAATCCGCACACGGATGTGCGGCGGCTGAACATCATGAAGCCGTAAGCGTAGGCGGACATGCGCCGCCGAAGCGATTAAAGCAAAAGGCAGGACGCCGTTTGCGTATCAATCAATCAAGCAAGCTTATCGTCGGCAATATGATAGTGAGGGTCTTCCTTAATATTCACCTCAACCAGATCACCGGCTTTCTCCAGTAGCAGACGACACTCTGCACTCAGATGACGCAAATGAAGGTTCTTACCCGCCTTGGTGTACTTCTCAGCCAGATTATCAATCGCCTCAATCGCCGAGTGATCTGCTACCCGTGAAAAAGCAAAATCAATAATCACCTCATCCGGATCCTGTTTTGGATCAAACAGTTCACTAAAACGATGAGCCGATGCAAAAAACAGGGGGCCGTGCATTTCATAAACACGTTCACCAGTTTCAAGATCTTTAGGCACAACATAGATATGTTTGGCATTTTTCCAGGCAAAGACCAGAGCTGTTGCAATCACACCAACCACCACGGCAATCGCAAGATCAGTAGCTACAGTCACGCCAGCGACAAGGATGCCGACAAACGAATCCTCACGTGGAACCTTATTAAACAAGTTGAAACTACCCCACTCGAATGTACCAATCACAACCATGAACATCACGCCCACAAGCACTGCCACCGGGATCATCTCAATAAGCGGTGATGCAAAGAGGATGAAACTGAGCAGAAACAGTGCTGCTGCAATACCTGACAGATTGCGCAGCCCCCCGGATGAGATGTTGATCATCGACTGACCGATCATTGCACAACCACCCATGCCACTGAAGAAACCTGTAACGATGTTCGATGCTCCCTGTCCGATACAAACTCGGTTTCCATGCCCACGTGTATCGGTCATCTCATCAATCACACTCATGGTCAGCAGCGACTCAATCAGTCCGATCGCTGCCAGAATCACGGCATACGGGAAGATGATGTAGAGCGTTTCAAAGTTCAGAGGTACATCGGCGATATGGAACGGCGGGAACCCACCACCAATGCTAGCGATATCGCCAACAGTCTTGGTATCAAGTCCGGCAAAAATCGCCACAGCAGAGAGTCCGGCAATCGCCACCAGTCCAGCAGGCACAGCACGGGTTAACTTGGGAAGAAAGTGCATAATCAACATAGTGGCAACAACCAGCGACAACATCAGAAGCATCTCAGTTGAAGCTAGCCAGTCGCCGGACATCCAGCCCCATTTCCCTTCCGGGGTTGAGATCTGAAACTGTGGAATCTGGGCAAGAAAAATCACAATGGCGAGGCCATTCACAAATCCGAGCATCACAGGGTATGGCACCATGCGGATAAACTTACCCAGTTTCAGCAGACCAAAACCGATCTGTAGAATCCCCATCAACACAACCGTCGCAAAAAGATATTCAATCCCGTGATCAGCTACCAGTGCCACCATCACCACAGCCAGCGCACCGGTTGCACCGGAGATCATGCCCGGACGTCCACCGACCAGAGCTGTAATCAATCCGACCATGAATGCGGCATAGAGACCTGTCAGAGGATGCACACCTGCCACAAATGCAAACGCCACAGCCTCGGGAACGAGAGCCAGCGCCACTGTCAAACCTGACAGGACATCATTTTTCACGCCGGCAGCGTGCTTATAATAAAGTGCAAACATCAATAACTCCGAGGGTTAAAAAGGTTCGCAATCATGCCAAAAGGTGGGAAAATTAACACCGAAAAGATCAATAATGTATCAATCATGTGACTGACATGCTTTGCATTTCACCGAAGTCAGTTCGAAAGGCTCACAATCCAGCCTTGCCAGAGTCATTGTATCACCCCAAACACAGCCTGAATCCAGTCCCAATACATGTTTCTGATCCGCAACAAGACCTTTAGATGCCCAGTGTCCGTAAACCACGCGGCACTGGTCACGCCAGGCAAGTTTCGGATGCTCAAACCACGGCTTTTCTTTTGCGCTCGATGGATCACCGGAGCGTGTTCCCCAGTTAAAAATGCCATCCTGTGTGCAGTAACGGGTACGGGTTAGCACTGCGATACTAAATAGCATACGTTCCGGATTACCCTTGTCAGGTTCCACTCCCGGGAAATGATGATGATGCAACTTTTGGCAAAAAGGCTTCCAGTCATCACTTTGCAGTATTTTTTCTACCTTCTTTGCCCGTCGTTTGCTTTTTTTCAGTTTCCAGCCCGGATGAACACCAGCGTGCACCATGCACCAGTTCAAGGCTTTATCATGGTGGAGAAGCGGGCGGTGCCTCAGCCACTCAATCAGTTCACCCCGATCCGGTGCCTCAAGCACCTCGGCAAAGGTGTCCCGGTGATAGAGGCGTTTCCCACCTGCTGCATGCTCCAGCAGATGCAAATCATGATTCCCCAACACAGCCACACAGGCACTGCCCAATGATTTCAGATAACGCAGAACCTTCAGTGAATCCGGCCCGCGATTGACCAGATCACCAACACACCAGAGCTGGTCATGATCAGGATCAAACGAGACCTGCTTCAACAGTTTTTTTAATGGAGCGTAACACCCCTGAATATCACCCACGGCATAAACGGCCATTAGTAACGGATTTCACCTGAGATTCTCATCTCCACAGAGTATCAAGAGAGTGGATGCAATAACAGCAGCAATCTTTCCCAAACATATCTTTCAAAACCATCTTCCAATCATGGGATTTTCTGGTTACGCTAGCTTGCTCTGAAGAGGTGGGTATGCGTAAAGAGGCTGAACAGGAACTGATCCAATCCGGCACTGTTTCTAGCGATGACATTCATGCGGCTAAATTAAATAGCCGCAATAATCAGCTATCCATTCTACTGAACCTTCTGGAAGGCCGCTCCGCAGAGAGTTCCGAGTCCATCACGGAGATACTCGCTCAGCATTATAAAATTCCACTTCTCTCACTGAATAAAATCACACCGCCCCAGCGTATGATGAAGCTGTGTGATTCCGAGCTGGCCAGAAAACTCCATTTCCTTCCTATCGCTGAGCATGGTGACCAGGTCGTCATCGGCATGGTGGATCCGCTTGATCTTGATTATAACGATGAAGTCCGGGCAGTTTTTCAAAGATCTATTCAACCCGTATTTATCAGTATGGGTGACTTTGAACGCAACTACTATCGCTTCTACAGAAAGGGCATCTCTCTACCAGACGAAAATCCTGCATTGATGAACACAATTGCACTGAAGAAAGCATTTCTCAGCACCAATCAATCGGATTTATCTACTGATCAGAAGGATATCATTGCCAAAAAGTTTGCCACGACCATTATTTCCAGAGCACTCTCCAATGGAGCCTCCAGCTTCTCTGTAGAGCCACAGCAGGATGTCTCTCTGGTCAACCTCTCTCTCGGCGGCACCGAATACAACCTATTCAGATTCTCCATCTCCAACCATAAAGCGATGGTTGAAGCCATGATGAAACTGGCAAAAATTGATCCATCAACTCACGAAGGTGTCGATCAGTTCAGCCGCTGTCAGGTAAAATATATGGATCAGCAATACATTCTTGCTTACAGCTTCCGCCAGACGCCGACAGGTGAGCGGGTGGTCGTCCATATCATTGATTCACGCATGAAAAACCTGACTCTGGAGGAGCTGGGCCTGCCGGATCAGACCGTTAACCAGCTCAAAGAGACTCTGGAATCGCCAGGCATGATGCTTGTAACCGGCCCGACCGGCTCCGGAAAATCGACCATGCTTCAAGTGATTACACGTTATGCAAAAACACTGAATAAAACTATTTTTACCGTTGAAGATATTGTTGGACTGAAAATTGATGGTGTACGTCAGTTTCAGGTAAAACCTCAAGGCCCATCCAAAGCTAAAATCCTGAAAGCCCTGCAGGCCAAGAAAGCGGATATTGTTATTATCGATGAAATTGACAGGGAGACGCTGCCTGCCGTACTGGATGCGGTTGAAGCCGGCTGCCTCATTCTTCTTTCAATCACGGCACCGAACAGCGGCGAAGCCATTTCCAAGCTGCTGCGTTCCGGCATCTCCCGATCAAGGCTTGCTTCAGCCCTTAAACTGGTCTCTACCCATAAAGTGATCCGGAAGCTCTGCTCCTCCTGTAAAGGTGCTGCCACCATTCATTCAACAACTCTCTCGCAGTGGAATATTCCGGAGCATCTTAAATTTCAGACTGGCCGTGGCTGCGATGCATGTAAAAACAGCGGTTACAAAGAGACCATCAACCTTACCGAACAGCTTGCTGTCAGTCAGTCCCTTCAAGAACTGATCAAACAGGGGGCTTCAGGTCCTGAACTGTTTGAAGCAGCCAGACATGAGGGAATGTTAACCCTGATCGAGCAGGGTTTTAGCAAGGCCATTGATGGCACAACCTCACTTGAAGAGGTGCTTGCCGCCATTCCATACAATGAGACATTCCCGGTTAAAAACCGGATGAGAATGGGCCGGATCATGCCGTTGAAGAGTGCTGTTGAAGCTGAAGCACCGGCTACCAAACCACTGTTTGAAAAAGAAGAGGCCTCTTCAGGGACTTCCCCTGAGGCTCCCCATGGAACTCCTGACGAAGAGAGTATCTTCCCTGACACCGAAACCGTCGGTTCCATCACCTTTTCCGGCATCAGTATGCCTGCAGAGAAGAAGCCTGAAATCATCAAGGAAGATGAAGAACCCGTTGAGCATCTGCAGACCGCTACAACAACAGTACCTGAAGAGAGCCGTGATCAGAGCAAGTCCAATATCCTTCTAGTGGATGATTCACCCGTCACACTCGAATTCACACGCCATATTCTGAATGTATCCGGGCACTTCAATGTGGACGCCACTGACACAGCTAAAAAGGCACTGAATATGTTGCAGGAGAAACAGTATCACCTGGTCATTACCGATCAGGAGATGCCGGAACAGACCGGACAGGAGTTTATCGATTCCATCCGCCAACATCCGTCACTCAACAGTGTTGGAACCATTCTATTGACTGGAAACCTGAATGAGATGTCAGCACTGGAGGGTGGTGCAGATGGCTACATTGCCAAACCGACCGATCCGGAACTTCTGGTGGCAAGGGCCAAGTCAATTTCCGATATCTATAAAAGACTGTCAGGAGTAGCGCCTGAAAAGCCTGCAGCATCTATCTCTATGCAGATACCGGATTCATCATCCGTTACGCCCGGCAAGGTGGAATTTACAGAGAAAGATATGGAGAACATTTCAGGTCTTGAGCTGGATACCCCGGTCTCTACCACCCCGAATCCGACAGCCCCTGAGACGGCTCCTGAGGAAGATACTTCAGCCAATTTCGACAACCTGTTTAAATAGGTTGTTTAAGTAGGCTTTTCAACCTCACTGTTTGATTCATCGTCAACTCCCCTGTTCCCTTCCTCTACTGTTTCTTCCTCTTCCAACCGACTCTCTTCAGCACTGACCACACACTGGGAGAAGCTGTATAACGTGTTCTGGCCCTTAACACTGTAGTTCACCAACCGTTCAATATTTTTCATCAGCTCAATCAGAGCCAGCATATGCCGGACAGCAAGAGTCCCGGTTGTTCCTGCCCTGAGAAGTTTCGCTTTCACCAGCTCATAACTGCGCTCCAGATTTTCCAGTGTTACAGCTTCCTGAATCAGTGTCTCATCATCTCCGGCTGGATTCTGAACGCTCTCCAGAATAGAGATCGCCAGCCTCCGGTTCTCTATCAGTACCTCATCAATCTCTTCTGAAATGCTGGAAACCCGCTTGCTCTGCCTCAGGTCGATATCCTGAGCCAGATCAGCCACATCAGAGAAATAACGCGTTGCCGCCATCGAGAGTGGAAGGGCCTCTGCCACCTCTTCCGGCAGATCGGAGCGCCGTAGTTCAGAGGTAAAATCGGCCGCAGCATCAACCAGTTTATCCATCACAAAGCGATCACTTACCAGGCGTGGACTCAGGCTTGCCTCAGTATTAATGGCATCCTCTGCCATCTTTATCGAAATCTCCTGAATCCGTTTAAGCTCCTTGGTCAGGGCCTCGTGTGCCAGCATGGGTGTATTGAGAAGGGTTCGATCCAGATATTTTGGACGCGCTTCATCCTCTTCAACGGCCCGAAACTGCTGCTTGAGAAAACTCACCAGCTTTTGAGTAAACGGCCACAACAGCGCCACGCCGAGCAGGTTAAAAATGGTATGAAAAAGTGCCAGGAATGTGGCAGGTCCACCTGCCAGACCCGTGCCCTGCTGAAACCATTCAAGGGCCATCAGAATCAACGGCAGGATCAGCAGAGCAGCCGCACCGGTTACTACATTAAAAATAACGTGGCCGGCAGCAACGCGCCGTGCATTGGGTGTGGCGCCGATAGCAGCCAGTGCAGCCGTCGAGGTGGTACCAACATTGGCACCGATCACCATGCATGCCGCGGCTGGAAGTGCAACAACCCCGCCCGCTGCAGCAGTCAGGGTGATAGCAATGGCAGCACTGGAAGATTGCATGATCAATGTCATCAGAAACCCCACGCCGACAAACACAACGAGTCCACTAATACCGCCGGCCTGCAGTGCATCGAGTACAATCAGGCTCTCGAGTCCTGAGAAACCTGATTTCATCAGATCGATGCCGAGAAAGAAGAGACCGAAGCCTGCAATCGTCTTACCTATCGCCGGGTAACGCCCATGCCTGGCAAACAGCGTCATCAACATGCCGATACAGATGGCGGGCAAGGCAAATGCCTTGATATGAAAACCAAACCCGATGATGGCGACCAGCCAGCTGGTCATGGTGGTTCCCAGATTGCTACCGTAAGCCACACGAATCGCCTGAGTCAGGTTAAGCAGGCCTGCATTTACAAAACCGATGGTCGCCACAGTCACCGCACTGGATGACTGCACCATGGAGGTAATCAGAGCGCCGGAAAGAATACCGCGCAGTGGTGTTCTGGTAGATCGTTTTAGAATGGTACGCAGTGATTTACCTGCCGATAGTTTGAGTCCATCGGTCATCATCTGCATACCGAGCAGGAATAGCCCGATGCCACCGGCAAGGCCGGTAAAAATCTGCCAGCTCAATCAAGGCTCCTTAAAAGAAAAGTCAGTATCATTCAAAGGGTACACTTACTAGTGTAGTCCACCTGCTCAAACAATCAATTAGCTATTCATATCAATGGGTTAGCCAGTGCCAAATTGGCAGTGTCATTAGCCTGTCTTGCAACACCGGTAATTCTATCATAGAAGCTCCCATGGCTATTAAATCAACCATCTTCAAAGCAGACATCCAGATCACCGACATGGATCGTCACTACTATCAGGATCACGCCCTGACGCTGGCCCGCCACCCATCGGAAAATGACGAGCGTATGATGCTGCGTCTATTGGCCTTTGCTCTGCACGCCAGTGATTCGATGGGCTTTACTAAAGGACTTAGCAGCGAAGATGAACCTGAGCTGTGGCAGAAAAGTCTCAGTGATGAAATTGAGGTATGGATTGATCTGGGACAACCCGATGAGAAGCGTATCCGCAAAGGTTGCGGCCGCGCTAAAGAGGTGATCATCTACACCTACAACTATCGCAGTGCCCTGGCATGGTGGCAGCAGGCCCAGAGCAAACTGACTCGCTTTAATAATCTGACAGTCATTGCTATTGACGATGAAGCCATGCAGAGCATGGGCAAACTGGCTCAGCGAACCATGCAGTTGCAGTACACTATTCAGGATGGGGAAGTACTGCTCAGCAACGGTGAAGCGTCCGTAACCATTGTACCGGAGCAATTAACCTCTAACTAAAAAGTCTGTTTACTCTGCTTCTGTTGAGTTCAATGCGGACAACAGTGCCGGAATAAATCCGGTGAGTTCAGCAGACATGATGGCAAAATCGGCATCAAACTGTGCCAGCTCGTCTCCACCTGCATCAGCCTGTTCCAGCAGCTCATCGCCATAACGAATTCGACGAATAGAGAGATCATCATGCAGTACAAATGAGAGCTTCTCCTGCCAGTTCATCGCCATACGATGTACCCGTTTTCCGGAAGCCACATGCGCACGGATCTCGTCAGCTGCCAGGTCGACATGCTTGCAGCGGATAATAGAGGTAAATTCGCCCGAAGCTCTTAACTCCACCTCATCTTCAACATCAAAACCATCAGGCAGATTCTCATCACTGAGCAGCCAGTGGGTCATCGCTGATTCAGGTGAGACATTGGTCTGCGGCAGCACCACGTTCAACGTACCCAATGTTTTACGCAGCAACATAATCAGCTCTTCACTCTTTTTCGGTGATGCGGCATTCACAATTAGCCAGCCATTTTTCGGATCAATGTAGGCATAGGTGTGGCTCGCCTTCACAAGTGCGCGCGGCAACAACTCATTCATCAGCTGATCCCTGATATCAGCCCGCTCCTTGCGTCCGACAGGTCTGCCTGCCTCCTGCTCAATCTCAAAAGCCTTCTCTTCCACCAGCTCACGAACCAGCGATGCAGGCAGCACCTTATCTTCACGTCGAAGCGTGACCATCAGCATGCCATCACTCTCATGCACCAGCATCTGTCCATCCAGACCCAATGGCTTCGCCCAGCCTTCACAGGCCAGCTCCATCTGCCCGCAACTACGGGCCTTGCGACTCTCAAGTGCTTCGTTGAGCTGTTGTCCTGTCATCTTGAAGGGCTCTTCAAAACGGTAAAAATGAATATTTCTAAACCACATAGCGCTATCAATCCTGTGAAAGAAGGTATGAACCGAAGCCGGTTCGAGCAGCAATGTATCAACTCAATGCCACTTCACAACCGCTCTTTTCCAATTGCGCGCTCTCGCAACAGAATAAGTCAATTTCTAAGCTATTTTATCTACCAGAAACATTCACGCTGCTTGGAATGAGAAGTTCTTCCCTTCGATCAGGCTGATACAGGCATCAACAACTTTGGAATCAAAGAATCTGCCACGCCCCTGTGCAATCTCCTCGATAGCTTTCTCCATACCAAGTGCGGCACGGTAGGGCCTGTCAGATGACATCGCCTCGACCACATCGGCAACAGCAACAATCCTCGCCTGCATCGAAATCTCATCGCCGGAGAGGCCATCCGGATAACCTGAGCCATCCAGCCGCTCATGGTGATGCCTGATGATATTGAGGATAGCGGGTGGAACCTCTGAATCCTCCATGATGTCATAACCAACGGAGGTATGTCCCTGGATTAACAACATCTCATGTTTATTGAGAGTGCTCGGGTTAACCAGAATCTCTGTCGGTACCTGGATTTTTCCAACATCATGGATGAGGGCACCCATATAGAGTTCCTCGATATCATGCTCGTCCATTCCAAGCAGTCCGGCAATGGCCACTGAAAGTTCCGCCACACGCCACTGATGTCCGGCTGTATACGGATCCCGAACCTCGACAGCTCTGGAGATTGCGGAAATGGTGCTTTTAAGCATCCTCTTGCTATTATTTTCACCATATACTTTTTCACAGTTCTCTCTCTCCGCAAATTCCCGACGCAAACGAATCAATGAGTATTGTGCGTAACTTGTAAAAAAAACGATAAGCAGAAGTATAGTGGATCGCATGAAGAGCTCATGTCCATCAGTTGGAAAGAGCGCCGACTTGAGCAGTGGTGAATAGAAGTAATAGAAAAGTATACTCTCAATGAGCCAGTAGTAAGTGCCTGTCACAGCAGCAACCCAGCCCACTCCAAGCCAATCCGAACCACTCATTTTAAGCATCGCAAATCCCTACACTCAATCAAAAAAAAGCTTCCCCGCCCTTTATCGATCACTTCCATTTAAATTATAAGCCACCTGCCAAAAAAGGGTAATAGCATGAATATGCGATGTGAAAAATGTTATAAGGATTGATTTCAGGTATAAAATCCATTCAAGCAGTGGATCAGGTCCGGTTTTTAAGTGCCCACATATCGTTCAGACGAATTCCGTCATCTTCCAGCGTGATAATTTTGCGCCTGTAAAGTGCGCCAACCGCCTTTTTGAATCTTCCTTTGCTGACACCGAATAGCGCCTTGATCTCTTCAGGCGGACTCTTGTCTGTCACTGTAATAAAACCACCCTCTTTTCGAAGTAGTTTCATAATCATATCACCAACTTCATCACTCATTTCTGAAGGTAGTTGATGCAGACAGATATCAATTTTTCCATCTTCCCGAATCTGTTTGATAAATCCTTTCAACTTCTCACCACGCTTGAGATCACTAATCACATCATGGAAATGCAGAAGACCCCAGTGGGTGTTGTTTACAATAAGTTTGTATCCCAACTCTGTTTTATTGGCGACAAAGAGGTCAACAGCTTCACCCGGCTCAAAATCATCTTCGGATTCATCATAGAGCATATCATTGAGTCTGGCCGAGGCGACAATACGATCACTGTTTTCATCCAGATAGACGCCCACCACATGACGCTCACCCTCTTGCATCTTCGGCTTCTGTTCAGCAAAAGGAACAAGCAGATCTTTTAGCAGACCCCAGTTGAGAAAAGCACCGTTTCGAGTTACAGAGACCACGTTTAAAAGAGCAAACCCACCCACCATCACATAAGGTTTCTCTGTAGTGGCAATCACGCGGTCTTCTGAATCACGATAGATAAATACTTCCAGCTCATCACCGGGCACGGCATCACGGGGTACATAGCGAATAGGCAGAAGAATCTCGCCCATCCCTCCCGCTTCAACATCACCGCCATCAAGGTAGAGGCCGAAATCAACCTCTTTGACCACTTTCAGTGTGTTCAGTTTACCTAT
>JBEQLD010000060.1:0-10945 GCA_040326115.1 Mariprofundaceae bacterium | reverse complement strand
ATCCTGCAGAAGTGTTTCAAACAGGGCTGTCTTAGTGCATGCGCTGCCGGAGGAGGCCATATGAACCAGCGATAGAACCGGGTTCTGGCCGATAAATGCAACGAGCTGGCTCTCTTCTTTCAGTAAGGCTTTAAGATGTGACGGAACTTCATCCAAAGCTGCCGATATAACGATGACATCAAATGCACCTGAAACACCTGCAGTTGCCAATGCTTCTGCATCCATGGCGTTCACCTGTAGTACAGTTGCATTGCTGACACCATGAGCTTCCAGATTTTTTCGTGCAAGGCTGGCGAGCTCTTCATGAATTTCACAGCTCACCACATCAGCTGCACGCATGGCCAGCATGGTGGTTAAAAATCCGGTACCCGTACCAATTTCCAGTATCCGTTCATCACCGTTTAGCAGCAGAGTGTTCATGATGCTGGCTTCCTGAAGCGGGCTAAGCATCTCCTGGCCGCAGGGTAGGGGCACATGGCCTTCCATATAGGCCAGGCTGCGTACATTTTCAGGCAGATACTCTTCACGGGGAAGGGACTCGATCATATCAAGCAGCTCTGGCTCCAGAACTTTGCAACAGCGAATCTGATATTCAACCATATTGCGACGAGCAGCTTCGAAGTTTTCAGTGGTTTCCATGAAATAGCCCCTAGGAGGTTTGGCCGCTCTATGCATCCTGCATCTGCGGCATTTGTGCGTCCATGCACATCAACCTAAAGTCTGCAACAGCAGCCTGTGGAAAACAAGGTTTCGTGTGAGTTTAATGGTAATAAGTTTTGAAACAGGTTTGTCCAGAGATGTTGATTGAACTCTGTATCGGCAGGGAGGTGGTATGGTTATCTGGCGGTAAGTTTGTAGTTCCTTAATACCTTGTCATTTTCACCCAGGCTTCCGGCAGCAATGATAAGTTTTCCATCAATATATACCTGAAGTGAAGTGGCATTTCCGCAGGTTAGAAGCAGTGAGGGAGATGCGTGGTGAAGTGTTGTGCTCTGACCCACTCTAAGAAGAACTTCCCGCAGAAGAAGAGGCTCTTCTCCTGAGGCCTCTTCAAGCGAAAGCTGCAGCCAGACATCCTGCCCAACTGCAGTGAGTCTGTACTCATGCTGGATGGCTGGTTCAGTCACTTTTTCTGTTGGCTGTTTTGTGGGTTCGCTGACTGGAGATAGAGTGGTGGTATCCGTTGCCATATCAACCTCATCCGGAATGATTGGCGACTTGTCCGCAGATGGAACATGAGCGGTTTCAGTCGTTTCTATGGATATCGAGTTACGTTGTTCGCTTTCACCATCATCAAACAGGTTGAAGAGAATAAACAGTACGACAAATAGTAGCAGAGCCACAATAACCCATGTTTTGTTTGGGGCAATCGGAGGGTCCGGAAAGGTTAAAGGCTTTGTCAGTTTGTACTGACCTGTTTTTAGTTTTTCAATGTTGTCAGTGATGTCGAGGCCAAGATAGGTTGCGTACTGCTTTAAAAAAGCAATGGCATAAACTTCACCGGGCATATCATCCCAGTTTCCGGATTCAAGTGCCTGCAGATAGACAGTCCTCAATTTTAGAGAGAGGGCAATCTCCTCGATAGTTAAATTTTTTGATTCCCGCCTGTTTTTTAGACAGCGTGCCAGCTCTTGAAGAAGCTCATCCTGTGATGCGGCTTCCTCAATTTTATCAGAGCACTTTTCCAGTTGATCGTTCATAGCCGGTTAAGCCTGTCCAGTTCATCCGCTGCCCATGCCCGATCCAGCTCTGAAACAGAGGCCTCTCTAAATTTACTTAGTTGTGTTCGGGCAGTTGAGAACTTCTTCTGAAGGATGAGAATCTTAACCAACCCTTCCACGACAGCTCGATTTTTAGGGTTTTCTCTGAGCATGGTTTCGTACAGGGCATGTGCATAATTGAGTCGCCCTGAGGCAACATATGCCTCTGCTTCCTTGATGCGGGAGAGCGACTGTCTTGGATTAAGTGCTTTTGCCTGTCGGTAGGAGTCGATGGCATCATCAAACTTCTTTAGCCCGAGTAGAGCATCGCCAAGATTCATGTGTGCCATGAACTGATTCGGGTAACGTGGGTCTTCGAGCGCTTTTCTCAACCGGGTCTCTGCTTCGGAATAACGACCCAGTTTGATAAGAAGGTTTCCGTAGTTATTGAGTGAAGCTGGTCCTCCTCCATACTGAATGGCACGTATATAATAAGATTCTGATTTATTAAAGTCACCACGCAAGCGCCATGCATGCGCAAGCAGATCAAGAACTTTAGGCTGGTTAGGATTAAGTTTATCTGAAAGCATCAGCTCTTCAAATGCCTTTGGCATCTGATTTTTATGCAGGGCATCCAGACCAATCTGATAATGAAGCTTGGCTCTCTTAATCTGTTTTGCATCGTCTACTTTTTTTGCGCCGCCCTGGCAGCCAGCCAGTAGTAGGGCACAAACAAGTAGAATAACCAGGTTGTTAAATTTCAAGAGGGCAGGGTTACTGTTCACAGAAGTCTCTCCACGATTGCATGAATGGGGCGTAGCGCATCATCATCCTGCGCCTTCAGGTCTGCAAAGAGACCATGATCCAGAGCAGAGTGACACTCACAGTGACTTGAGTCACTCGTTTCGTTTTCAAAGAATGCATTAAGCATTCGCTGCGCCTTTTCGACATTGGATTGCATCACTTCAATGAGTGAAGTGACAGATACATTCTCTTCCTCTTCATGCCAGCAATCATAATCGGTGCTCATGGCCACTGTTGTGTAACAGATTTCAGCCTCACGTGCCAATTTGGCCTCCGGCATGTTGGTCATGCCGATGACATCCATTCCCCAGCTGCGATAGAGCTCTGACTCGGCACGAGTTGAGAATTGGGGGCCTTGCATGACCAGGTAGGTACCTGATGGGTGGGTTACAATGTCTGAAGCTTTACATGCAGAAGCGAGCCTCTCTCTCAGAATGGAGCAGGTTGGGTCTGCCATGGAAACATGTGCAACAACCGGCCCGTCAAAAAAGGTGGATTCACGATTGCGTGTGCGGTCTACAAACTGATCAACCAGAACAAAGTGGCCCGGAACAATCTCTTCACGCAGCGAACCAACAGCCGAGATGGAGATGATTCTGTTCACTCCGGCAAGTTTCATGGCGTAAATATTGGCGCGGTAGTTGATTTTATGCGGAGGGATGCGGTGGCCGGTTCCATGCCTGGGAAGAAAAACGACTTCCTGATTATTGATTCGGGCCAGTACAAGGTCATCAGAAGGGGGGCCATAAGGCGTGTCTATCTGAAGGTGATCAATGACTTCGATGCCATCAATGGCATAAAGCCCGCTTCCACCAATAATGCCGACACGATTCGGCATGGCTTCCTTAGACATGCGTTGTAACCCTCCCCCGATCTATTCTGCCTGTTTCGATTCTGCTTTTAACTGTCCACAGGCGGCCATGATATCCTGACCTCGCGAACGCCTTACAGTTGCACGAATTCCTTTTGAAATCAACCGTTTTGCGAATTCGTTCATGTGTTCTTTTGATGATCCTGTGTAAGGACTTGAAGGATAAGCATTAAAGCTGATCAGGTTGACCCGTTCCCGCTCACGGTTCACAAAATTGTAGAGTGATTTAAGATCTTCTTCGCGATCATTCACGCCTGCCAGCATCACATACTCAAGCGTGATATGACGTTGATTGCTCAGTGGGTATTCATCCAGGCACGCTCTTAATGCTTCCAGCGAATGTTTCCGATTGATGGGTACCAGCTCATCTCGCAAGCTGTTTTCAGCAGCGTGAAGGGATATGGCCAGATTCACAGGGCTTGTTTCGCCAAGTCGGTCAATCTGAGGCACCAGTCCTGATGTGGAGACTGTGATGCGGCGTCTGGATAGTTTTAATCCATCAGGATTCATTAGAATAGAGAGACTTTCATACACATTGGCTTCATTGGCCAATGGCTCACCCATGCCCATATAGACAATATGAGTGACTGATGAGTGCAGTTCATCAGACGCTGGATCAGCCAACAGATCAGATTTTACAGCTAAAACCTGGGCGATGATTTCACCGGTTGTCAGGTTTCCATCAAAGGGTTGTGTACCGGTATAACAGAAGGGACAATCCAGCACACAGCCAATCTGGGAAGATATGCAGACAGTCCCACGTTTCTCTTCAGGGATGAATACTGTTTCAACCATTTTTCCAGTCTGCCTGCCGGATGTAAGTCTGAAGAGATATTTACGGGTTCCATCAATAGAACACTGGCGCTGAACAAGCTCAAGCGGTTCACACACCATGGATTGTTTCAGTTTTTCCCGGAGTGACGCGGGAATATTTCCCATCTCATCCGGGTTTAAAACCCCTCGGTTGCACCATTGAAGGAGCTGTTTTGCTCTGAACTGAGGCTCATCCAGTCTCTCCATGTGCTCCTTCAGAGCAGAGAGTGAAAGGGCTGGGAGTTGAGGGATGATTTGTTGCGATCCGTTTTGCATGGCGGGCATTGTACAGCACGCTGCGCATTAATGTAGTCTTGCTGAATGTTACCTGCTTCCACCATGGCTTCAGAGATACCTGTTCCAATTTCACGCTCTGACTTTGAGAGCATGCTTGCTTTTTCAAAGAGTATTTATCGATTAAAGCATCGTGAGAGGTATGTTCAGCTGTTTGAGGGGAGACTTCCCGAAACGGCAAAAATCAGGCCGGATACACCGGGGATTCTGATGGGCTTTGACTTTCATCTGACCGATGACGGGCCAAAGCTTATTGAAATAAATAATAATGCGGGCGGCCTATTTATAGGGCCTGAGTGCAGCGATCAGAAGTGGTTACCTCAACCTGAGATAGATGAACTTCCGGGAGATATTCAGGCGCGACTGCTGGCCATGTTTCCAGGCAGATGGAAAAATATCGCGATTGTTGATGAATGTATTGAAGAGCAGTATATGTTCCCTGAAATGCAGGCCTATGCCGGGCTGCTTAAAGGCGATGGCAGGGAGGTGTTTCTGGCCAGTCCTGAGGAGCTGCAGCTGCGTGAAGATGGTCTCTACTATAAACAACACCGGCTTGATGCCATCTATAACAGACATACAGATTTCTATCTTGATTCAGAATCCATGCAACAGATCAGAAAAGCCTATATGAATGGGTCTATTCAGTTGAATCCACACCCTCGCAGCTATGCACTGCTGGGAGATAAGGCACGCATGGCGGACTGGTGGCATGAAGGATTGTTGGAGTCGTGTCTTGAGGCTTCGGAAATTCATCTTATCCGACAAGTAGTTCCTGAAATTCACCTGCTGAATGAATACGATAAAGAGCTGGCATGGAAAGAGCGAAAAACATGGGTGTTCAAGCCCGTTGCCCGTCATGGCGGTAAGGGTGTTCTGCTTGGCAAGGCAATGAGTCGAAAGCGATTTGAGGCATTTGATCCGATGGAAACAGTTATGCAGGAATTTGTTCCGGCCAGTGTGATCAGATTGAATGAGAAGCCCTTTAAATTTGATGTCCGGCTCTATACACAGGGTGAAAACCTGATTGCTCTGGCAGGCCGTGCCTGGCAGGGACAGGTGACCAACTTCCGGGAAGAGGGGAGCGGTTGGGTATCACTTGAAGTGACGGGATAGCCATTGGAGAAGCTGTCAATTGCAGTCATTGTACCTGTTTTAAACGAAATGAAGCGGTTGCCTGATCTGATGCAGATGCTTGCTGAACTAAATGCAGATGAGGTGATGATTGTTGATGGTGAGTCGACAGATGGCAGCGCTGACTGGTTATCCGGGGAAATATCCAAAAGGGCATCTGAAAGTGGCTTTGTCTACTGTACAAGCAGCCCCGGAAGGGCGTTGCAGCTGAACAGTGGCGCTGAACTGTGTCACTCTGAAATCCTTCTTTTTCTTCATGCTGATACTGGTATCCATGCTGCTTCACTGGAACGTATTCGGGATGTTATGCAAAATCCGGAGGTTGTGGGGGGGCGCTTTGATCTAAATCTTACGGGAACAGGCCTCGTATTTAGATTGATTGAGTTTATGATTAATCTGCGCTCCCGCTTGAGCAGAATCAGCACAGGTGATCAGGCGATGTTTGTGAGGCGTGAGGTGTTTGAAAGATTGGGTCGCTTTCCGAATCAGTCTCTGATGGAAGATATTGAACTATCCAAACGTCTGAAGCGGGAGGGTTCTGTTGTCTGCTTGCGAGAGAGGATTACGACTTCGAGCCGACGCTGGGAAAAACATGGTGTGATGAGAACGATAGTGTTGATGTGGAAGCTCCGGTTTCTTTACTGGACCGGAGTGTCGCCGGGACGTCTGGAGAAAATGTATCGCCATGCAAGATAAGGCAGACAATAGCCTGCGTGTTATCATTATGTGCAAGGCTCCGGTTCCCGGTTTGGTAAAGACACGTCTCTGCCCGGACTACTCTGCCGAAGAGGCTGCCGGGATTCATCAGGCGATGGCAAGAACGGTTATCAATCGTGCCGGCAGACTCTTTTCTGATGTATGGATTGCCTCTGATGATATTGAACATCCGTTTTTTGATGAGTTTACGTTAAACAGGGTCTCTCAAAGCGATGGTGATTTGGGCGATCGCATGACCTGTTTGTTGAAACAGGCATTTGCCGATGGCGCCGGATCGGTTCTGTTTCTGGGCACGGATTCTCCACATATGAGTGAGTTGCGTCTGCTTAAAGCAGTCGAGCTGTTACAAAAAGTTGATGTTGTAGTTGGGCCTGTTGAAGATGGTGGTTATGACCTGATTGCCATGAATCACTCCTATGCAGAACTTTTTAGGGATATCCGATGGAGTTCGGAAGAGGTTTTGAAAGAGACCATGCAACGAGCCAAGGCTTCGGAAGTCAGCATGGAACTGCTGGAGATGAGTTTCGATCTGGATACAGCGGAGAGCCTTAAACGAGCTGCATCTGTTTGGAAGCCGCTTTAAGCTTTTACCTCTTCATCCACAGGAAAAATATCCGGGAAATTAAGTTTCAGCTTGGCAACATCCTGCTCAAGCTGGGCATAGGTCGCAGCATTGGTAAGTGGAAGATGCAGGGGCTTGTAGAGAAACGATTCGGTTTCCGGAAGGTGTGTACGTCTGTCAGTTGCCCAAATCTGGGACTTATTATCTTCCTCTCCAATCATCTCAAGAACCAGATGAGACATATGCACAAGCATGATGACAGGCTGCACATCTGAAGGCCAAAAGTCCGGGGTGTGCCAGGCCGGATGATGATGATAATAGATGAAGTGGTGGATACTTCTTGGCAGGCGCCAGTGAAGTGCCAGCATCATGCCGGCATCAATATGTGTATAGCCCAGTATATCCCATTCAGCTTTGAGGGCGGGTGTGCCGGATTGAATGGCCTCACGCAGCTCATCAAGTTTTTCCTGCTCTTCCAGATGCAAAATAACCAGCTTACCAATGTCATGAAGCATGCCAAACAGACTGGCAGATCGACTGTCCAGGATGCTGTTGTACTCCGCAAGCATTCTGGAAACCAGAGAGACGGCCTGCCCGTGATACCAGAGATAGCGAGCTTCAGGATCCGACTTTTTATTGCTGCCAAAATCAGGAACCACCATTTGGAGAATGATGTCGTGAGCGGTATCCATACCCAGCCGCGTGAGTGCGAGAGCCACGCTGGTAACAGGTTTGCTTCCCGGCATGGTATAGGCGGCAGAGTTACAGATTTTTAATACGTGGGCAGTTAAAATCGGATCCTGCTCAACCTCTTTGGCCAGGTCTGATGGCGATGCATCCGGCGCATTCAGGATGGTCTGAATGCGCCCCCATATTTCCGGCAGAGGAGGGATATCATTGATGGCTGTTCTTAAACGTTTCAACACCTCGCCCTGGATAGGGGGAGGAGAGCGAAGATCGAGCGGAGGCTCACCGGACGCCTCAGGAGACTCTTTAAACGCCCAGATCAGTGTGTGTTCTGCAATCTCTTCTACAATGTGCTGTTCTGATGTGACAGTGGCACCCTCCGTCTCCGGGGAGCCGTCCGATTTGCCTTTTTTTCTGATAAGATATTCGTGCAGTTCCGAGAAGCTGGATACCTGCCCGGAATCACTTTCAGATTTAAGTGAGAGTGGCGTAGCCTCTCCCAGAGCGTTGATCAATTCGAGTGCAGCCTGGCAGCTCTCCGGCCGTTTTTCAGGATCTTTTTCCAACAGAGCTGTGATAACAGCAGAGAGCTCTTCAGAGATGTCATTATTGACCGATTCCGGAGCGGGTGCCTGCTGGCGCACCTGTTTCTCCATGATTTCAAATTCGCCGCCACCGCTTGAGGTGAATGGCAACTTGCCTGTGGCCAGACGATAGAGAATAACGCCAAAGGCGTAGAGATCAGTACGTGCATCAAGTGAGTTTCCAAGAATCTGCTCGGGGGCCATGTAATAGTAGCTGCCTACAGTGACACCACTACTGGTAATATCATCACTACTCTCTCTCGATTTTGCTAATCCAAAATCCATCAGCTTGGTGATGCCGTCATTGCCAAGAAATACATTGGAAAGTTTCATGTCCCGGTGGGTGACATCGTGTTCATGTGCGGCTTGAAGACCGGAAAGTATATCCTGTGAAATTGTAATAATTTCACCCAGATCAAGAACACCTCTGTATTTTGCATACTCCTTGAGTGTACACCCCTCCATCAGCTCCATAATCAGAGCAAGTGAATGGTTGCTTTCGTAAGAGTCGAGAAGCTGGACAATATTGGGGTGGGTTAGTTGGCCCTGCATACGTGCTTCACGTTCAAAGCGTTTCAACTGCTTCGGATCATCGATCAGATGTTGATGAAGTACTTTCAGGGCAACATCACGTTCCAGCTCTTCATCAAAGGCATGAAACACCATGCCCATGCCACCCTGTCCGATAGGTGCAATCAGGCGATAGTGCCCAAGTTTGGCTGGCATGTTATCTCTGGTAAGGATATCTCCACAGGAGACGCAGAAAGCTTGTGTGTCGGCATACCAGGTACCGCAACTAGGACATTGCATGTTGCTAATTGTTAACGATAGTGAGTTGAAGTCAAGTTGCTATTGAGGTGGGATTAAGTCTGTTTCTTCAAGCCAGCCATGGGAGGCATCCTTAATCGAATCAGCATAAGGAAGGTAGGGTTTGATATCCAGAACAGGGGTACCATCAAGCATATCATGTGCAGCGATTTCCAATGTCCGGCCTTTGATATTGAGAAGTTTTACTGCAGAGAGTCCGAGACTGTTCGGCCGATGAGGTGCACGTGTTGCAAGTACACCTCGTCTCTCTTTTGGCCCTCTGGGCGGGATCACTGTCGGATTCCAGCCCTGATTCAGATGCATCCAGTAGATGACCCAGATGTGTGAAAAGCGATTCAGATCCTTGATGGCCTGATCCAGATTTAATCCTTCAACCAGTTCAATGGTAGCTGTGACTTCATCACCCAGTGCAGGCTGTCTTGGGGCTGCATAGCGTTCTTTAAAGGGGCTATGCACGAAGCCGATAGGGTTCAGGGTGATCTCAGTCGATAAGGGGTTATCGCTGCTTAAAAATGGATCGGTATAATTTTTAGGTGGTTTTTTACCCGTAGGCCTATCGTTCATAGAGGCTTATTCGCTGACAGTACTGGGGTAGCTGATGCCGATCTCACCATCAATGAGCTCAACATGAGCATTGCCACCTTTTTGAAGGTCGCCAAACAGAATGGCTTCAGCAAGTGGCTTTTTAACTCTGTCCTGAATGAGCCTTGCCATGGGCCTTGCGCCCATCAAAGCATCATGACCATGTTGGGCCAGCCAGGTTTTGGCCTCATCATCCACAGTCAACTCAACCTTTTTCTCCTGTAGCTGTGATTCGAGTTCCATCAGGAACTTATCAACCACGTGCAGGATGGTATCAGCATCCAGGGGAGAGAAGCCGATAGTGGCATCAAGACGGTTTCTGAATTCAGGTGAAAAGAGCTTCTTGATCGCCTCTTCATCGGCATCAGAGTTTACTTTTGAAGCAAATCCGATCGCACTTTTCTGCAGTTCAAAGGTGCCTGCATTACTGGTCATGATCAGGATAATGTGCCGGAAATCAGCGGAGCGTCCGTTGTTATCGGTCAGTTTTCCATGATCCATGACCTGAAGCAGGATGTTAAACAGATCCTGATGCGCTTTCTCTATCTCATCGAGCAGAAGGACAGCATGCGGGGTTCTGTTTACCGCCTCTGTTAACAGGCCTCCCTGTTCGAAGCCGACATAGCCGGGAGGGGCACCAATAAGACGGGAAATGGCATGTGCTTCCATATATTCAGACATATCAAAGCGGATCATTTCAATACCCATGATGCGTGCAAGCTGTTTGGCAACTTCGGTTTTACCCACACCCGTCGGACCGGAGAAGAGGAAGTTGCCAATAGGTTTGTCTGGCTGGGTCAGACCTGCTCTGGATAGCTTGATGCTGGCAGTCAACTGTTCGATGGCGTTATCCTGACCGAATATTGAGAGCTTCAGGTTGCGTTCAAGACTCTCAAGGCCACGCTTGTCCGAGGCGGAGACCTGACGGGCAGGAATTCTTGCCATAGCGGCAATGGTTGCTTCGATGTCATGAACACCCAGCTGTTTTTTGCGTTTTTTCTCCGGCAGCAGGTGAATGGCAGCGCCGGCCTCATCAAGTACATCAATGGCGGAGTCCGGAAGCTTGCGATCCGTGACATAGCGGGAAGCTAGTTTGGCGGCGGTCTCAATGGCTTTTTTGCTGTAACGGATCTCGTGATGTTCTTCAAAACGGGATTTGAGGCCGGTCAGAATCTCAATGGTATGTTCAATCGATGGCTCATCCACATCGATTTTCTGGAAGCGTCGTGAAAGTGCGCTCTCCTTTTCAAAAACACGACGATACTCCTGATAGGTGGTCGCACCGATACAGCGAAGTTCGCCATTGGCCAGTTTTGGTTTAAGAAGGTTCGATGCATCCATGGCACTGCCGTTGGCGGCACCGGCACCAATA
>JBEQLD010000005.1:0-38519 GCA_040326115.1 Mariprofundaceae bacterium | reverse complement strand
GGTCTGCCTGAAAAACGGGAATTCATTTTTTAATTCCATCCTGTCCTTGATGTCAGGAAAAATTACACCTCTGCCCTTAAACCTTTCCACTATGGATATTATTTTCATGAAGCTAGCCTTTTGATATGAATGAACAGATCAAACTTAACCAGGTAAAAATGCAACTGCCGAACCTCACACGTCTAAAACAACTGTTCTTTGGATTGTCTGCCTTGCTGGCCATCTCAATAGCGCCTTCGGTGGCATTATCTGCAACAAGCAGTGAAAACCAGCGTCAGGAGATCATTCGCAAAGTAAGCAGTGAAACCGGGCTGGATATTCAATTTGTTAAAAAGGCCATCAATGAGGCAACGTTTGATCAAAGTGTCATCAAACGTATCAAGACCCCTTACGAGTCCAGAAGTTATGCAAAGTACAGGCCCCTGTTTGTACATAAAAGGCTTGCAGATAAAGGCACTGCCTACCTGAAAGAAAACAGAGATATATTTGATCGCACTCTGGATAAGTATGGTGTTCAACCGGAAATCATTGCCTCCATTCTTGGTATGGAAACACGCTATGGTCATTACAAGGGCAAGGATCGAGTGCTTGATGCCCTTTACACGCTCTCTACAGGTTATCCAAGACGCGCAAAATTCTTCCGCAATGAGCTTGGTGAATTTTTACTGCTTTGCCATGAAGAGAAGCTCTCCCCTACATCCATCAAAGGCTCTTATGCAGGTGCGTTTGGTACAACTCAGTTTATCCCCTCTTCATTTCGTGGTTACGCCGTTGATGCAGACGGTGATGGACGCAGAGATGTATGGGCATCCAATGAGGACATCATCAACAGTGTTGCCAACTACTTTCGCAAACATGGCTGGGATGCCAACCGACCAGTGGCTCACTGGTTAGACAAGGTTCCCAACAAGCTGATATTTAAAAAAATGCTCAAAGATGAGACTAAAAAATGGCGCAAGCTCGGCGAGCTCAGAAAATATGCTGATTTGAAGCTTCCTGACGGATGGAAGGATGATGACAGAGTCGCACTGATCCAGCGCAACACCGCTCAAGGCAAACGAGTTGCACTGGTTCACTATAATTTTTATGTCATTACACGCTGGAACCGATCGTATAACTACGCCATGGCCATCACGGAACTGGCGAACATGCTCGGATGTTCCCACTGCAAGGTAGAGCCATGAGAGCTGTTACGACAGAACAAAACATCAAAACAAACAGAGGCATCACAATAAACAGAAACGTCATAATCATGTCTGCCTTGCTGATACTATTCCCGCTGTTTCTAGCAGGCTGTAGCAAGGCGCAAGTGAACTATTCACCTTCAAGCAGAACACAGGACGCCGCACCATCACCTTCTGCATACAACTCAAATCGCTCCGCCAAACTTCCCAGTGGCAATGGTGGCTATAGAAAAACTGGCAAACCATACAAAGTTGGCGGCCACTGGTATTACCCGATGGCAACTGCGGATGGCTACAATGAAACAGGAACTGCCTCCTGGTATGGAACCAAATTCCATGGCAAAACAACTGCCAACGGTGAGCGCTATGATATGTATGCCATGTCTGCCGCACACAAAACATTGCCCATGCCAACCATGGTACGTGTGACCAACCTCAATAATGGCCGATCAGTGGTGGTTCGTGTGAATGATCGGGGTCCTTTTGTTAAGACTCGAGTCATCGACCTATCTTATGCTGCGGCCAAAACGCTGGGTTATGACAATGCAGGCACCGCCCCCGTTCGTGTTGAGGTACTTGGCCATCAAACAGCATCAAAGAGCAGTAGAAAAGCATCCCCTGCATCTACATATCGACCGGCACCGAAGGCAATAGCTAAAGCCGCTCCTGCGACTTCTATATCTCAACAGGGCGGCATGTACATCCAGCTGGGCGCCTTCTCTTCCCATCATAACGCCGCGCAGCTGAAAGACTCACTCAAAGGCGATTATCCTTCCGTGCGTATCTATGCAAAAAATGGTGGGTTCTCGGAAGTCTACCGGGTTCGAATTGGTCCATTTGTTGATGTGAAACAGATCGAGAACAGCGTGTTGTTACTTCAGGAACAGGGACACAACAATGCCATTGTTGTTATCGAATAGTGCCCACTGAATCCCGTAAACGCATTGCTGCATTCGGCTCATCCCGAATCGGCTCCGAAGCTTCTGTTTTCAGTGACGTAGAAGCACTATCGTGCAAACTTGCCGCGCAAGGCTGGGACGGAATGACAGGTGGGCATCAGGGCATGATGGCAGCCTTCTCACAAGGCATTCGTCAAGGCGGCGGACATGTTCGCGGCATTACGCTGGAGCGCTTCCCTACCCCTCCTGATAGCACCTTCAGCGAAGAGATTCGTGCCAAGGACTTTTTTGCCCGTATGCAGGTGATGATCGAAGATGCAGATGCCTACCTTGTTCTTCCCGGGGGATTAGGAACTCTGGCTGAACTGGCGATGACCTGGGATCTGCTGGCCATCAATGTTCTGGAGCCGAGGCCTCTGATCCTTTATGGCGAAATGTGGTCGGAAACCATCGAACAGATGCAATCTTCACTGGTGATGTCTGTGGATCATACTTTCAATCTTCTTAAAATATGCAAAAATCATGATGAGGTTCTCTCACTCCTGAGTCAGGCTTAGGCCTGATGAGCAATTTTCAGGATTTTTCACTCATTTTCCCCGATCAGGTTGAAGCGACCCGCCTTGATCAGTTTCTGGCTGAAAACCTTCCTTTGCCTAAAACCCGGATTAGTCAGGCCATTAAAAACGGTGGTGCTTACGTCAACAGAAAACGCCGCCACGATACCGGATTGCTACTTAAGGGCGGCGAGAAGATTCGTATCGTTATCCTTAACGATGAAAAGCTGATTCCTTTTTCAGGTAAACAGATCATCTGGCAACAGCCCCCATTTTTCCTGATCCATAAAAAAACCGGGCAATATGCTCAGGAAGCCCTGCACAGAAGCAGAGGAACCCTGCCGGAAGAACTTTCCAGACATTTGAAACTCACACCTTCCGAAGCAGAAAACCTTCGTCCGGTGCATCGTCTTGACCGTGATACTTCAGGGCTGATGCTCTTTTGCTCTGATCCGGGTCAGCTACAGCAGATTCAGAGCCTCTGGCATAGTCACGTGAAAAAGAGCTATCTGGCAGTTGTATCTCCCGGGCCGGACTGGGAGAAAAAACGTATCAGACTACCTATCGGAAAACGACGGGATCGTCTGGGTCGATATCATGTAGACAAAAATGGCAAAGCTTGTGATACAGAGGCAGAAGTGATTCAGCGAGAAGGTGACAAAGCTCTTCTCAAACTCACCCCTCATACCGGCAGAACTCATCAATTGCGTATCCATCTTTCACACCTAGAATGCCCTATTCTTGGCGACAATCGTTATGGTGGAGAGAAACATCCGCGGCTAATGTTGCATGCACATTCGCTTTGTGTTCTGGTTCCGGCACTTTCAGAGAACCATGAATGGATAGCAGACACTGAGGAGGATTGGCAATGGCAGTAAAAACAAAGATTCAGCAGGTTATTTTCTTAATTATGATGCTGATTCCATTAACTGCTTCTGCCATCAACTGGCCGCAACCTCCTGCTATTGATGCAAAATCTTGGGCCATGGTTGATGCCCGCTCAGGCCAGGTTATTGGCAGTCACAATGAATCCATCGAGCTGCCCCCTGCAAGTCTGACAAAAATCATGACCCTCTATCTGGTATTCCAGGATATCAAATTGGGACGTCTTGATCCTGGCGAGCGTATCCCCGTCAGTCAGAAGGCCTGGAAAATTGGTGGAAGCACCATGTTCCTCGAGCCACGTATGAAACCGACAGTTCGTGAAGTTCTGCATGGAATTTCAACGCTTTCCGGCAATGATGCATGTGTTGCCATTGCTGAACACATCGCAGGCTCTGAAGAGGCGTTTGCTTCCCGTATGAACGAAGTGGCTAAAGAGATTGGACTGACCCACTCTCACTTTGTGAATGCAACCGGGTTTCCTGCTGAGGGGCACTACAGCTCAGCCATTGATATGGCTCGCCTTGGCGCTGCGCTTTGGCGTGATTTCCCGGAGCAGTACAAGCTGGTGAGTGAAAAGAGCTACACCTTTGACGGGCGAACCCAGTGGAACCGCAACAGGCTTCTCTGGAGCATGCCGGAATCTGACGGCATTAAAACCGGTCATACCGAAGAGGCAGGCTACTGTCTGGTGGCCTCTGCAGAACGAAACAACACCCGGCTTGTCTCAGCTGTCTTCGGCACGGAATCGGATAAAGCCCGTCAGCAGCAGTCACGCACCCTGCTGCTCAATGGATTCCGGAATTTTGTCACTCTAAGGCCCTCTGAGCGCGATATTCGTCGTCAGGTAGAGGTCTTTGAAGGCACTAGTGAAAACGTCTGGTTAAAACCATCTGTTCCCATCTGGGTCACTATTCCCAAGGGTGATGAAGCATCTCTGGCATTCAGACTCCGTTATGACTCACCTCTGAAAGCCCCTATTCAGCAAGGCGACAAAATTGGAACCATCGATGCGGTTGTCCGCGATGGCGGTAGTGAGCAGATACTCGCATCTGTAGCGATGGAAGCTTCACGCAGTGTCGAACAGGCTTCATGGTTTGGACGCCAGTGGGATACGCTGCGTCTATGGTGGCGCAGTAGTTATGAAGAGGCTTCATCCGAAGAGTGAAAAAGGGTCTTACTGCTTACCTGAACGGTGATTTTCTACCACTGTCCGAAGCTAAAGTTCATATTGAAGATCGGGGCTTTCAGTTTGCCGATGGCGTTTATGAAGTGATCGCCTGTCTTGGCGGAAACTTTCTGGATATCAAGCCACACCTGAAACGACTGCAACACTCCTGTCAGGAAATTCAAATTTCACTCCCCTGCAGCCTTGATGAGCTTGAATCGCTGGTTCAGCAGCTCTACCGGAAAAACTCGTTCAGCGATGCCATGGTCTATATCCAGGTTACACGGGGTGTTGCCCCCCGCTCTCATGTTGTCACTGCTGCTTTGAAGCCCTCTCTGATTATGACCCTTCGTGAACTTCCTGCACCTTCAGAAGAGAAGCTTAATTGCGGTGCTACTGCAATCACACTCAATGATATTCGCTGGAAACGCTGTGACATTAAGTCTATCGCCCTTCTGGCCAGCGTGATGGGTAAACAGGAAGCAGTTGCCCGAGGTGTGGATGAGACTTTCTGGCTCGATAATGATCATCATCTGCTCGAGGGCTGTGCAACCAATGCTTTTGCTGTAATTAACGGGACACTTGTAACCCACCCTCTTGATCATCAGGTGTTGGGTGGAATTATGCGTGATATGGTATTGAGGATGGCAAAGAGAGCAGGCATCCCGGTTCAGGAGCGAGCCTGGAGGCTTGATGAACAGGATTTGACCGAATGCATGATGAGCAGCACCACCAATGCGCTGCTGCCGGTCTGTCTGATTGATGGTAAAAAAGTCGGAACCGGTAAACCCGGCCTTGTTGCAAAACAGCTTCGCGATCTGATTCTTGAAGAGCTCGAGGCACTAAGACAGCGATGAGTTCCACACAAACCACTCAAACCCGGAAACCCATAGAGACTATCAATGGCGTACTATTTGATCTGGATGGGACACTGGTGGACGCCTTCCCCCCCATTATCAACGCACTGAACCAGACTCTTAAGGAGTTTGGCAGGGCTGAAATGACACCTGTAGAGATCAAACGTCATACCGGGCGCGGTGATTGCGGCATGAAAAGCCTTTTTGCAGAGCAGAGTGAGAAAGCATCCATACGTTTTCTTGAGCTTCACGATGCTGTCTATCTGGAACAGGTTAAAAAGATGGATGGCGCGGACGAAATTCTCTTCTGGCTGCGTGAAAGATCCATTCCCACTGCTATCGTCACAAGCAAGGGGCAACACCGGGCAGAAGCACAGATTGAACTGCTGGGGTGGCAGGATTACTTCCAGAGCATAATCGGAAAGGTTGATGGCCGGCCTGAAAAACCGAGCCCCGTTCCTGTGCAGATGGCTTGCGACGCATTGAATGTTCCTGCATCTGAATCGATCATGATCGGTGATGGTATTGGCGACATGAAAGCAGGAAGCCGCGCCGGCCTCTTTTCTATTGGAATGGTTGATTCTTTCTCTGATAAAGAGCTTAAAGAAAGTGGCTCATCTATCTGTTTTAAAACGCTAAATGAGGTTCATAATTGGCTGAGAGAAAAGATCGTTTAATCCGCTTTTTACTTCCCGGAGCTCACGCCCGTGGTGCCATTATCCGGGCAGAAAATATTGTGGAAGATGCAACCAAGGTTCATGGACTTTCAGACACTCCTGCAGAGTTGTTCGGAAAAACCCTTATTGCATCTATTCTGCTACTCAGCATCAGCAAAGGCGGAATGCGACAGGTTTTACAGTTAGATGCCCTTCCGGAACAGATTCAGGCACCCATCAAGCGCATACTTGCAGAGGCTAGACTGGGCACGGTTCGAGGCTATCTTAACTGGGGAGAAGATGGCCTCCAGACAAGAGGCCGACACGAACATGGTATCTCGGCATGGATGGGCAGACCAATCCGCACCTCAGTTCTCCGTGACCTGGGTATTGGTCAACCTTACCTTTCAACGATTGAGCATGATTCTGACTTCATGGCAGATCATATTCTTCATTTTCTAACACTGTCAGCCCAGATCCAGAGTGATGTAGTCATGCACGGCGATCTAGGTATGATGATTGAAGCGATACCGGGCTCTGATCAGGACCACTGGTTCAAAGCTGTTGAGGCGATGGCGAAGATCACTGATGAACAGCTGAAGAGTGATGATCCTGAAAGCATACTGGATGCCTTCGCTGCACTGGATTGTAAAATTGTGAGTGAAGATGAGTATGCTTATCAATGCAGCTGCAAGCCAGAGACAATGGCTGCAGCCCTTCACAATATTCCTGTCGAAGAGCTCCATGAGCTGGCTGATAAGAACGGCATGGTTACCCTGTCGTGCCAGTACTGCAACAGCAGTTATGAACTCGATGTTCACTCCATTGATAACTGAGCGGAGCCCCCGCTAGCCTGCTCAGGCGATATGCCCTATGCTAACCATTAGCGGTCAATGCAATAGATGTTTGGAGGAGACTAGGTTTGGTTATCGATAAAAAAAAATCTGACGCTGCTGTTAAACCTTCGGGAACCAACGTAAAAAAAATAAACATGCTTGGTCAGCTCTCTTTCGGGATGATTCATGATATCGGAAATTCCCTTCAGATTTTACGTGTCTCATCATACATGATCAGAAAGCATGGCACTGATGAAGCTTTGACAAAAAATGTTGATGCTATTGATGCCGTTGTCGAAAACATGACGCAGATGGTTGAGCGTGTACTCTCTTTCTCAAACAAGTCCGATGATCTTATCTCTGAAATTGACCTGCTCACCTCACTCAACGAGACCATCTCACTCAGCGAGTACCTTATCCCACCCCATATCAGTGTTGATTACCAAAAACCTGATACGCCGATGATGCTGATGGGTAACTCTCTTGAGCTTTCCCGGGCTTTTTTGAACCTCCTCAAAAATGCGGTGGATGCCATTGAACCTTTGAAAAAAGAGGGTCTCATAACCATCAGCGTCAAAGAGTGCTTTCCCTGGATTGAGCTTAAACTTCAGGATAATGGCTGTGGCATTGCAGCGAATCAGCTGGAAAAAATATTCGATCCGCTCTTTACAACCAAGGATGACGGAACAGGTATCGGACTGGCAAATGTATGGGCAACAGTAGAGAGCCATGGCGGTGTTATCTCTGTTGATAGCGAATTAGGCAGAGGCACTGAATTCACCATCATGCTCCCAAAAAAAGCATGATCGAAATCAATAACTTTCGTCTTCTTCCCACATATCTTTGCTAAACTTTAATGACTGATTACGACCTCTCTCTTTTGCCTGATAAAGAGCGATGTCCGCATACTTCACACACTGCCAGAAACCTGTCCCCTCTTCAGGAAAGATTGATATACCAACGGACAGTGTCTTTTTAAGCTCTCCCTGTGGGGTCTGGAATGCTGCAGCTTCCATAGCCTTACGGATACGTTCTGCCAACAGCATGCTGCCATCAGCATCGGTATCAGGCAGAAGAACAATGAATTCTTCACCACCATAGCGGATAGCAATATCCGAAGCCCTGACAACATCAACCAAGACATCCGACAGACCTTTGATGACCTGATCACCAATATCATGACCATACTCATCATTGACCTGTTTAAAGAAATCGATATCGCACATCAATATGCCCAGAGAGCTCTTATTCCGGGTCATGTTGGCTGTAAGCGTATCGATATACTCTTCCAGAAAACGGCGATTATAGAGCCCTGTCATCGGGTCACGCATGGCAGATTCTTTCAGTGATCTCATCAATTGACGCGCTTCAATAACAGGCGCGGCTTCTTTAAGGTAGATATTTACGGTCTGCTCAATATCCGAATGTTTCTCAGCTTCTTCAGGGGTTAAAACCATTTGTAAAACTCCACCCACGCTTCCTGAAAGCATGATGGGAACACAAGCGTATACAAAGCCGCCATTATTTTTTTCGCCACTGCAAAAATGACTACACATTTCGGGATCATTTAAGCTACTGACATTGGCTGCACTGCGCTTCGCACGGCATATCTCAGAATTTAACTGAACCGCAGGATCACACCACGACTCACGTCCATCCTCCAGGCCCTCTGCAAACATGAGCTTAAATGTGCTATCACTCTCCACCTGATAAAATGCAAACTGGGTCAATTCAAAATGATTTTTTAATACCCGGCTGATACGGGCATAGATCTCATCAAGATCAAGATCATTCTCAATAGCCTGTTTAAATCTAGTCGCCCCAACCATCTCCTCTACAATATGTACTGTATGGTCGAGCTGGTTATGGTCGGCCTGACGTTGATTGTACTCACCAAGTGAACCGATATAGGTAGATATTTTACCAATACTCTGGTCCAGGGTTTCCATTAGAGCATTGGTATGCTCAGCGATTTCACCAATCTCATCTTTGGCAGAAATGGTAATCCGGCCACTGAAATCACCCTCTCTGGCACTCTCAACAACGGATTTCATATTCTCAGCCGTTTCAACCATTGGTCGGAACAGGCGCTTAAGAAAATAGCCAAGAGCCAGGCCAAACAACAGCAGTAGAAACACAACCGGAGCAATGGATAATATTTCAGAACGACGCATATTCTCCAGCGAGAAGCCAAGCGTCACAGCGCCATTGATGCTCCCTTCAGGGACCTTATGGCACTCCATACAGTTCAAGCCACCTGCACTACGGGCTATATAAGGGATAGTGATGCGATAAACAGCCTCGTCTCCACTCTTAACGAATGACTCTTCCCAGTTGCCGGTTGCAAGTACGCGTTTCTCCATATCAAGCTTTGGTCGCTCGCTATCAAAGCCCGGACCAAACTGATGAATCACCGGCTCACCGCGCAATACTCTTACATCGACAAGGCCGGGAATGGTGCGCATACGTTTGAAAAGGGTATCTCTATCCTCAATCACACCATCGCGCATCTGTTCGGTCAGGGTGATACGCAGCATCTCTGCAGCCATACGCCCCTGCTCTCGAATAGTATTGAGACTGAAATAGTTAAACGCCTGAATAATAACAATAGAAAAAATTACAATCATCAAAGCCGAAGCCCCAACAGTGAACCACCAACGTTTCATTCTCAGCGTCATGCAACCACCCCTAGATAAGTCCTTCATTCAACATATCGGCATATAGAGGTAAAACATTAAAAGTATGATGGGTATAAAAAAAAGCGGCCCCGAAGGACCGCTTTTCAAATCACTCAACTACAGATTAATTACAGCTTATCAGCCTCTGATGCCAGATAAGAGGCAACACCATCTGCGTCCGGTTTCATGCCTTTATCACCTTTGTTCCAGCCCGCAGGACAGACTTCACCGTGTTCTTCGGTGAACTGTAGTGTATCCACCATGCGTAGCATTTCATCAATATTACGGCCCAGCGGAAGATTGTTCACAACCTGATGCTGAACGGTACCGTCTTTATCAATCAGGAACGAACCTCGCAATGCCACGCTGCCGCCAAGCAGATGGAACTGATCGCCTAACTCATCTTCAACCGTGGTATTATCCATGAGCACATCATAATCAGCAGAGATCTTTTTGGTCAAATCTGCAACCAGTGGATATGAAACACTGCCGATACCACCCTGATCTACAGGTGTATTTCTCCATGCAGCGTGTGTGAACTGTGAATCAACAGAGACGCCGATGACCTGAACACCCTTTGCTTCAAAATCTTTAATACGGTGATCAAATGCAATCAACTCACTTGGACATACAAATGTGAAGTCCAGTGGATAGAAAAACATCACCACATACTTACCCTTGTAGTCAGACAGGGAAAAACTCTCATTGATGGAGCCATCTGCCATCACTGCTGCAGCGGTAAAATCCGGTGCTTCTTTACTAACCAATACACTCATCTCATTCTCCTTAAAAAAAACTAAAACTGTTCTGTGCCTCAAGCTTAGCAGAGCACAAACGGGATGCTACCCTATTTCAATCAGGGTCTTTCTGCTCGGGCAGCCCGACAAACTCAATAAAGATATGCTTGGCCTGAGGAGAAGCGCGCCTGACCCCTGCTTCAAGGGACTTGCGAATATCATCCTGATGTTTCATAAACTTCACTGCTGTAGCCACCTCTTCCTGACTCATATCTGCAAACAGCTCCTCTTCACGAAGCTCAAGCTCTGCCATCAGAACGCTATCCTCCGGAGAGATTACAATACTGTTAACCAGCTGCAGGCGCTGAATCCGTTCATCTTCTTCCCAGATTTTGGAGGCCAGGCAATCCATATCCGGATCTGCGGCATTGATCAGATACTTTTTATTTACCGTTGCCAGGAAAAAGGCCAGCGCGCCCATTAAAACACCGATTGAGAGTGCAGCGATACCATCAAATATGCTCGAACCGGTATAAGCAGAAGCCGCCATGCCGAGTAGAGCCAGAACCAGGCCGAGCATGGCAACAGAATCTTCGATCAGAACCGCAACAGTTGTCGGATCATTGGATGCACGGAAATAAGCAAAGAAGCTGTACCCCTTCTCTTCTCTTTGACGGTTAAACTCATTCAGTGCCACCAGAAAGGAGTAGCCTTCTACAATGAAGGCTAAACCAATAATAATAAAAACGAGCTGGCTCAACTCAGGCTGATGATCATGTTGAAGACTGTCGAGTGCATGCATGATGGTATAAACACAACCAATAAAGAAGATGGTTACCGCAGAGACAAGATTCCAGAAATATTGCTCCTGCCCATAGCCGAAGTGATGCTTTTCATCTGCGCCCTTCTTCGAACGACGAAGACCAAGATAGAGAAGAGCCTGATTGGCCGTATCAGCCAGAGAGTGCACCGCTTCTGCCAGCAGTGCGCTGGAGCCGGAAAATGCAAACCCCACAAATTTGGCAACGGTAACAACGCTGTTACCTGCTATGGCCGTGAGAACGGCCTTTGTTGAACCATGTGACATCAGAACTCCCTATAGGTTAGGCTAAGCATCATGTGGACTCATCAGCACAAAGGCTTTGCCGTACATCAGTTACCTGCCCTAAATGACAACTATATCTATCTGATTGAAGATCACAATTCAGATACACTGGCTGCTGTTGATCCGGCCGATGCAGCGGTTGTACGCAAGGCGTGCAAAGAGATTGGAAAACCCCTCACTCATATCCTGAACACCCATCATCACTGGGATCATACGGACGGAAATAAATCACTTAAAGAGAGCTTCAACTGTAAAGTGGTTGGCGCCGCTATCGATGCGGATCGAATCCCGGAGATTGATCTTAAAGTTGATGAGAACAACACCGTTTCAGTTGGCGCTCTGAATATCACAATTCTGTTTGTTCCGGGACATACCCGTGGGCACATCGCCTATCTAATTGATAACGCTCTCTTCTGCGGCGATACGCTCTTTGGTGGTGGTTGTGGCCGGCTCTTCGAAGGAACTGCTGAAGAGATGTGGAACTCACTATCCAAACTGGCCAGCCTGGATGATGCTACACAGGTCTACTGCGCACATGAATACACACTGGCAAATCTGCGTTTTGCCAGAAATGTCGACCCTGAAAACAGCGCGCTGACATTGCGAATCAGTCAGGATACACAGTGCAGAATGAAAAAAGAGCCTACGATCCCCTCAACAATCGGACTGGAACGCTCCACCAATCCCTTCCTGCGTTCGGCTGACACACTCTTTTGCACCAACTATGCAGCAACAAACAGTATCCCGGCTGATCCCCTATCGGTGTTCACCCACCTTCGTGCCAGTAAAGACCGTATCTAATCACTGAATCCAGTCGATTAAGAGAGCACTACTGTTTATTCGCTTCATCAAAACTGAAGGATTCGGATATCTGCATATAGGCATCTACCACCTCAGGATCATAAAGTTTGCCGCGATTGGCTTTCAGCTCTTCCACAGCTTTATCATGACCAAGGGCTGCCCGAAAAGGTCTGTGAGATGAGATCGCTTCAACCACATCAGCAATGGCTATGATCCTGGCTTCCAGACAAGCTTCGTCACCTCTCAATCCACTTGGGTAGCCGCTTCCATCAAATCGCTCATGATGCTGAAAAGCCATCTCGGCAATAGGCCATGGGAAATCGATATCCTTAAGAATCTCATAACCCACTGAGGTGTGTGACTTCACCATCTCAAACTCAATCTCACTCAATGCTGTTGGTTTAGATAGTATTTCGGCAGGAATATGAATTTTTCCAATATCATGAATCAAGGCACCAAACTTCAATCCTGTCAGGCGATTTTCATCCAGCTCAAGAACCTTGCCTATAGCAACCGATAGCATGGCCACGCGATTTTGATGTCCTGATGTATAAGGGTCACGTGCACCAATGGCTTTCGAGACTGAGGAGATAAAACCCTCCAGATTCAACTCAAGCCGATGCGCCAGCCCTTCAGCCACTTTCCGCTGCTCTCTTTCACGACTCACGGCACTCCAGAGATTGGACTGGATCAAATCTCTGTGTGCACCACTGAACCCCTCCTCTTTTACGCCACTCGAATCAACTTCCGATGTGGCCTTAAGATTTCTATTCACCGCATCCAGCAAAAGCTCAAAATTGACCGGCTTATCGAAAAAATCATTCACGGAAAGAAGTTCAGAGAGCTGCTTCTGCTCACTTTCAGGAAAAAAACCACTACAGAAGATAAATGGAATATCCGCAAGTGATTCAGAATCCCTGACATGGCGACACAACTCAAAACCATCAATACCAGGCATCAGCAGGTCAGAAATAATCAGATCCGGCTGGCTCTCTTTTATGCTCTGAATAGCCTCTTCACCATTGGCAGCCTCCTGTATGGAGAAGCCCTTGCCTGCCAGATAGGCGGCCAGCACCTCACGCCATGTGCTGTTATCATCCACAATCAAAACTATTGGCATCTATTATCCTCTTCTGCAGCTCTCTATTTCCGCAGAAAATCAATCTACTATTAATAATTATAACCTAAAAGCTTATATATATCTGAGTTGAATCCATATTTTTTCCTGCTGCTGTAATCTCACCTCTGCAATATCGACTCTTTCATATGGTGTACCAGAATGTATAAAACTTTGAAACTGGTGATGATCTTGATAACTCCTCTCTTATTGAGTGGGTTTACGTTTACTCCTGCCATCATACCTGTTGACCAGATCATCTCGGGCGGACCACCCAAAGATGGAATCCCAGCCCTGACCCAACCAAAACATGAGCCTTCCGATGCAGCATCTGCCTGGCTAATGGATGATGACCAGGTACTTGGCATCACTGTTGATGGAGAAGCCCGTGCCTATCCGATTCGCATCATGAACTGGCATGAAATCGTCAATGACAGGATTGGTTCAACATCCGTCGTTATCACCTATTGCCCGCTCTGTGGTAGTGGCATTGCATTTGAGACCAATGAGCGTTTCGGGGTATCCGGGCTTCTCTACCAGTCAGACGTGCTTCTCTACGATCATAAAACCGAGTCTCTCTGGTCTCAAATCATGCATCAGGCCGTCGCAGGCCCAAGAGCCGGAGAGCTACTGAAACGCTATCCACTCATACATACCACATGGAGAGAGTGGAAATCCCTGCACCCGGAGACTCTGGCACTATCCAGACATACGGGATATCACAGGAACTATGCCCAAAACCCATATGCAGGGTATGAAAACACCAAGGATATCTACTTTGGCGTTACCAATCAGGACTCAAGGTTGCATCCAAAAGCCTGGGTGGCAGGTATCGTACTCAACAACAAGGCCAGAGCGTGGCCACTTGATGCCGTCAAAGAGAAAGAAATCATCCGTGAAACATGGCAAGGTATTCCTCTGGAGATTCGCTACAGCGAATCGGGCAACCGAATCATTATCAGCCATCGGGATTCCGGCCGGGAATTTAACACCACACGCCTATACTGGTTTGCATGGGCTGCATTTCATCCCAACAGTGAATTATACGTCGATGAAAGTGTGCAAACTGGCCAATAATCATTTATATTTGTGATCAGGATCACAATAGGTTTCAAAGCCGTATGTATGATCCCCGTTATAGTAGCTGGGGAGCAAACAGGATCGATCAGGAGATAAATAATGAGCGAATCAGTGAAAGACATTCTCGGAGTACATAGTCTTTTTTCACTACTACCTGATAGTTCACAGCAGAAGCTTTTAGAACTCAGTGAAACGCTTCTGTTTTATCCCGGCGATAAACTCATTACCGAGAGTGAGTTTAACGAATACCTCTACCTTATCATTGGCGGCACTGTCCGCATTGCCAATTCGGAAGGTACTATTGCAAAAGTTGAAGGACATAAAATTGTGGGTGAAATATCTTCTTCGGGCATGAGCTCGCCTGTTGCCGATGTCATTGCCGAAACTGACGTGACTGCCGTTGCATTTCCACTTGAAGCCATCACCAATATCTCTCTCGAATTTCCTGACTTTGGTGAAGAGCTACGCAATATTGGAATGAAACGTTTCGAATAAGTTCAATTGAACCAGATCGGTTTATGTGGATAGTTTAATCGAGGCTGATTTAGACCCTCTCACAGGCCCGGGCAAGAAAATCCATATGATCGATGCCAAAAAACATTTCCGGACGACGTTTTTTATCTGAATCACCACCATGCAATATAAATGTCGGCACACCAAACGCCCCAACCTTTATTGCTCTCTCGGTATTTTCATCCAACACATCATTACACAAACCCAGCCACGATTCCGGCAGTGATTGTTGCCTGAACACCTCTTCCAGCCATCCCTCTTCCTTCGGGTCAACCGAGCCCGACCACAAGGCATTGAACACACCCTGGCAAAACTGAATTCGCTCCTCACTCTCCAGTGCAGCAGCAATACGCAGCGCAGGCCTGCTATCAAAGGTGCCCGGCCTGATCATTTTAAAGGGGACATCAAGATAATCAGCCCAGCGCTTCAAATCCCTGAGTGAGTAGAGCGCCTTATTTTTGATCGTTGCCGGTGGTGTATTACCGGAATACTTGATCAGCTTGGGAAGGTTCACCGGAATCCAGTTGAATTCAACACCATGCTGCTTTGAAAACTCAGCTATCCGGGTCACCACCAGATAGCTGTAGGGGCTGATAAAATCAAAATAGAAATCAACCTGTTTCAATGGCTACTCTCTGTGTAAAACCACGCATGAGAGTGGTGGAAGAGTGAGCTGAACCGAGTATGGCTTATTCATGCACTCAAAATCTTCGCTGTGAACACCACCAATATTTCCGATATTGCCGCCGCCATAGGCCTCTGAGTCCGTGTTCATCACTTCCTTATAGTAACCGGATTCAGGCACGCCCAAACGATAGTCCTCTCTGGCCACAGGCGTCATATTGAGTGCCACAACCACAAATCCGCCATGTTTATCCCTGCGAATATAACTAATCGTTGAATTAGCAGCATCATTACAATCGATCCATTCAAAGCCATGAGATTCAAAATCAACTTCATGCAGTGCCGGAATATCGCGGTAGAGATGATTCATATCCCGCATCATCAACTGTAGTCCACGATGCGGCATGAAATTTGACTGATCCCATGAGAGAGACTCGTCATGATTCCACTCCGGCCACTGGCCGAACTCTGTACCCATAAACTGGAGCTTCTTACCCGGATGTGTGTACATATAGGCATACAGCAACCTTAAATTGGCAAAGCGCTGCCAATCATCACCCGGCATCTTGCCCGGCATGGAGCCTTTCCCATGCACCACCTCATCATGAGAGAAGGGAAGAATGAAATTTTCGGTATGGGCATAGACAATCGAGAAGGTCAGCTGATCCTGATGATAACTGCGATGAATCGGTTCGTTCTCATAATAACTCAACGTGTCATTCATCCAGCCCATATTCCATTTCATGGTAAAGCCAAGCCCACCCAGATAGGTCGGACGACTCACCATCGGCCATGAGGTAGACTCCTCGGCCATGGTTACCGCGCCGGGATGACGCTCGTGTACCAGATGGTTGAACTGTTTAAGGAACTCAACAGCTTCAAGATTTTCACGCCCGCCATATTTGTTCGGTGTCCACTCACCCTCTTCACGCGAGTAATCCAGATAGAGCATCGATGCTACGGCATCTACCCTCAGGCCATCAATATGGAACTCATCAAGCCAGTAGAGAGCTGATGCAATCAGGAAGTTACGCACCTCATTACGGCCAAAGTTGAAGATGTAGGTTCCCCAATCCTTGTGCTCGCCTAATTGCGGGTCTTCATGTTCATAAAGCGGCGTACCATCAAAACGTGCCAGACCATGTGCATCCTTGGGAAAATGGGCAGGAACCCAGTCCAGAAACACACCAACGCCATTCTGATGGCAGTGATCCATGAAATAACGGAAATCATCAGGCGTTCCAAAACGGCTGGTGGGGGCAAAATAACCCACTGTCTGATAGCCCCATGAGCCATCAAAGGGGTGCTCGGTCACCGGCATCAACTCAATATGGGTGTAGCCCATCCACTGGCAATACTCCACCAGCTGATGCGCAAGCTCGCGATAGTTCATATACTCACTATCGCCTTTACGCCAGGAGCCCAGATGTACCTCATAAATGCTCATCGGTTTATCAAGCGCCTGATGTTCAGGCCTGTTACTCATCCAATCCGAGTCATTCCAGTTGTACTCTTCAGGATTGTGAATGATACAGGCCGTTTTCGGCCGGAGTTCCATCTGCTGGGCATAGGGATCCACCTTCTCGAATATATCGCCATTTTTTGCGCGAATCTCGAATTTGTAGACCTCACCTTCACTGAGGGAAGGAACGAACACCTCCCATATGCCGGATGACCCCCGTGTACGCATCTGGTGCTCACGACCATCCCAGTGGTTAAAGTTACCGACCACACTGACTCTCTCGGCAGCAGGCGCCCAGACAGCAAAGCCGACACCCCATACGCCATCGACTTCACGGATGTGCGCACCAAGCAGCTTATATTTTTCGAAATGGTTGCCTTCGGCAATCAGATGCAGATCCAGCTCACCCAGTATGGGAGAAAAGCGGTATACATCCTCCTCCTCCCAGGTATGCCCTTCAGGATTCTCAATTCTAAACCGATAGGCTGTATCAAATGAGCCTTTAGGAAGATTCACTTCAAAGATATCTGTCCCTTCAATCCGGGGCATTACTTTGGCTTTTTGACCCTCTTCAAGCAGCCACATCTTCTCGGCACGCGGTTTTAAAGCCCTGACAACAATACCAGCACTCTTTTTACCAGTGGCAGAACCGGCTGTCTCATGTCGTCCAAGATAGGCAAAAGGATCATGCCCTCTGGCTTCAATCACTTCATATGCATTTGATGTTAGATTGATCATAATGTTCCTTGTTTATTATAAAGTTATATTATTAAACAAAAGCAATTTATCAGGTAATAACGGTGGGTTCGCTACGCCCTGTGAACTCCTGCAGCCGTGAAAGTGTGGCCGCCACCTCAATCAGATCGCTCAAGGCTTCCTGTGCATCCATCCCATGATTGTCCGGATCGCTCTCAAACGATTCAATATAGATGCGTACCGTTGCGCCTTCGGTTCCGGTACCTGAAAGACGGAATACGATGCGCGAGCCATCTTCAAACAGGATACGAATACCCTGCCCGCTGCTGACACTCTGATCCACTGGATCGGTATAAGAAAAGTCATCACATGTTTTAACAATGCGCTCGCCAAAATTGTTGCCCGGAAGCTTCTCAAAACGTGAACGCAGATAGGCCATCATCTTTTCAGCTGCCGCCGCATCAACCCCTTCATAGTCATGCCGTGAGTAGTAGTTACGGCCATAGAGCGTCCAGTGCTCTTTCACTATCTCTTCAACCGAGACTTTGCGTACAGCAAGAATGTTGAGCCAGAAGAGTACAGCCCACGGGCCATCTTTTTCACGCACATGATTCGATCCGGTTCCAAATGACTCCTCACCGCAAAGCGTCACCTTGCCGGCATCCATCAGGTTGCCAAAGAATTTCCAGCCTGTCGGTGTCTCATAACAGTCGATACCCAGACGCTCGGCCACCCGGTCAACCGCTGCACTGGTTGGCATGGAGCGAGCCACGCCTGCAATGCCGTCAGCATAGCCCGGAATGAGTCGGGCATTGGCTGCAATAATGGCCAGAGAATCACTCGGCGTAACAAAAAAGCGTTTCCCCAGAATCATATTACGATCGCCATCGCCATCCGATGCAGCGCCAAAATCAGGTGCATGCTCGCCAAACATCACATCAACCAGCTCTTTGGCATAGGTCAGATTCGGATCGGGATGACCGCCTCCGAAATCCTCTTTGGCGATGCCATTCATCACGGTTCCATCAGGTGCTCCGAGTATCTGCTCAATGATCACCTTGGCATACGGCCCGGTAACGGCATGCATGGCATCAAATGCCATACGGAAGTCTCCGGCCAGAAGCTCACGAATCGCATCAAAATCAAAGATCGACTCCATCAGCTCTGCATAGTCTGCAACCGGATCAATCACCTCGACCTGCATATCCCCAAGTTGACTCAATCCGATTTGATCCAGAGCAATGTCATCCACTTCCAGAGTTTTATATTCACTGATCTTCTCTGTGTGTGCAAAGATCGCCTCCGTCACGCCCTCCGGGGCCGGGCCGCCATTGCCAATGTTGTACTTAATGCCAAAATCTTCATCCGGACCTGCAGGGTTATGGCTGGCAGAGAGAATCAGGCCTCCATAGGCTTTATGTTTACGGATCACACAGGATGCTGCAGGTGTAGAGAGAATACCGCCCTGCCCTACAAGAACTTTGCCAAAGCCATTGGCTGCCGCCATCTTGATAATGGTCTGAGTAGCTTCACGGTTGTGGTAGCGGCCATCACCACCTACAACCAGTGCACTACCGGAAAAATCACCAATACTATCAAACACGGATTGTACAAAGTTTTCCAGATAATGGGGCTGCTGGAACACCTTCACCTTCTTACGCAGACCGGAAGTCCCGGGGCGCTGCCCCTCAAACGGTGTGGTTGATTGTACGCTGACTGTCATCACCCCTCCATACCCATACTCAAATTCCTATTTGCCGAAAGTATAAAGCAAAATTGCAAATGGCGCAGCTTTCATTATCAACCGTTCAGCCTCTGCATTCGTAGCCTCTTCGCATTAAATCTGCTAATGTTTCGTCTTCTTATTCTATTTACATTTGGGAGGAATTGATGCCACAAAAACATATGGAACGTAATATCAGTCAGCTGACAGCCAACACTGTCGCACTGGTTCTGGCCGGCGGTAAAGGCTCAAGGCTCAAAGCGTTGACCGAGTGGCGTGCCAAGCCCGGTGTCCCCTTTGGTGGCAAGTTCCGGATTATCGATTTCCCGCTTTCCAACTGCATCAACTCCGGCATTCGCCGAATCTCGGTTGTTACTCAATATAAATCACACTCCTTGCAGCGTCACCTGCAGCGTGGCTGGAGCTTCCTCTCCGGTCAGTTTGGCGAGTTTCTTGAAGTGCTTCCTGCCCAGCAACGTCAGGGGGAAGGCTGGTACGAAGGCACAGCAGATGCTGTTTATCAGAATCTCGATATCATCCGCCACTACGATCCGGAGTATATTATTATTCTGGCAGGCGATCACATCTACAAGATGGATTATGGTAAAATGATTGCAGCCCATGTTACCAAGGGTGCAGACATTACAGTCGGCTGCATTCCTGTATCTCTTGAAGAGGCCAGTGAATTTGGCGTCATGGCCATTGATAACAAAGAGCGCATTATTGAGTTTGCTGAAAAGCCTTCCGATCCCAAATCGATGCCGGGTGATTCATCCAGAGCACTCGCCTCAATGGGTATCTATGTTTTTACAGCCGAGTATCTGCGTAACCGCCTGCTTGAAGATGCCAAGGATGAAAAGTCGACCCACGATTTCGGCCATGATCTGATTCCACATGCGATCGATCATGCCAATGCATTTGCGTTCCCGTTCGTGAATGCCAACACCGGTGCTCCGGGCTACTGGCGTGATGTCGGTACTGTCGATGCCTACTGGGAAGCCAATATCAATCTGGCCACGCTTAACCCTGAACTGAACATGTACGATTCCGACTGGCCTATCTGGACTCAGCAGGAGCAGCTGGCACCCGCAAAATTCGCCTTTGATAATGATGAACGACGCGGTTATGCCGTGGATTCACTCATCTCCGGAGGCTGTCTGATTACCGGTTCAGTCATTCGCAAATCGGTGCTCTTCTCCAATGTACGCGTGCACTCCTACTCCACGGTTGAAGATAGTGTGGTACTTCCCGATGTGACCATTGAACGCAACTGCAAAATATCAAAGTGCGTGATCGATAAAGGTACCATTGTTCCTGAAGGAACCATCATCGGTGAAGATCCCAAAGAAGATGCCAGGCGCTTCTATGTCAGTGAAGAAGGTGTTGTGCTAGTGACGCCTGAAATGCTGGGTCAGGATCTTCACACCGTATAAATGTTGCTACTTCAATCATTAATCTGAATTATAAAGGAAGACCATGAGTAAACCTCTATCCGTTATTTTCTATTGGCATATGCATCAACCATTCTACCGCGAAGCGGAGAGTGGTCGTTATCACCTGCCATGGGTTTACCTGCATGCCATGAAAGATTACACCGATATGGCTGTGATTCTTGAGCAGCTTCCGGGTGCACGTGCTGTGGTTAACTATGTACCATCTCTGACGGCTCAGATTGAAGATTATGCCATTCAGCTACGCGATTGGCTGAACAGGGATCAGGAAGAGCTTCCCGATCCCCTGCTGGCTGCACTGGCGCATGAGACCAGTAGCTATACAGATAAAGAGTGTGAATATCTTCTGGAGACCTGCTTCCGCCTGAATCATGAGAGAAACCTGCATCGCTACCCGGCATTCAGTCGTCTCTGGAATCTTGCAGAGCATGCAAAAAACCATAATGCCACTGAATATCTCGGTCGCCATTTCTATACCGATCTGGTTACCTGGTATCATCTGGGCTGGCTGGGAGAGACTGTTCGCAAGACCAACTTTGTCGCTCGCAGACTGATTGAAAAGGGGCGCAACTTTAACTATCAGGATCGCCGTGACCTGCTGACACTGATTGCATCACTACTCCATGAAATTCCTGAAAAACATCGCAAGCTTCAGGCTGAGGGCAAGATAGAGATATCCACCACCCCTTATGCACATCCCATCATACCCCTGATGCTTGATTTCAACACTGCACTGGAGACCGTGCCGGATGCACTGATCCCTGATGAGCCCTACCCGGGTGGCAGAGAACGGGCGAAAGAGCATATTGAAATGGCCAAACAGTCCCATGAAGCCATGTTTGAGCAACCTGCAGCAGGTTGCTGGCCTGCAGAAGGCGCTGTATCCGAAGATACACTTGCACTGCTTGGAGAGGCTGGATTTAAGTGGTGCGCTACCGGTGAAGGTGTATTGCATCACTCCCTTGGCTATAACCCGAGAGAAGGACAGCCCGAAGAGGTTTACCATCCATGGCTTGTGGGTGAAGGCGAAGAACAGATCACCTGTTTCTTCCGTGATGATCATCTCTCTGATCTGCTTGGCTTCGAATATTCACGCTGGGACACCAGTGACGCTGTCGCCAACTTCATGCAGGAGCTGGCAGGCATTCGCCATCGCACCCAGGGCATGAAGAGCCCGGTTGTATCCATCATCATGGATGGGGAAAATGCATGGGAGCATTACCATGAAAATGCCATGCCTTTCCTGATCAACCTCTATCAATCGATTGCAGAACATGAAGATTATGAACTCACCACGTTCAGTGACTACCTGGAGGCGTCGCCTGCAACAGAGACGCTGAAGAAGCTTACCCCCGGTTCCTGGGTTTACGGTAATCTCTCGACATGGATTGGTGATAAAGCCAAGACAAAAGCCTGGAAACTGCTGATCGAAGCCAAACACGCCTTTGACAAAGCTGCCAATAACCTCTCTGCCGAACAGCGGGAAGCCGCTGCTGAACAGCTTCGCATCTGCGAAGGTTCGGATTGGTGCTGGTGGTTCGGCGATTATAATCCGGGATCAGCGGTCAGAGATTTTGATCAGCTCTACCGTCAACATCTGAAAAAGTTATACCTTCTGCTTGGTCTGCCCACACCTCCATCACTGGATGAAGATATCTCCAAGGGTGGTGGCGATGCCGAAGGCGGCGGCACCATGCGCAGAGGTAATAAAGGTGATTGATACCATACAAGCAAAACAGATAGCACTGTTTTAGGAATAACAAATTGAATCACTGGATTGATCGACGCCGCTCAGGCGTTCTGCTGCATATTAGCTCTCTTCCCGGCCCGTTTCCTCGCGGTGTGCTGGGTGAAGAGGCGCGTGCTTTCATTGATACCATTGCAGATGCAGGATTCACTGTCTGGCAATTTTTGCCGCTGGGACCCACACATGGTCACGGCTCACCATATGAATCACTCTCTTCTTCAGCCGGTAATCCCGAGTTTCTGGATCTCCGCGACTGCGTCACCCGTGGCTGGCTGAGTGATAAGTCATGCAAGGCAGCCATCAAGGGGAAACTTTCGATTGAAGCGGCACGATCAGAAGCTGCGGATGGATTCTGGGCTCACGTTGCGGAAGATTCTGCTCTGGGTGAAGTGGTTGATGCCTTTCTTACACAAAATGCGGACTGGCTGGATGATTACGCCCTATTTGCGGCGCTGAAGAATGATTATAAGGATCTGCCATGGTGGCAGTGGTCAGAACCCCTGCGTGACAGGTCTGCACATGCCATTGATGCAGCCAAGTCGGGGCACTCTGCATGCATACGCCAGGTTCAATTTGAACAGTTCCTCTTTGCCTACCAGTGGCAGCAGCTGAAACAGTACGCCGAAGAGCGTGGTATTCTGCTGTTTGGCGATATTCCAATCTATGTGGCACACGATTCGGCTGATGTCTGGGCGGATCGGGAGTTCTTCACTGTCAATGATGAAGGTCTTTGTGATCACGTTGCAGGCGTACCGCCAGACTACTTCTCTGAAAACGGCCAGCGCTGGGGTAATCCTCTCTATCACTGGGATGCAATGAAATCAGATAAGTTTTCATGGTGGGTTAAACGCATCCGAAGACAGCTCATTCGCATGCATCTGATGCGTATTGATCACTTTCGCGGGCTGGAATCCTACTGGGCGATACCCGGAGACATGCAGGATGGGCGCATTGGTGAGTGGCAACCTGCTCCAGGTGCAGAGCTGCTGGAAGCCCTGAAAGAGGAGCTGGGACAACTGCCGTTGATTGCAGAAGATCTGGGCCTGATTACACCTGAAGTGACCGAACTGCGTGAAACGTTCGGCTTGCCCGGCATGAAGATTCTTCAATTCGCCTTTGGAGACAACGCATCCAACCCCTATCTGCCGCACCATCATGAAACAGAGAGCGTTGTTTACACAGGCACCCACGATAATGACACATCACTGGGTTGGTACAACGCCGCCACAGATCATGAAATCGCCCACATATCCAGATATCTTGGTGTGGATGACGACAATCAGATGCCTTTGACAATGGTCCGTTCTGCTCTCGCCTCGGTTTCACGACTGGCCATCATCCCTGCTCAGGATCTTTTGGAACTTCCAACCGAAGCACGCTTCAACATTCCTGGAACTGTTGAAGGAAACTGGTGCTGGCGGTTGGATAGTCTGGATTCACTTACAGAGAAAAAAGATAAGTTTCGGGAACTCAACCACCTCTACGGACGTTAACTTCATCCATTCATTTTAATCGCCATTCATGTAACCCGATCCATTGCCGATAGAAATTATTACAATGGGCGAAAAGAGAAAAAAACAACCAGTCTGGCCGGACGGATTAAGCGAGCTTTTTGAGCACGTCACTTCGATCCCGGCAAATGATGAACTGGAACTGCGTGTTGCCGTTCACGATCTTCAGACCTTTGCCGTTGAGAGCTCCGGTGACTATCAGCACATCGATGCAGCCATTCTTACCTCCTGCAGTAATATAGTAAGGCAGGCCGCGCAAAATCTCTCTCTCAGAACATCTGAAAAACAGTTGAATCGTTTTCACAGCAAACCCTACATCCGCAGCATCAATGCGCTTATCCGAACACTTCTGCCAAGACTAAGTAGCCCGCAACCGGGACTCTGTTTTGATGGATTGCAGCTGCAGAAGTGTGAACTGGATCATATTGACCTGAGCGGATGCAGCCTGCGAATGGCCGATCTAAGTCATTGCAGACTGGCAAGAACACGCCTTCACCGTGTAGACCTTCGCTATGCAAACCTGATGAGTGCCACCCTTACCCGTGCCAATCTTTCAGAATCGCTGATGGAGTCCTGTGAATTGGACTGGTGTGATCTATCCCATGCTGATCTGCATCGCTGTCAGTTAATGAAAGCAGATATGGGGGGCTCCATACTAAGTCACGCTGATCTATCTCAAGCAATTCTATCCGATACAAATCTGGCCAATGCCACGTTGAGCCACGCCAATCTGAGTCATGCCAACCTATTCGCAGCAAGGCTCCACTTTGCCAAACTCCATGGCTCTGATCTGACGGGCACTGGCATCACCCCAGAACGACTGGAAAACGCAGGGATGGAAACTCACGCGGACCGGGGGACAATATGGGGAAGTGATGATGACTGCTGCAAACGCAACCCCCTTGACCCCGCCTACTACATGGAACAGCAAGACCTTTTATAAAGAAAATTGTAAATTACTGATAAAAATGTCTTTTCATATGTTTTTTATTAGTTTACTAGAACAAAATAGCTCTTATATGCACTTTTCAGACATATTTTTTTATTTTTTACAAGCCTTTAAACCCACTTTAGACATGCTAGGAAAAAATAGTTCAATAATGCATCTATAATAATATACAAGCAGCTTAACAGGGCATGGATAACCCGGAAGTGAATAATGGACAGGAGCAAAAGGCAGTAGATGGAATCTATTCAGACTGAGTATCAAGCATACAGGAGCAAACGCAGTAGCTATATCCTGATTGCTGCCTGGACATTTGCAGTAGGCCTCTCACTTTCATGGGACTTATATGAGATGAGAGTCCATCATTCCAATGTGATGTTATCCCAGGCCAGAGGTATTGTCTTTAATGATCTGGAATACCGTCTCTGGAATGCCGGGCATGGTGGTGTCTATGTTCCGATCACTGAGAAGACCCCCCCAAACCCATATCTGAGTCATATTCCTGAACGCGATATCACAACAACTTCAGGAAAGAAACTTACCCTGGTAAACCCGGCCTATATGGTGCGGCAGAAAAATGAACTCAAGAGCAAGTTTAGCAATGACATCCTGGGGCATATCACCAGCCTGAAACTAAAACGCCCGGAAAACAGACCCGATACATGGGAGACCGATGCCCTCAAAGCTTTTGAAAAAGGTGAAACAGAGGTCTCATCCATTGAGGAGATGCATGGTGACAGGCTATATTTTCGTTATATGCAGCGATTGCTGGTTGAAAAGAGCTGCCTGAAATGCCATGAGTATCAGGGCTACAAAATTGGAGATGTCCGAGGTGGACTCAGTGTCTCAATCCCCTTTGACTCTAAATGGGTCGCTCTTCAGAAAAATTATTATCCAGTCATCGCAGGACATTCTCTTCTATGGTTTTTAGGCTTTTCCGGACTGCTGTTTGCCACTCGAATACAACTGCGCACTGAGAGAAAAACAGACAAATATATGCAAGGCCTGAATGAGGCACAGAAAATATCACATATCGGAAGTTGGGAACTTGACCTGGTCAAGAACAAGCTGGAATGGTCTGATGAGATTTATCGCATCTTTGAGATAGATCAAAATAAAGTTGACGCTTCATATGAAGCTTTTCTTGATGCAACACACCCTGATGACAGGGAGTTTGTAAACACTGCTTATAAAGAGTCTCTGGAAAACAGGAAGCCTTATGACATCGTCCACCGTCTGCAGATGGCAGATGGCAGAGTGAAACATGTGAAAGAGCATTGTAAATCAACCTATGCTCCTGATGGCACCCCTCTGATTTCTATTGGCACAGTTCAGGATATCACCCCGCAGGTGGAGAGCGAAAAAGCTCTGCATAAGAGTCTTGAGCTTGTTCAAACATCACTTGAAGAGACGATTGCAGCCATTTCCAAGGCGATCGAAGCCAGAGACCCATACACAGCAGGCCATCAACGCCGCGTTGCCAAGCTCTCTACTGCCATTGCTCTGGAGATGGAGCTCAACGAGCATCAGATTGAAGGTATTCATATGGGAGCCACGATTCATGATATCGGCAAGATCAGCATGCCGGCTGAAATATTAAGCAAACCAACCAAATTGACCGAGCTGGAATATTCGATGATTCAAACCCATTCGGAAAAAGGTTGGGAAATCCTGAAAGATATCAAGTTCCCATGGCCTGTTGCAGATATAGCGCATCAACATCATGAACACATAAATGGTGGCGGTTATCCGCAGGGATTGAAGGGAGATGAGATCTGCATCGAAGCAAGAATTGTGACGGTAGCAGATGTGGTTGAGGCGATGGTAAGTGATCGCCCCTACCGGGCGGGCTTAGGCGTGGAGGCAGCCCTGAATGAAATTCAGATCAATCGCGGAATTAAATTTGATGAACATGCTGTCGATGCCTGCCTTACCCTGTTCAAAGAGAAAGGCTTCACTTTTTAGTTCATGAATATCATTTACTGTTTGTAATCGGGTACTTTTGCAGCCGCCACATTTCAATCAAGCGCAACAGCCAGGCAGCCATTCCACGCCTCTCCAGGTCGTGTTGATAGCTATGTAACCATATCTGAATAGTGCCTACCATCCTCTCTTCCAGATCGCTCGCAACCGGCTCGCCCTGCAATACAGATCGGCGTGCCTGACGACTTTCGATGACGACAGCCTCAGTCCGATCCAAAAACTCAGCAAGTAACTGATTATCACTGACACGATTCAAACCATCCCGAATATCGCGGATGGCGGCCAGCTCCAGATCAATTCTACACTCTGCAACATCCTCCTCCCTGAATCGCTGCACCCATCTCCTGAGTGACGCAATCAATGGCAACATATCTACAGGCAGCCAGAGCGCAAACCTGTCCATCTCTTCTGTGAAACCTCCAACAGAGCCAGTGCTTTTTAGCTTGGTCCATAATGCAGCTTTCATGGTTCTGTCACCTGTTTTACCAGCCATCTTAGCAGTTGCTTGATTTTCAGATCATGGATTTTCTGAAGCTCTTCGATTCGACTGTCTGTTTGTTGCTTAACATCTTCGTGATAACGAAGCATGTTTTCCTTCAGCTTTTTCTCATCGTTTAAAAACTCTTTTTTCAACGCCTCAAGCTGTTCCAGCATCCCCTGCTCCAGTTCGAGATTTCGGCTGGCAAGCCGTTCTTCCCATGCCTTTAAAGCATCATCAATTTTCCTGGCAGCCTTCTGCTCCGCGAGAGCAAGCTCATCAACGAATTTTTCAAGTTCTGACTGATTCATGATACTTTTGCCTTTAAACGTTTTGTCTGGAATATCGCTTCTCTATCTCTCTCTTCCAGGCTCTGTTCAATCCATCTCTTTTCCGACTGCAACTCGGGTATTAACAGATGCTCCAGGGCATTTACCTGTCGCTGACACTGTTTCAGGGCATGTGTGATTCGTCTGAGATTTGTTTCGATGCACATCAGTTGTGTCAGCTTGGGCAACAGTTTCACCAGCCTGCTTCTGGCCTTTTCCGGGCGAATGCTGCAGTCAGATACTGCACCCAGCAGCCTCAGTCCCGGCTGTTCACACTGGAAATCACTGAGTGTCACGGACATCCAGTTGCTCTCTTTGCCATGAAGTGGCTGCAGTGGGGTAACAGCACCGGCCAACTGCTGCAGTCGATCGGGATGATCCGTTACAAGCGCTTTATCCCACTGCTTTTCAACTGCTTTCCACTGCTTTGTTAAATCCAGCCGCATGACTTTGGCATCCTTGAGCAGCTTCATCCCTTCAGCCATCAGGCTATCTCTCTTGCGCTCCAGAAGAGTCAGCCCTTCACTACTCAAGCTCAGTTCGGCCCTGATCCGTATCAATTCAGATTTGGTTGCTGATATATGGTGTGTCGTAGACATCAGCTTTCTCCTGCTCCTTTTTTAAGCAGGGCCTCATACTGTTTGATATCGGCTTCGGTCAGGCGTGTCAGCTCCTGGCAAGGCAAGCAACCCAGACATTGCCAGCCAAGATCAAGGCTCTCTTCAACAGTCCGGTTTTCTTCCGGGCCCTGACTGACAAAAATTCTTTCAAAGCGCCTGCCAAAATCAAGATAACATCTGTCAATATCCGTCAAATCGGCTTCACCAATGATTCGGCTCATCATCCGCACCTCTTCTGCCCTCGAGTAAGCGGCATAGAGCTGCCCCATCAATGGCAGATGGTCTTTGCGGGTCAAGCCCTGCCCCACGCCATCTCCCATCAGCCGCGACAGTGACGGAAGCAGATCAACGGGTGGATAGAGACCCTGTCTGGACAGATCCCGGGAGAGCACAACCTGACCTTCGGTGATATAGCCGGTCAGATCCGGAATGGGATGGGTAATATCGTCATTCGGCATCGTGAGAATCGGCAACTGGGTAATTGAGCCATTTTTTCCCTTGATCCTGCCTGCCCGTTCAAAAATCGAAGCCAGATCGCTGTATAGGTAGCCTGGATAACCCTTTCGGGAAGGCACGTCTCCACTCGCCGTAGCAATTTCACGAAGGGCCTCACAATAAATGGTCATGTCTGTCAGGATAACCAGTACATGCTGCCCTTTTTCAAAGGCTAAATACTCAGCAGCAGTCAGTGCCATACGCGGAGTCAGCAGGCGCTCCATGGGTGGATCATCGGCAAGATTCAGGAAAGCAACCATCCGGCCTGAAATCTCCTCTGAAAAACGCAAGGCAACATCGTGTTTCACACCAATGGCGGCAAACACAACGATAAGCTCCTCTTCCTGACCTGACCGACCGCTCAAATCAGGCCTGATCTCGGCCTGTTGGGCTATCTGAATAGCAAGCTGATCATGAGGCAGACCCGAGGAGGAAAAAATAGGTAGTTTTTGCCCTCTTACCAGTGAGTTCATCACATCAATACTGGAGATACCTGTCTGGATAAAGTCATCAGGGTATTCACGCCCTACCGGATTAATAGTTAACCCCTGTACAAGACGGGATTCACCCGTCAGTGGCGGGCCACCATCAATCGGCCTGCCGAGACCGTCGAGTTTTCTTCCGATAATATTTTCATCGACATTCAGGGTGATCGGCTTGCCTGTAAAACTCATTTTACAGCCGTGCTTGGCCAGCCCGGCCGTGCCTTCGAATATTTCAACGGTCACCTTGTCACCATCAAGCAGTACAACACGCCCATGACGTTTTCTTCCCTGCCTGTCGACCAGTTGAACCGACTCTCCAAAACCAACATCTGAAAGTGATGATATCAGTGTCATCAACGGACCTTCAATCCGGTCCAGTTTGGTATAGATGACCGGCCCTGTCATTGCTCCGCCTTCCATTGGCTGATTTTTTCAACCTCATCCGATGCAACTTCATTCTTCAGACGAATCAGTGCATCGAGTCTGAGTTTTTCCGTTAATTGCGCGGCCGGTGTATCATCAGCCAACATCGCATGCACTGTAGATATGATAAGCTTAAGCAGGGCTGCCTGCTTCTCTGGAGAGGAGTATTTATCCTTTGCAATGAATGAGGATTGCTGCAGAAAGCCTTCCATAATCAACTTTTCCGCCAGCAGGATTTTGCGCTGTTTTTCCGACAGCCCCTCCTCACCCATAATCCGGACAATCCCCTTCAGTTTATCCGCTTCCATCAGAATTCGTACCAGCTCACTCCTGTCGTCCTGCCATGATTCATCCAGTTCGCTCCACCACTCGCCCAGATCAGTGGCATATTCCGAGTATGAATTGAGCGGATTAATGGCCGGGAAAAAGCGGGCGCTGGCCATGGCTTTATCCAGTGCCCAGTAAGCTTTAACAAAACGTTGGGTATGCATGGTAACAGGCTCTGAAAAATCGCCGCCTGGCGGCGAAATAGCCCCGATAGCACTGATAGAGCCGATTTTTCCGCACAAGGTCTGCATCCGTCCTGCCCTTTCATAGAACTCTGCGGTTCGTGAAGGCAGGTATGCCGGAAAGCCCTCTTCGGCCGGCATCTCTTCAAGTCGGCCGGATATTTCTCGCAGGGCTTCGGCCCAGCGTGATGTGGAGTCGGCCATCAGGGCCACATCAAGCCCCTGATCCCGGAAATATTCAGCAATGGTGATTCCCGTATAGATAGAGGCTTCACGTGCAGCCACCGGCATATTTGATGTATTGGCAATCATGACCGTACGCTCAATAAGTGGATGGCCTGTCCTTGGGTCCGTCAGCTTCGGAAAATCGGTAAGCAGGCCAATCATCTCATTGCCCCGCTCCCCGCAGCCGATGTATACAATCACATCGGCATCACACCATTTGGCAAGATTATGCTGGGTGACGGTCTTGCCGGTACCAAAGCCGCCGGGCATGGCTGCTGTGCCACCCTTGGCAATGGGAAACAGGGTATCAATCATGCGTTGGCCTGTAATCAGAGGCAGAGACGGTTTCAGGCGTTGCATCGTTGGCCGTTTGATGCGAACCGGCCAACGATGGAAAAGAAACAGATCTTTCTCCTGCCCATCCTTCCGGCGAATACGCGCTATGGACTCGGAGAGTGTGTATTCAGCCTCACCGGCAATATCAACCAGCTCCCCACAATCTCCCGGAGGCAGAAGGATGCTGTGTCGTATGGCATCAGTTTCCTGAACATAACCAAGCACATCTCCACCATTCAGGAATACTCCTTTCTGCTGCGCAGGCTCAAATAACCATGCCTTTCTTCTGTCCAGGGCAGGAATATCAATACCACGACTGATAAAATCGCCACTCTCTTCCAGAATCTGCTGCAGTGGCCGTTGAATACCGTCATAAATATTGGCCAGCAGGCCCGGGCCCAGCTCAACAGAGAGTGCTGCCCCGCTTCCTGTCACCGTTTCTCCGGTAGTTAATCCTGTTGTATCCTCATAGACCTGTATGCTGCAGTGATCAGGTACAATTTTAATAATCTCCCCGATAAGGCCGATTTCGCCAACAGTTACCCTGTCACCCATGGCAAAGTTTTCAGGGTGATCACAATTGACAACAGGGCCGCTAATCCTGGTTATTTTCGCTAACATCTCTCTGCCACCGTCTCCAAAGGGCAGGCTCCAGATTCTCCAGCCTGCGCTCCCATGAGCCGTCAATTTCAATATTGCGTCTACTGTCCTGCAAAATGGCACCGCCCAGCATCGCCGTCTCTTCAACTTCAATCTCTCCGAGATCCAGACCGCTGATATGTTCGGCTTTCAGCTTCAGAAGCAGATGCTGTGGATTCTCCAGTCTGTCGCCAGCCTCCTGCAGAAATGCATCCAGCTGCTGCTGCCCCAGTGAGCAACCATCCAGTTCAGCCTTTGCTTCTGCCAGTAACTGTTGAACACACCCGAACTGGAAATTCCATATGCGTCTGTTCTGATCATCCCTGATTTCGCGCTCACTCTTACTACGGTTGCGTTGTAATCTCAAATCATGGATTTTTCTCTGCTGTGCCAGCTCTTCTTCCTGCTCAGCAAGTTTGTCAGACTCCAGCTGTTGGAGCTCTACCAGCCCGTTTCGCTCAATCTCCGTCAATCGATGCTCAAGTTTACTATCGATCTCTGTAAGAAGACGATCCAGCGTATCCCGGCTCATATCTGGATGCTCCCCTGCCCTACAGCCCTTGCCAGCAATTCAGCCAATGATTCGGTTTGTTTTAGAGGATATTCAGGATCAGGCAGCACCAGATAGAGCTCCTGCTGCATCGCTTTGGGAAGGGGCTCATTGATTCCAACAATAAGTCCGCAACGTTCGGATTCATCCCATATCTGAACACCAATGAGCTCAAAAAGAAGCTCTTCCTTTGGAGAACCACGGATTTTCAACTTCATGTCAGACAGCCGCGATGATGGCAAAGGAGATAATAAGCCCGTAGATAGCTATTCCTTCAGCCAGACCCAGAATAATCAGCACGCGACCAAACAGTTCCGGTTTTTCCGAAATTGCTGCAATCGCAGCCGCTCCAACCTGGCTTACGGCAATACCGGCACCGATGGTTGCAATTCCAGTTGAGATTGCAGCCGCCATATAATAGCCCCAGTGAGCCAGTGAGCCGGCTGCCTGCTGCTCTTCAACCGCTGCGGCATCAGGCATAAAAACATAGAGAACTGTGGCAAACATGATAAAGGTTATGGCTGTCGTACAGATACCGATCACCCATTTTTTGATTTGAACGGGACTGTTCATAGGCTCGCCTCCTTAGGATAAGCAAGTGGTTTAAAGGCAATCCCCTGCCCTGATACGAATTTTGTGAAAAACTCGAAAAAGTTCAGACGAACAACCTGAATACTCACAAGCAGGCCTTCTATTATTATAATAGCAAAGTTTCCCAGTACAAAAATGCTCCAGGAGAGAAGCGGAAGCTCCGCAGAGGCATCCATGGCAATCAAAAGAACCGTGGAGAGCGCAATATGGGCGATGGTGAAAGCGGCAATGCGCACGAAAGAGATCGTCTGCACAAGAAATTTCAGGCAGAAATCGTAAAGATTGATCAGACTTAACATGATTCTCATCAACACGGATTCATCACCCATACTGAATAACTGGTGCAGTAGAAAAGCAGTCAGGATAGAGGCGCTGGCAATCATACCATAGAGCTGCAGCGTGGCATGGCCTGAAAACAGTCCTGAGACCAGGATGATCATGGAGGTATAAAACAGCAACCCGACCAGGCCAAAATCGCTCCAGATGGCTTGTTTCCAATGCCATGTGCGCCAGGCATTGATCAAACCGATGGCCATTCCCATGCAGATCACCGTCATGCCAATGACAATGCAGACGCCCAGGTAGAACAGAATCTGATCCATGGGGTGAAACCATAAGGCAGGAATCCAATCTTCATGCGCAAAACAGCTGCCAAACATTGCGCCGAAAAATGCCGCAGAGAGTCCAATGGGTATCATGACCTGGCCGGCATGAGTCCAGAGTGTGGGTCTCTCTGCCGCGCCACGTGATAACCAGACACCCACCAGAAACATGAGCAGGCCCTGACCCAGATCGGCAAACATCAGCCCGAACATGAATACAAATCCAATCCCCAGAACCAGCGTAGGATCGAGTTCACGATAGCCTGTTACACCAAACATTCGCATCATTGCCGCAAAACCATTTAAGAATGATGGCCGCCGTTGCAGTGAAGGAACCTGCTCCAGTGCCAGCCCGCAGGATTCGGCATCCGTAATCGAAAAGGCTTCACTATGCAGAAGTTTCATGATCCGCTCCTGCTCGGATGCAGGAATCCAGCCATCTATAATGGCCCATGAACCGACATAACCTATCGAAGCCTGCGTATCAAAAAGCATCTGCCATCTGCAGTCATCCATTTCAAATGGCAACGCCGCTTCGGACTTGCTGTGGGGGTCATAGAAGTGACTTTCAAGCTCTTCAGGGGGCACGCCCCCCGCCCAGAGGAGAATGCCATCTGCGGCCTCTACGGCGCCATCAGGGGGTGTTAACTCTTTATGCGGCAACTCTATCAGCCTGTAATTCAGGAGCGTTTTTTCGGGAAGTTTATCAGTCAGCATCGCCTGCAAAGCGGTAAGGCGTTTGTGCCTTGTTTTACTCTCAAACAGCCGCTGTAACTCATCCAGATTCTCAGTTTCTCCCAGCATGTGATGCTCTGCCAGGTGAAAGACGCCTGTTTTAACGAGTCGTGCCAGACTGGATGCGATCTGCTGTCTACGCACCACCCATACCAACCGCAGCATTCTTTGAGGGAAAAGCACCGGAACCCTCCTGAATTAACCATATTTGGGTTTTTATACCCTTATATAATCTGTAGTTGAACCAAATAGCTTATGCAAGTGGTGAAATCCTTCCAGCAAGGCTTTTTTAGAATGGTTAATCTGGATATTCAAAGCTCCTGCATCAGCATCATTTCCACTGACGGTGCTTTCATCGCAATATAATGATGCTATCTGGAATTTCTGTTTTCCCTGAATGTAAGTTAATCCTCACCATAAAAGAGTGTTGGATTAATCTGCCAGCAGACTGACCACGCCTGATCATTTTTCTCCAGACAGACCACACCGGCATTTCTGAAACGGATCACTTCACGATCTGCATCACCGCACAACAGAAGTCCTGCCAGACGCTGCAGGTGTGGAAGATGACCAACCAGCATAATATCACCGCTCATCGAGGCCAGATGGGCCGACCAGATCGACGGGTCTGCATTGGGATCAAGATCGAGCGCCTTCTCCACAGGCAGGTTGCCCCACCCTTCAGCAAACATCTCTGCCGTCTGTTCTGCCCTTAATTTCCCACTGTGCATAATACGTTCAGGCCTCGGTTTTTCAAACAGGCTCAGGAATCCGGCCACACGAGCCATGTCCTCCCTGCCCTGACCAGAGAGTGGACGCTCTGCATCTTCACTCTTCTCTTTTGCCAAACCGTGCTGTGCCAGATAGACGCGCATAATCTCTCCATGAATCATGATTCCCTGCAATGGGTGACCTTGGCATCAGTTTAAGCCAGAATCGGCGGCGAACTCAAGTCTCGGATATCTTTTGCCCGCCAAACTGTTCGATATAGCCCTTAGGAGTAACCATGGTTCGAATCAAAACACCGGAAGAGATTGAGGCGATGAAGCCTGCCTGCCAGCTGGCAGCCAATACTCTGGTGATGATTGAGGAGCATATCCGCCCGGGCATCACTACCGATGAGATCAATGAAATTGTTCACGACTACACGGTCAAACATGGTGCCATACCTGCCCCGCTGAATTACCGCGGTTTCCCAAAATCTGTCTGCACCTCTGTAAATCACGTGGTATGCCACGGCATTCCCGGCCAGAAAAAGCTGAAAAAAGGCGATATCATCAATATTGATGTCACCTCCATTTTGAATGGCTGGCACGGTGATACGAGCAGGACATTTTTTGTTGGCGAACCCAAACCGAAGGCCAGAAAAGTGACCGCAGTCGCCCGCAAAGCACTGGAGATCGGTATTGCTGCCGCCAGGCCCGGTGCAACACTGGGTGATATCGGCCATGCGGTTCAGAGCTATGTTGAGGGTGAAAAATGTTCAGTGGTACGGGAATACTGCGGGCATGGCATTGGCCGTGAATTTCATGAAGATCCACAGGTTCTGCACTATGGCAGAGCCGGTGAAGGCATGGAGTTGAAAACCGGCATGGTATTTACCATCGAGCCGATGGTGAATATTGGAAAATCCTCAATCAAGCTCCTGAGTGATGGCTGGACGGTGGTCACCCGCGATAAATCCCTCTCCGCCCAGTTTGAGCATACGCTTGCACTTCGCGAAGATGGCGCTGAAATTCTTACAGCACCGACACTCTGACCCGTTCACAAAATAAACTTACCCATTAAAACATTATGAGATTTGATCAATACTATATTTCCACAGAGATAAAAAAGAATCTGGCCAAGCTGGGCTTTAAAAGGCCGACAGATATCCAGTTCAAAGCGATCCCGTCAATCCTGAACGACGAAGATGTGCTGGCCATTGCCCAGACAGGCACGGGAAAAACCGCCGCATTTGCCATTCCGGTCATCGACAAAATCCACCGCCTGAAGAGCAGTAAACGCTCCTACGGCATTAAATGCATTGTCATGGTGCCTACGCGTGAGCTGGCCCTGCAGATTGGTGAAGTGTTCAAAACGCTCTCCAAACACACCAAGGTCAAAACCTTCTCGCTGCATGGTGGCGTGGAGCAGGATGCCCAGATCAAGAAGATTCAGGATGGCATTGATATTCTGATCACCACACCCGGACGCATGTTTGACCTGATCAATCAGGAGGTGGTTCGCGTTGCCAATGTGAACACTCTGGTTCTGGATGAAGCGGATCACATGCTCGACCTCGGTTTCATTGAAGATATCAAATATATCAAGAAGATGCTGGTCCGTAGGCACCAGACGCTCTTCTTCTCAGCCACCATCAACGACGAGATCAGGAAGCTGGCCTACTCGCAGGTGAAGAGTGCTGCCATTCGCATTCAGGTATCACCCAAAGACAAGGTCTCGAAGAACATCACCCACTCGGTCATGTTTGTGGAGATGGATGATAAACGCTTCCTGCTGGAGCAGTTCATCCGGGAGAATCCCGAGAGTAAGATCATTCTCTTTGTCCGCACCAGAGTCCGTGCTGAACGCGTGCTGAAGGCGATGGAACGTGTCGGCATCGCAGCGGCCACCATCCACGGTGAAAAAGATCAATATGAACGCTCTAAAGTGATGCAGAGTTTCAGAAGCGGTGAATGCAAGCTGATGATTGCCACTGATGTAAGTGCCCGCGGCATTGATATCCCCGACATCGATTTTGTGATCAATTATGATCTGCCCGAGAAGCCGGAAAACTATGTACATCGTGTAGGAAGAACCGGACGCGGTGTTAACAAAGGTATCGCCATCTCATTCTGCAGCAGTGAAGAGCAGGAGGTTCTTAAAGAGATCCAGACATTCCTGGACAAGCCCATCGATGTGATCAAAACCGATAAAACTTCGACTCAGACCATCCAGCTTACAGATGATAAAAGCAGCCTTAAAGCGATGGTTGAAGAACATGACAGTTGGTTAAATGGCAAAAAATCCAGAAAAAAAGGTAAAAAGAGAAAAAAATAGCAATGATGTCATTCTCTATGACTTCTCCAGCCGCTCCCTGATCACTCTGGCAAGATTGCTAATGCTATAGGGCTTGGAAAGAAACGAAGCCTCATCGGAGGTCAGCTTGCCGGATAGCGAAGCTTGTTTGTCATAACCTGTCGAATAGATAACTTTTATATCAGGGCGAATCTCTTTAATGCGTTCAGCAGCCTTCACGCCACCAAGCTCCGGCATCACAACATCCATAATTATAAGTTCAATTTCATCCTGATTTTCGGTAAACAGGTCAATGGCATTCAACCCATTGGAAGCTTCCAATACCCGATAGCCCAATGATTTCAGCACCTCTCTGCCGACCTCAAGAACATGAACATCATCATCTACAAGCAGGATGGTCTCTCCATGCCCTTGAGCAACCTTCTCCTCACCATCTTCTGGTGTATAAGAAGCCATGCCTTCCACCTCAAGCAGAGGCAGATAGACATTAAACTTGCTGCCTTTTCCAACCACACTCGCCACTTCGATGTATCCATGATGGGTTTTAACTGCGCCAAAGGTCATCGCCAGACCCAGCCCGGTTCCCTTACCCTCTTCCTTGGTGGTAAAGAAGGGCTCATACAGATGTTTTATCTGTTCTTCAGGGATGCCGGTACCATTATCTTCAATACAGAGGCAGGCATAGATTCCGGATTTGAAATAGGGGTGCCTTTTCATAAACTTCTTATCAGGTTCGAACGGCTCTAATTTAACCCTGATGCGCGGGTCATCCACACCTTCCAGAGCGTCACGGGCATTATTGATCAGGTTCATCAGCACCTGATGCAGCTGAGTGGCATCACCACTGATTAGCAATCGTTCACTGCAAATATCATGATGCAGAGCGATATTTTCCGGCACCGAAGTTCGAAGTAGTTTGAGGGTCTCTTTGATAAAAGGAACCAGTGGCAGCTGCTTCATACTGACCTGGCCTTTACGGGCAAAAGTCAGCAGTTGCTGGATCATATCGGCGGCACGAAAAGAGAGCTGTTCAACACTGGAGAGCATTTTCACTACCTCCGGATTCTCCGGTATCTTTTTCTTCGCCAGGTAGAGGTTACCGGTCATGCCTGCCAGCATATTATTGAAATCATGGGCTATGCCACCCACCAGTACACCCATCGCTTCCATCTTTTGAGCCTGATGGAACTGGCTTTCCAGATCCTCATATTCACTCAGATCCTGCTGAATACCAACAAAGTGAGTAATTTCATCGGACTCACTCTTAATCG
>JBEQLD010000059.1:0-11183 GCA_040326115.1 Mariprofundaceae bacterium | reverse complement strand
GCGCCGGTAACACTCAAATTAACCGGGCGCTCTTCAAGTTCGGAACGGTTGGCATCATTGAGCATGTTCACACCAATCAGATAATTCAGCTTGGCATCGAGCGCTTCAACCGCCTTGGCCATCTCTGAATTACTGGTTGCCGAATTTTCAGAAAAAATATCCTGCCCGATCATATCGCGCAGCATGGATCCCTGCCGTGACCGAATGCCGACATGCAGCTTCTTTATCTCATACTCTTCTGTAGAGAGCGGTTCATCCCGCATGGGAATGACATCATCCACTCGAAAATCTTCACGACGATTACTGCTTTCTGCATCCGGCATCATCGAACTCCTAAATCAACGGGTATCTCTGCAGCAATATCCGAGAATGACATCATCGGCATCAGGCCTTCATGTTCAAACTCTCCGACTTTCGCCTGAGTCTGAACAGCGCCTCGTTCAATCGCAGAAACTGCTGCTTCTACCACTTGTGAATCAAATTGCGTGCCAGAATTGTGTTTCAGCTGTTCCAGGCAAAAAGATAGTGGTCTGGCCATACGATATACCCGATGTGTTGTCATCGCATCAATAGCATCTGCCACACAGACAATCCGGGCTTCGAATGGAATATCCTCTTCCCCTAGCCTGTCCGGATAACCATGCCCGTCCCAACGCTCATGATGATGACGAACCATCAAACGTTCCCGAACCAGCGCATCCATATTTTTGAGGATAGCATCACCAATAGCCGGGTGTGCCTTCATGATCGCGTACTCATTGTCACTGTATCGACCCGGCTTGAGCAGTATCTGATCAGCAATACCAACCTTGCCAATATCATGCAGCAGTCCACCGGTACGAATTAACTGACCTGTCTCTTCATCCACGCCCATTTCACGAGCAATCAAGACTGACAGCTGACTTACACGTGAAGAGTGATCCTTGGTATATCGATCCCGGGCTTCCAGTGAGCGAACCAGCGCAATCAGTGTTTCACGCATGCTTTCAGCCAGTGCGGCGTGTACCGCCCGGTTATCCAGCAATGTATCCAGCTTTTTAACCAGCAGGCCTAATAGATGTTTCTCTTCGGTCTTCAGAGGGTCAGCCCCTGCCCGTTCGATCAGACAGAGCACACCCATATGGACGCCCTGAAGTGAAACAGGAATGGCTACATACTGCTCTGCATCCACATCCGGCCAGCACGCTGCCGTATCACCACTGACGGGGAACACTTCCAGAAACTCCTCATCTTTATGGATAAGATTCTTAAACGGGGTATCACTCAAGCTGCATGATGAGGTAACACCTTGCTGTGAAATATTATTATCTGCCACCATCACAAGCTTTTCCTGATTACGGTCAAACAGTGCAAGGTAACCTCGTTGAGCGTGAATCATCTCCATAGCCAGTTCCAGTGCACTTCCACAGACTCTGGAGACATCGGAATATTTGGGCATCTCATCAAACATTCGATAGAGGAGCCCGAGTTTACGATCCATTTCAAACATTTCAGGCAGCAGACGTCCGGCAGTATGGGTTTTCCGCTTCACGGCTGATTTCAGCTCTTGGGCAGACTCTTTGGGAATCAGCGCTTCTCTCAAGCACTCCAGTAACATCTCCGGATCAAACGGCTTGGCCAGCACATGTTCAACATTGAGTTTCCTAGCCTCTTCGAGGCGACTGGGTGAAAGAAATCCACTGACCAGAATGATCGGAATTTTATTGTTTGCCTCACGCAATTCAGCAATCAAATCCAGAGAGATGCCATCACCAAGACTTAAATCTGTAACCAGACAGTTCCACTGCTTGGATGCAAACATCTCACGAGCCTCTTTAAGGCTATCTGCTTTTCCCACACTGATGGGAACTTCCAATCCACCAACAACCTCGGAAATAACTTCCCGAACAGCCGGCTGATCTTCAAGCACAAGAATATCGAGCATATTAGCGCTCCATTCCAAACATATTCACTCCTTCACGATGCCATAGGCACGAATGGCAGCCTGACCGGGCTGCGGTGTCTGATCAGTGCCCTGAAGTGGCAGAAAACTATCTGGCGGGACATCCGATGGCTTACTCCCCTTCACTGCATCCCAGCGACGAAGCAGGCTTTGGAATCTTGCAGCATTATCGAGTCTTACCCGGATTTCCGGCAACTGAAACGGTTTGCTGACAAAGTCATATGCGCCCTGCTCTACGGCATGGATAGCATCTTCAATTCCTGAATAACCTGTCATCAGGATCACCAGCGTTTTAACAGGATTGTTACGGGCCTCTGCAAGAAGCGTCAGGCCATCTGCACCCGGCATCACAATATCGGACAGGACCAGATCAAAATGTTCTTTTTTGAGAAGTTTAAGCGCCTCATCCCCACGATGACACAACTCAACTTCATAATCCGCCTCGGAGAGATACTCCTCCAACAGTGCTGCCAGAGCCTCATCGTCCTCAGCAATCAATAGTCGGGGTTGATTCATTTCTCGTCCTTTCCAGAGCTATGCTGTGTGTAAAGACGAAGCAGTTGTGATTCGAGTTTTGACTGGTTCTGCTGCCTGCTATCTACAGCACTATTTTCACTGCTGCCCATCTCTTTGCCATGCTGTGAAATATTGACCTGGTCATTGATCCGAATCGATGCTGCCTTCTCTGTCTGAGGCTTGCCTGCTGCCTGACTATTCTGCTGCAAGAGGCGGTGAATCAAACCATCTGCGGGACGAACAGTTAGTGCCATGACAAGTCTCCTTTATTTATATTTCCCCGCTTCCGCATAAACAGAAAAGCAAAAGGGAGTTCCTTACAGTTCATCTATCGCAATTTTTCCTGATAACTTTAGGGGCGAAAAACAGATTCTATCCGCCAAAACAGGGCGTGGGACTGTTTAGATAATAACAGTCTGAACAATATAGAGGACACTATCTACTTACTAAAACAGCAACCACTTCTATTTTGGCTGAGGCATCCAGTGATAACGAATTTCATGATCAGGTTCAGGCCTGATTAATTGAATCCCTTTGTGGGTGGATTCAGAGAGGGCAATAGGTGCCTTCAGGTTTGCAGTGACCCACTCCGTATCAATAAATGGATTTAACACCACCATCCACATCACTTCAGAGGCCCCTTCAACTTCCAGGGAGTTACACTGCTCCCGATTTAATCTCGGCACCTCTCCCAATCGGGATTCATCCCATGGCGTCAATATAAAAGCGGCTTCCGGGCAGTCAATGGATTGCATGCAGACCATATTCCCCTTGCCTTCATAGATAAAACCGTAGCGCATGGCATCCGGAAACCCTGCAATACCTTGAGGAAATAGAAATTCTACGGCGCTCTGTGGCATCTCGTTACTCATCTTCACCTGCACCTGTGTCATCACTCTCTCCTTTCAACCAGGCCAAAGCATCCGCACTACTTGCAGCACGGTTCTCTGCCTGAATCAGTTCATAAATCTCCAGTCGGTGCACAGCTACTTCTGCCGGTGCTTCAATACCAAAGCGGACGATACGGCCATTCTGCACCTCCTGGATTGTAATCTTTATATCATCGCCAATGCGGATTGCCTCACCGACCTTGCGTCTGAGAACCATCATCTGAGGAAGTTCACCAAACTAAGAGACTCCAGCCTTGAGATCAGACTATAAGATGCCTGCAGCACCACATTGGACTGCGTTATCTGGGCCATCGCCTCTGCCATATTGACCGCTTCATGATTATTAATGCTTCGATCCAGCGTATAGTTCATATCTTCATTGGAAATTTTCGATGCATTCAGTGAGCTCATTCGAGCGCCCACTTCACTGTTAAGGTCGATGATCCGCTGACCTGCCTGGGTCATCACGTCCAGAGAGGTTGCAATGGCAGCGGTATCATTAGTTTGCAGCGCTGTTGTAAAGGCCTGCAATCCCTGCAGCGCCTGCAAAAAAGCAGGGTTATCTCCACGAACATTACTCTTGGTTGTCAGTGTACTGCTGATCGCAACAACGCGATCCTCATCACTGCCTATATAGGCATAGTTGCCTGCAACATTGGCGCCTGATACGGCCAAACTTCCCCCATCCGTATTGAGCTGGGCAGGTGCTGTAAATGCAGCACTCAGAACCGCGCCATTGGTCAGGTTCAGTGTGTTAGGGCCTGCCGCCAAAACCACGGGCGCCGCCAGTTGATTAACACCCAGCGAATCGGTCACACTGTCAATCTCTGTCCCGGCCGCATTGAGCGTAATGGTATAGGTATCGTTGACAGCGTTGACATTGGAGGTCTGAGAAACAACAACTGAGGTGTTGGCTCCCGAAGTGTGAAGCACACTGCCCGCACTGAACGCGGTACTGAAAGCATCACCATCGACTGCCGTACCGGCAAACAGAGCCTGCCCCTGCCAATCCGCGTTAGCATCAGAGAAAAACTGATCCAGCAGGTGAGATATTTCAATGGCGATCGATTTTTTCTCCTGCACTCCCAGCTGGGCCGAGTTGGCCTGAACAGCCAGCACCTGGGCACGAACCAGAATATTATTCATATCATTGAGAATCGTTTCACTTGCAGCGAGGCGGGAATCTGCAATCCCAATGGCAGTCAGACTCCCCTCAACGCCACTCTGAGCATGCCGGAAATCCAGTGATGTCTTATACTCAAAACCGGCCTGAGAAGGGCGCAGGAATCGCTTGTCAGCTGCAATCTGTTCACCACGCTCTGCAACAACCTGCTGCTGCTTGGCAATGCCCTGTAGCAGGTTGTTATACTGTTGTGTGGTAGAGATTCTCATCGAATCAGCCCCAGCAGTGAATCAAGCATCTGATTGGTGGTCTGAATCACCTTGGCTGCAGCTTCATAAGCCCGTTGGAATTTGATCATGGAGATCATCTCTTCATCCACATTCACGCCTGACACCGCTTCACGCTGCCGTGATAACGACTCCGACTCGACCTGACGATAGAGCAGTTGCTGATCGGCAATGGCAAAATCATCACCATAGCGGGTTGAGAGTACTGCAGAGCGAACATGAAGTGTCTCTGACACCGAACCATCAAAACTGATCTTGCTATCCTGCAACTGCATCACTGCAATAGCCGCTGTATTGTCGCCGGCATAGACAATAGAAGTTGCCGGATCGATGGTTCCTGCACTCAACAATGCCGCATTGTTTTGCAAAGCGGTCGAAATGGTCATACCACCCGCACCACTGCCATGAAACAGGGTGTTTATCTCATAAACCGGAAGGAAGTTGCTGCTATCATCGGAGAAGCCAATCGTATTGGTTCCTGCATCGATCACCAATCTTCCCACGCTATCTACAGAGGCAGTGATGCCGGCTATGGCATTGATTGAATTGGCCACATCAGTAATGGTGGTAACGCCTGCCGTGATATTGATTGTTGTTCCACCAGGAGTGATCGGCGTTCCGGCCGCACTGTAGAGGTGAAGTTTGAAGCTTCCCGTCTGAATCTGATTGGCCAGTGGCAATGCCTGTGCAGCATCATTCAATGCCAATGCCGGATTCAGGGACCCCTGCCCGGAAATAAGCGAAGATGCCCGCACGTTACCACCTGAACTTGCAAGAATCTGATTCACACCAAAAGTCAGGTTAAGTGCGATCTCATCAAGTGTCTGAATATAGTTTCCAAGATGCCCATCCCGAAGTGATACCAATCCACCAATAGCACCGCCCTGATCTAGCCCGGAGACAGGCACTCCGGTTGATTCAATTACAATCTCTGTAAACCCATTAACACTCAGGCTCGATGAACGACCAAGATGCCTGGATACATTATCCTGGGTCAGAAGGTCACCGCCTTTAGTCTGAATAAGAAAATCGCCATCGGCAGTGTTGACCTGCTGAATCGGAACCAGTGTCGACAGGGCTCGAACTGACTGTTCCCGCTGATCAAGCAGGTCGTTGGCCCCGCCTAATGCCCCCTGCTGACCGGCCTGCATCTGACGAATTTGAGTGGTCAGGCTCGCAATTTCATCAAGAAGGATATTTGCCTCTTTGATTCGTTGATCAATCTCCTGATCCGCACTGACTTGTGATGTTCTCAGCTGCTCGTGCATATTGGAGAGTTGAATCGCCAGCACTTCACTCTTATTGCGCACATTAAATTTCTGGGCCTGATCCTGGGGGTTGCTTGAAAACTGCTGCCAGGAGAGAAAGAAATCATCCAGAGCTGCGGAAACACCTGTGGACTCCAGGCTGCCAAACACATTTTCGACTGCTGTAAGGCCACTGGAAAGTGTACTGAAAAATGAAAACTGTGAGAGATTCTCTTTCTGTGCGTGGTTAATCAGCGGATCAACAATCCGGTTGATGCTTCCCAGCTCAACACCCCGGCCAAACACTCTCTGATCCAGCTTCTCAGGAAGGGCTGTAACCAATGTGGGATTCTGCCTTGAGTAACCCTCTGTATTGGAGTTAGCAACGTTATGAGCGATCACATCCAACGCTTTCTGCTGGGTTTTCAGGCTGCTGGCAGCAATATTGAGCGCGTCGGAAATCATTTTAGTTCCTGCGGTCCATATGTCTGTTTTTTCTCTAATGCACCCACATTCAACAGTACATTGGTGGTCACATCATAGGCGGCATGCAGGCGGATACGATTCTCTGTATTGCCTTTCTCAACCCGTAACATGCGTTCGTAGAGTTCCCTTCTGAGAGATTGGAAGCGGAGTTTGTCTGTACCGGCATAGAGATCGATCAGGGCTTCCAGAGTCATGTTTTCAGAAGCGCCTGTTGTGATAAGAAGCGCTTTACACTTCTCTTCAAGCTCAGTCAGTTTACTGTAGGCCTCCACTCTTTTGTCCATCAGTGCAAGCAGTGCATCACCATCAAACTGACGAGCAGCCTCTCGCTCCTGCACAATAATTTCTTCCAACGTATTGGCAGACAGGCTCATACGTTCAAGTAGTTCCTGAAGCGTGTTCAACATATCGCCTCCTTGTATACTCATTTCCAGGAGTGTTCAGCCAGCGCATTATTAACAATCTGTGCCGCTACTTTTTCGCTGCTGATCTTAAACCTTCCACTCTCCAGCGCATCACGAATCTCTTCGATCCGCTCCATTCTCACTTCCGGCATCTCTCCAAGCATCACCTGAGCCCTTTCGCGCAGCGCGGAGGCATCAGAGACCTCAACACGCTCACCACCGGAACGTTTACCGCCGGATGCCGATGATTTTGCCGAGCCTTTACTGCCACCGGACTTCTGAACTGAGGCAGGACGATTTGATCCTTCAATACGAACCATCATGACCCTCCCTTGATATCGTTATAAATAGTCATATCTACATTATCGGTAGCTTCCTGAATTCCTTGAATGGCCTCATCATGAGCCACCTCTGACGACTCAAGCTGACGATACATCTGAAGTGCAATTCCGAGGTTTCCATTCTTGCTTCCGGAATCCGCAATCGCCTGATCCATCATCGAATCATGTACACCTTCAGCATACCCCGAAGGTAGAAAGCCTGATTTAGGCACGCTCTTGCGCATGGCTGACATCATCTGCTGCATGAAAATTGCTTCAAACTTGCAACAGACATCCCAAAGCTTTTCATCCTTGATCTCACTACGATTCATTGCGCCGGGAGTTGCATAACTTTTTACAAATGCCGGCCCTCTCTCTGCCGAAACCTCTCTGTTCGAGGCCGGGGAGTTGTATGGCTCCTTGATAACCTGGGCAATGACTGTTTCAACAAGATCCCTCATTACAGGACTCTCAACTCTGCATGCAGGGCACCTGCTGCCTTGATTGCCTGAAGTATGGCAATCAGGTCACTCGGTGTTGCGCCTACGGAGTTCAATGCTGAGACAAGACTTGCCAGCGTCACCTGACGAGGCAATACAACCAGCTTCGCTTCATCTTCACTCACACGAAGATCAGTACGATCCACTGTCGTGGTCGTGCCTGCAGCAAATGCGAATGGCTGGGAGACCTCTGGATTCTCGGCAACGTTCACACTGATATTACCGTGTGCGACAGCCACCTTATCAATTTTAACCTCTTCACCCATCACGATGGTACCGGTACGTTCATCAATAACGACAACAGCCTTACGATCAGTCACCAGCGATACCTGCTCCAGCTCAGCAACCAGCTCTACAGCGTTTGCGGTAGGATTGAACACCTCGATGGTGCCTGAATCGATCGCTTTGGCGATGTTATTACCAAACTTACTGTTAATGGCATTCTGCATTCTGCGAATGGTTGTGAAATCAGGTTCCCGAAGGGTTAGAATCACCTTCTCCTGATCGGCACGCAATCCGCGTGGTGCCGGGCGTTCAACATGTGCACCGTTGGGAACCTTGCCAACCGTCGGATGATTCTTAACAGACTGTGCCCCCTGGCCTTCAATGGCAAAACCACCTACAGAGAGAGCGCCCTGTGCAACCGCATAAACCTGCCCGTCACCTGCCAACAGCGGTGTGATCAGAAGTGTGCCGCCGCGAAGACTCTTGGAATCACCCATACTGGAGACTGTGATATCAAGCGTCTGTCCCGGACGAGAAAAAGCAGGCAACTCTGATGTCACCATCACTGCCGCAATATTCTTGGGTTTCATGGTGCTGATATCCGGACGAACATTCACACCGAACCTCTCCAGCATTGAAGTGATACTGTTAATGGTAAATGGTGATGAGTTGGATGAGTCGCCAGTTCCGTTCAGACCGACCACAAGACCGTAACCGACCAGTGCGTTACTACGAACGCCCTCGATATCAGCCAGGTCCTTGATGCGCTCTGCCTGTGCGGGGCCTGTCAAAGCAAGCCCAAAAAGAAGCGCCAGAAACAGTGGGGAAATATATTTTAAAGCTCTCATCTCAACACTCCTCAAAATTCTCTTTAAAACGGCCATACACGATCAAGCGTCTGACCAAGCCAGCCCTCATGGGCAACCGTTGCCAGCTCGCCACCACCGCCATAACTAATCACAGCCTGTGCCACCTTGGCAGATGAAACAGTGTTGTCCGGTGAAATATCGAGCGGACGAATCACACCTGCAAAGGTCAACTCCTGTGGCTGGTGATTAATAGCCACCTGTCTGCGACCCAATATTTTCATGTTTCCGTTTGGATAGACCTTGGTAACCACTGCCGTAACACTTGCACTCAACGTATCTGAATTGGTGGTCGAGCCGGAGCCATCAAAATTCTTCGAATCACTGAGATCTACAGCTGCAGATGGCGTGATATCGGCCTGTGGCAATATGTTCGACTCAAGCCCCAAAAATGCATCCAGCCCTGTTTTACGGGAGGAGGATTTACTCTTCTTGGTTCCAAGTGAACGGGTTGCGCTGGCACTCTCTTCTACCAACACAGTGATCAGATCACCTACATCCCGGGCTCTTGGATCGGTAAACATTCTTGAACCGGAGTTATTCCAGAGAGAGCCGGATTCGGTATTATTTTGGCGCGGAGTCTCCATTGCCTGCTCAATCAGGTCTTTATTCACATCCTGAGTGACCGACCTTGCTGATGGCATGCAACCACTAAGTAACGCAGCCAACAGGGGCAATATCAACATCTGAGCTCTCATCCGGCACCTCCGATAAACACATGAACCGTGTGTCTGTCCACAATTGTGGCCTGTAACATCTGTTTGCTACGCAAATTCTGTACCAAAAGGCGATCACCCCGTCCTCCGGACTTCAATGCCTTGCCCTCAGCTCGCACTGAGATAGTCCCTATCTGGGCAATAATCGTAATAATATCACCACGTTTGATCATTGGAGGCTGTTTCACAGAGACCGAATAGACCGCATCTCCTTTATGCATCGGACGTGTCACCTGCATGCCTGCCAGATCGGAAATTTTTTCCCACCACAGCCCAATATGACCGGCAACATCTGTACGTTTCACTTCCAGCATATCCGGTAAAAGAAGAGAGCGGATCGGAGCTTCCTGCTTCAGAACCACGGCATTGGCCCACCAGTGTATGCGAACCGGTACATACCAGCGGCGCATCTGCTGCCCATCACCCTGTTCTGCAATCAGTGAGATCCGAGCTGTATGACGTTTGATTTGTGGCAACCGCCACCTAAGAGCACCCTTGGTATCCGGCCAACGGGTCACCTCAATAAATTCAGCAGTAGCACCCTGATGGCGGATGCCCTTCGCGAAGAAAGCATGCAGCGAGTCCTTCATCGCATCTGCTGATGCCGGGATGGGCATCAACAGGGCAACCGCCATCAGAGTGAGCAAGAGTCGAGAGATCATCCTAATCTCCTATCTCCTGATGCTGTTGGCTGTCTGCAGCATTTCATCTGCTGCCTGGATAGCCTTGGAATTCATTTCATAAGCACGCTGGCCGGCGATGAGATTCACCATCTCCTCGACCATATTTACGTTGGACATCTCCAGCATGCCTTGACCCAGTCCACCGAAACCGTCGGAGCCTGGATTACCTGTAATGGGTTCGCCGGAGGCGTTACTGCTCTGGTATCTGGAACTGCCGAGCATGGTCAGACCGCCCGGATTAATGAAATCAACCAGCTGGATCTGGCCCACAATAGTGGATACAGACCCCGGCTGCTCAACCGATACCGTACCATCATCAGCTACGTTGATAGAGATCGCATCGGCAGGAATAGTCAATGCGGGCTGCAATATATTACCGCCTGCCGTTACCACCTGACCCTGTGCATCCACACTGAATGAACCGGCTCGTGTATAAGCCAGATCACCGGTTGGAAGAAGTATCTGAAAGAAGCCACGACCTTTGATCGCCAGATCAAGCTTGTTATTGGTGGTCTGAAAACTGCCTTCAGAAAAATTGTGTGAAACACTGGCTGTCTGTACACCCAGACCGATCTGGATACCGGATGGCAATTGAGTGCCAGCCGAGCTGGCCTCCGCACCCGGAGCCTTGATCTGTTGATACATCAGATCCTGGAAGTTTGCCCGGCCACGTTTAAAGCCAGCCGTATTTACATTGGCCAGATTATTGGAAATGACATCCACATTCATATTCTGTGCAGCCATTCCGGTGGCCGCTGTCCATAGAGATCGCATCATGATCTTTCTCCTGTTGTTTCATACGGCTACGGGCTCCTGCCCCTCGCCTTAAATCGTTTCGCAAGAGCGCGGTCTTGCTTCTCTTACGGTCTCGCTTCGCTTGACCGCCCCACCTCCTGTGGGGAAATGTCGCAAACAACTGCTGTTGCGACTCTCCACCCATGGATGGGTGGCTTTAGTAAGCAGCGCGGATTTCACAAA
>JBEQLD010000058.1:0-11183 GCA_040326115.1 Mariprofundaceae bacterium | reverse complement strand
GGGTGGCTTTAGTGAGTATTTGGAAATCACATTTTCAAATGCGTGTAAGGCGAAAGGCAGGAAGCCTGAAGCCGGATGAATAAAACCCTTTTACGTATCAACCTTTACGGATGCATCGCTTCTATAAAGATACGATCGATATTGCCATTCCACGAGCCGTGATAGGCATCGAGCCACATTTCCGCTTGTGTTTTTTTGTGGGTAACAGCGTGGACCATCGGATTGAGGAAGATGGTTTCATTTTCACCATGATCGTTCAGGGCATTGATTCGCTCAAGTCCAGCGAGAGAGATATCGAGCATCTGCCCGCAGAGCTTGTGAACGTCTGTATTCCTGAATGTCGTCTGGAAAGCCAGGCGCGGCACTTCCTGGCGGAGCTGGATCACTTCAGCATGTGTCCAGCTTTCAATCATCTGCCATGCCTTTTCCAGAGCTGCGTCATCATAGAGAAGTCCTTTCCAGAGTGCTGGCAGTGAACATATCCATGCCTGTGGGCCGGCATCTGCTCCGCGCGTTTCAAGGAATTGTTTCAGACGTACTTCCGGGAATAGTGTGCCGGTATGCAGTTCCCAATCATCAAACGTGGGCAGCTCTCCGGGCAGGGCATTTAACTTGCCATCAAGGAAGTCACGGAAACTTGATCCTGCACAGTTAATATATTGTCCATCTCTTAATATAAAATACATGGGGGCATCCAGCGCCCATTCCGTGTAACTCTCGAAACCGAAATTATCATCAAATACACATTCCGGAATTCCGGTGCGTGCCGGATCAGTGTCTACCCAGCATGCTGCACGGCTTGATAGGTAGCCCGATGGTTTACCATCAATAAAGGGTGATGCGGCACAGAGTGCGGTAACCAGCGGTTGCAGGCAGCAGCTTACACGCATTTTTTTGGACATATCTTTTTCGGATGAGAAATCGAGATTGGCTTGTGTGGTTGTGGTGCGCAGCATCATGTCCAATCCATGTGCCCCGACTTTGGGCATGTAGTCCCGCATCACCTGATAACGCGCTTTGGGCATCCACGGAATTTCATCACGTTGCCATTTGGGTTGAAAGCCAAGGCCAAGAAAGCCGATACCAAGTTTGGTAGTGGCTTCTTTTAACAGGCGCAGGTGCTCTCCGGTTTCCATGCAGGTTTCGTGAATGGTTTCCAGGGGGGCGCCCGAGAGCTCAAGTTGTCCGCCGGGCTCAAGGGTGATGGAAGCTTTGCCATCAAGAAGGCCGATGATGTTGCCATCTTCAAGAACGGGGCGTCCGACTTTTTCAGAGAGCAGCTCAAGCAGAGAGCGAATGCTTCTTTCTCCCTCATAGGGAATGGGCCTGAAGCTATCGATGCAGAAACCAATTTTTTCGTGCTCGGTGCCAATACGCCAGGCTTCTCTGGGTTTACAGCCGGATGAAAAGAGATCTGCGAGCTGGTCTCGCCGGATAGGTGTTGTCTGCATGTGGCCACACTAGAGTGGGTGATGCAGCAGATACAATGTAATTCTTATGTTTGGAAACAGTAGCGTTAGAGAAGAATTAAGAATGATGCCGCCACACTCTATATATTAAGACAGTCATTTTATCGGGATTGCAGCACGTGTATCAAAATGACACACAGGTGGTGTGGCAGGTTGACCCTGTGAGCCAGATCACGCAAAGTTCGCGACGTGCTTCCGGAAAGGTCTCAATGAGACATGGAGGGGAGAACAAAATTTTAATGATTCAAGTTTGAATCAAATTTTATTAAGAGGATATACACAACATGAAAAAAATGTTTCTTTCTGCTGTAGCTTTCGCTGTTGTTGCTGTTTCTGCCATCGCAGTTGCTCCAACTACTTCTGAAGCTGTTCCAGCATTTGCACGTCAGACAGGCGCTTCTTGCTTGAGCTGCCACTTCCAGGCAATTCCACGTCTGAGCGCTTTCGGTCGTAACTTTAGTTTGACTGGTATGCGTGACATGGGCGAGGGCTCTTTGCTTGAAGATGATGTTCTATCTTTGCCAACACAGTTCAACGCTGGCTTCCTGATGAAGGTTCTTGTTCGTAATGCGACAGGCCTTATCGGTACTGAATCTAATACAGGTATCATGTTCCCTGATGAGTCTGCACTTTTCGTTGGTGGCCGTTATGGCGAGCACGTTGGTGGTTTGACTGAAATCTCTACCAATAACGGTGGCGGTGTTGCACAGGCTAAACTTAACTATGTAGTTGATACTGACTTCGGTCACGTAAACCTAGCTATGGTTTCTGGTGATGTTGGTCTGGGCGTATTGTTCAGTGATCCATCAAACACTGTACGTCACACTAACCGTTCTTCAATCAAGCGTGCTGAAGCTCTTCAGAACACTGCTATGATGAACTCTGGTGTAACTGGTTTTGCTCTTTCTACACTCGTTAATGATTCTATCTACCTTCAGGGTGCACTGTTTGCATCTGCTTCTCCTGGTGAAATCACAGGCGAATGGGGTTCTTTGAGCGGTCTTAGCACTTACCTTCGTGGTGCGTATATTGCTGAAGTTGGTGGCCTAGAAGCTATTATTGGTGCTTTCTATGTAAATGCTAAGCCATCTGCGTTTACTGGCGCTACTGTAACTACAGTTGCTGCTCAGACTACAGGCCTTCTTGAGTCTGCAGTACAGTATGGTCTTGACCTGCAGGTGCAGGGCGATGTTGGCGATCTAAGCATTGGCTTCTATCTTCCTTGGGTAATCAAGGGCGAACAGGTTGGTAATACTGGTACTGATATCACTGGTGGTCAGGCAATGCTGACTATTGGTATGGGTCATGCTGGTGTTAAGCTTGGTTATGACTTCTCATCTTCTGAAACTGGTACTGTAAGCACTGATACTAACGCTACTTATCTTGGCGCTTGGTACTCTGTTGCACAGAACGTTGAGTTGGAACTTGCTTACGTAAGCACAAAGGTTGACGGCGTAGCTAACACTAGCAACGTAACAACTCTTGTTATCGAGTACGTATACTAAGATTCCTTCGGGACTCTTTGTTAATCGAGAGAGGGAGCCTTCGGGCTCCCTCTTTTTTTTTGCCTCTCTCTTAATTCCTATGTTTTACGCTTCAGTAAGTAGCCTGTAACTCCGGCGACACCCCAGGGTGGCCTCTCTTGTGCAACACCCCAGGGTGCCTTCTCTTCCGCAAGCGGCATTCACCTTGGCGCAATTCACCTTCAAGCCGGAATCTATGCCTCAATGATATGCCCTCCCTTATGGATGCCGGGCCATGCCCAAAGGGCACTTTCTCTACCAGCGGCATTCACCTTGAGTCCCGGTTGTAAGATAGCGGATTAACAGATGGTGGTATAAGGTTCGGCGCATATGAATAATCAAAATGAAACTGTCCTGAGCCCACGCCTGATACGACTGATAGTTATCGCACTTTTCCTGTTTTCCGGTGCTACGGCGCTGGTTTATGAAATTATCTGGGTACGCTATCTGGGGCTGGTATTTGGCAGCACCACCTATTCAATCACCACAGTTCTTGCTGCATTTATGGGTGGTCTCGCTCTGGGTTCACTGTGGATTGGCAGGGTAGCCGACAGGATCGGGCAGCGGCCTCTTAGAATCTATGCAATGCTTGAGGCTGGTATCGGCCTGTTCGGGTTGCTTTCACCGCTTATTTTTCACTTTGTTCTTACCTGGGGACCCAAGCTGTTACCGGAATCAATGCTTCTGGATGCATCATCAGGTTTGCCAATCAAATTTGCCATCGGATTTGTCCTGCTATTAATTCCAACCACCCTGATGGGCGGTAGTCTTCCTGCCCTGTCACGCTTTTTGATTCGGCATCCTGATGGAATTAAAAGGGATTTGGGGATGCTTTACAGTATCAATACGCTGGGTGCTGTAGCAGGAGCAGCTCTTGCCGGATTTTTGTTGCTGTTTACTTTGGGCCTTACGGGAACCCTGATTGCTACGGGTATCGTAAACCTGCTTATAGCGGCTGCGGCCTGGAAACTTGACCTTCAATCGAAGATAGCCTCGACACCAGAAGAGGCTGAAGACAAAGGCAGCGATCCGGACAGAATGGAAACAGGTTGGATGCGTAAGGTTTTGTATACCTCCTTTCTGATTTCCGGCGGACTTGCTATGGCTTACGAGGTTATCTGGTCACGTCTGCTGGTGCAGGTGATTGGATCTTCAACCTATGGTTTTTCCATGATTCTGATTGCTTACCTGACAGGTCTGGCGGGAGGCAGCTATCTTGTTTCGCGCTTTGTTCCGGCCCGATGGCTACATGCGCATGCATTTGCGGCACTTCAGATTGCTATAGCCGCTGGCGCATTTCTGCTGATACCGTTGATGGCATGGATGCCAGAGGCATTGCTTGCTGTTTTTGAGGCTGGCTACGATGCCTATTGGCAGATAGCGGTAGCCTCGTTTCTTTTGGTACTGTTGCTTGTGCTGCCCTCAACACTCTGCATGGGCGCAACATTTCCGGTCGTGGCTCATATGCTGACACGGAGCGAAGGCAGTCTCGGTTCGGATATTGGCCGTGCTTACTTTTTCAATACTTGTGGAGCCATCCTCGGCACGGTTTTGGCTGGTTTTGTGCTGCTCCCTGAATTGGGCGGTATGCCGAGTATGCGTCTGGTCATCACCATGAATCTTCTGCTGGCTCTGGTTGTCATCTGGGGTGCGGTGGTATCGAGCGGGAAATCAGATCTGTTTAAGTCACGCATGCTGATTAGCTCCATGGTTTTACTGGCCCTTTGGCCGGTATGGCGCGCTGACTGGTCCTCTGGTCTGTCGGCTGTCAATGTCGCGGTGTATGGAAAAGCATTGGCTCAGAACACTGGCGGTGGACTCCTGGGAGATTTGCGCTTTGAACAGGAGGGAATCAATGCGCGTGTAACAGTAAGACAGGCCTATGATCACCGATTCCTGCAGGTTAACGGTAAGGCAGATGCTTCTACCGGAACTGACATGGCAACTCAGATACTATTTGGATTGTTGCCAACCCTTTATCATCCGAAGGAAGGGCCTACTTTTATGATTGGCTACGGAAGTGGTGTGACTGCCCGGGTGATCGCGGAGGAGCGGCCGGATCAGCAAATAGATGTGGCCGAGATTGAGGATGCGGTGGTTGAGGCCGGTAAAATTTTTGCCGATGTTAATCATGGAGTGGAAACGTTTTCCAATGTGCGAATGGTGCGCAACGATGCACGTAATTTCCTTGTTGGGGTTGATAAGAAATATTCCATGATTGTATCTGAACCCTCGAATCCATGGCTTGCTGGTATCGCGGGGCTGTTTACCAGTGATTTTTACCAACTTGCCAGTGACCATTTGACCGATGATGGAGTGTTTGTGCAATGGATTCAGATGTATTCGCTGAGCCCGGAAAATACGCGCATGATTCTTCGTACCCTGCTGGATAGATTTCCGTATGCCGAAGTTTGGGAATCTATTCCCAGCGACCTGATAGTCGTAGCTTCCAAGCGTCCACTCAGTCTGCCCAAAGGGTGGCAGCAGCAATTGACGCGTAACAGTGAAAGGTGGAAAGAGTATTCGGATAGGCTTTGGCTTTACAAACCATCGGATCTGCTCGCCCACAGACGTGGAAAAATTACAGGCGATGTTGAGGGGCTCTCCCTGTCGCGTAACAGTGATGACCTGCCAAAACTTGAGTTCACCGCTCCCTGGTCATTGTACGAAGATACACTGGACCCGAACCGGGAATGGCTGGCCGATTTCTTCCCTGATGGAGCGTTGTTTGATGAGCCTGAAATGGCGGCTTCGCGTGCACGCTATCTGGCTGAAGGGGGGCTGCATGGCGCGGCTGATAAGTGGAGTCGTAAAGGGAGCCGTGAAGGGGCTCTGAAAGGGAAAAAAATCCTGCCGGTTGCTCTGACCCGGGCCAAGGTGCTGTTGAATCAGGGTGATGCGGCTGGTTCTGTTCGGCAATTGGAAGCGTGGAGCGATAGCAAAGATGTAGAGGTCAATTTACTGCTGGTTAACGCACAGATGCAATTGGGAAGGGTGGTATCAGCCAAATCAAGTCTGCGCAGGATTGAGCAGCCAGAAGCCTTGCAGTCAATGCAGTATCAGCAATGGTGTGAAGCGGCATTGGCACTGCGTATGTTCCATTCGGTAGGCAGCGTGAGTCTTAAGCGGGAAGAGGCGCTGGGTATGTCTTATCGCACACGCCATTATTTTGGTGTGATTGCCTATAGGAAAGGTGAATTGAAACAGGCAGAGGAGTATTTTCGTGAGTCGCTGGCTATCAATGTTCACAACGGCGTAACGCTTGCCTATCTGGGCCATACATTATGGAAGCAGGCTCGTCTCAAAGAGGCTGTGGCTTATTACCAGAGATATGTGAATTATTGGGGTGAGAATAAGACCATTAGTAAGCGAATTAAATTAGTTAATTCCTTGTAGTTGTTTAAGAGAGAGCTTGGCGGGGTTCTCCATCTGTATATGTACTCGCCCCGAGTAGGCGGAGTTATTCGACTGCACTTCCAATAACCCTGTAAATTATAGGTTGAAGAGTTTTTTAATCAGGATTAGATTACTCCTAATTATTCAGTTTAATATTGAACTGAATCGGAGTATACATGCTCAGGCTTACTAAAATTACCGATTACGGAATTCTTCTGCTTACCCATATGGCGAGTGAGCAGGATCGCCTGTTTGCATCCAATGACCTTTCTGTTGCGACACGTATTCCATCTCCCACAGTGAGCAAGGTGCTTCAGGCTCTGCTTGGAGCAGGCGTTCTGGAATCCATTCGCGGGGCCAAAGGCGGCTATCGATTGGCCAGGCCGGCATCAGAGATTTCTGTCCGTGAAATTATCAACTGCTTTGAGGGTAATATCGCCCTGACCGAGTGTAATCTTGATGAGGGCGAGTGTGAGCAGCTCCCGTTTTGTACAACCAGCAATAACTGGAAACGGATTAACGAGGCTGTTCGCGATGCTTTGGGCAGTATCTCGCTCAAGGATATGACCGAACAGGATTTCATGCCGATTTTCTCGATGAAGAGAGTCGTGCCAATCAGTTCGATTGGTTCTGTATCAAATAAGGCAACACCAAATGAAAATAGAGAGTCTGCATAATGGCGACGAATGAAGAGCTTCAGGAGCAGCTGAAATCCAGAGAGTATGATGCCGGATTTGTAACCGACATTGAAAGCGACACTTTGCCTCCCGGTCTGGATGAGAGCGTGATCCGTGCCATCTCCGCCAAGAAAGATGAGCCGGAGTGGTTGCTTGATTGGCGGCTCCAGGCTTTTGAACACTGGAAGACGATGAAGGAGCCTGTCTGGGCTAACGTTCATTTTAATCCCATTGATTATCAGGCGATCTCTTACTATTCGGCACCCAAGTCAGCTGATGATGGGCCGGAAAGCATGGATGATGTTGATCCCAAACTGCTTGAGACCTATGACAAGCTAGGTATTCCACTACGTGAGCAGGCATTTCTGGCTGGTGTGAAAAACGTGGCCGTTGATGCTGTATTTGATTCTGTTTCTGTTGCCACAACATTCAAAGAGAAGCTAAAAGAGGCAGGCGTAATCTTCTGCCCGATCTCTGAAGCGGTTCGTGATTATCCGGAACTGGTGCAGAAGTATCTTGGTACAGTTGTGCCGACGACTGACAACTTTTTTGCCGCATTGAATTCTGCCGTATTTACCGATGGTTCGTTTGTGTTTATTCCGAAGGGGGTACGTTCTCCGATGGAACTCTCCACCTATTTTAGAATCAATGCTCTCAATACCGGTCAGTTCGAGCGGACGTTGATTATTGCTGAAGAGGGCTCATACGTTAGCTATCTGGAAGGGTGTACCGCGCCGATGCGGGATGAGAATCAGCTGCATGCTGCTGTGGTTGAGCTGGTGGCGATGGAAGATGCACAGATCAAATATGCAACAGTTCAGAACTGGTATCCGGGCGATGAGAATGGCGTGGGTGGCATCTATAATTTTGTGACCAAGCGCGGAGAGTGCCGGGGAGATCGTTCGAAGATTTCCTGGACACAGGTTGAGACAGGCAGTGCGATTACCTGGAAATATCCCAGCTGTGTGCTTAAAGGCAATGATTCTGTGGGTGAGTTCTATTCGGTTGCACTGACCAGTAATTACCAGCAAGCCGATACAGGCACCAAGATGATTCATCTGGGTAAGAACACAAAGAGCACCATCATTTCCAAAGGTATTTCGGCAGGACACGGGCAGCAGTCATATCGTGGGCTGGTAAAGATTGGAAAAGATGCAGCAGGCGCACGTAATTATACTCAGTGTGATTCGCTGCTGCTGGGTAAAACATGCGGAGCACATACGTTCCCATACGTAGAAGTGAAAAATTCTACGGCTGTAGTGGAGCATGAGGCAACAACCTCAAAAATCGGTGAAGATCAGCTGTTTTACTGTCAGCAGCGTGGCCTCACTGAAGAGGATGCCGTCTCACTGATTGTGAACGGTTTCTGTAAGGAAGTGTTTAACGAGTTGCCGATGGAGTTTGCCGTTGAAGCAAATCGACTCATGGAAGTAAGTTTGGAAGGTGCGGTAGGATAAACATGTTAAAAATTAATAATTTACACGTAAGTATAAATGGTAAAGAGATCCTTAAAGGGGTTAACCTTGAAGTTAAAGCGGGTGAAGTGCATGCCATTATGGGGCCGAACGGTTCCGGTAAAAGCACATTATCCAATGTAATCGCAGGTCGTGACGGTTATGAGATAACCAAGGGTTCAGTTAGTTATAAGGGTAAAGACCTGCTTGAGATGAAACCTGAAGAGCGGGCATGGGCGGGTATTTTCCTTGCCTTTCAGTATCCGGTGGAAATTCCGGGAGTGAACAACACCTATCTCTTGAAAGCTGGATTGAACGCCAAGCGTAAACATCTGGGGCTTGATGAACTTGATGCCATTGATTTCATGCAGATTGTGAAGAAAAAGGCGGATCTGGTCGAGCTGGATCACTCCTTTCTTAGCCGTTCGGTCAATGAAGGCTTTTCCGGTGGTGAGAAGAAACGCAATGAGATATTTCAGATGGCGGTTCTGGAGCCGGAACTCGCCCTGCTGGATGAAACAGATTCAGGACTGGATATCGATGCGCTTCGAATTGTGGCAGGCGGTGTAAACAAGCTCCGCAGCCCGGATCGTGCAGTGGTTCTGGTAACACATTATCAGAGACTGCTTGATTATATTGAACCGGATGTGGTGCATGTGCTGGCTGATGGCCGCATTTTGAAGAGTGGTGGTAAAGAACTGGCTGTTGAATTGGAAGAGCGCGGTTATGACTGGCTCTTGAAAGAGTCGGCTGCGTGAGTGATATGATTGAATCTTCTCAACTCACTGAACAACTTCAGGATCAGTTTAGTGCGGTTCAAAAAGAGCTGCCGGGCGCTCATGAATCATGGATTCGAGTACTGCGCAAAAGTGCGATGGATCAGGTTGTTAATCAGGGTATGCCAACCACACGGCATGAGGCATGGAAATACACAGATGTCAGGAAATATCTGGATCGGCTGGTTGCCGAATCTGCGGACAGGTCGGGAGACGTTGCCAGAGAAGTGCTTTCCACTTTCTCTTTTGGGGATTTGGATTGTCACCAAATCGTTATTGTGGATGGAGTGCTTTCGTTGGAGCTATCCTCATTTAAGGATATTCCGGCAGGTCTGCGTGTTGAGAGTATGGCGAGCATGCTCGCTAAAGATCCGGACGGAATAGAGTCCTACCTTCATGATCAGCATCTGTCCGGGGCTTTTGCAGCACTAAACAGTGCCATGATGAGTGACGGTGTTTATCTGGATATCCCGGATGGGGTTGTTGTTGAGAAACCTCTGCATCTGCTATTTCTTTCGACTGCGGGAGGCGAGCGCTCACAGCACATTAGAAACCTTATTGTGACAGGTGAATATAGTCAGGTCACGGTGATTGAGCATTATGCTTCGCTTGGTGAAAGTGCTGCCTTTATCAATGTGGGAACTGATGTGGAGCTGCATGCCGGTAGCAGGGTTGAACACTATAAACTACAACAGTCGGATCTACATGAAGTGAATATTGGCTCGGTGCGTGCCCATCAACATCGGGATAGTTATTACCATTCACACTCTGTTGCATTTGGTGCAGCGCTTTCACGCAGGGATATCCACGTTGAGATGAATGGTGAGGGTGCGGAATGTTCTTTGAACGGGCTCTATCTGGTGGGTGGAAGGCAGCATGTGGATCATCACACCCGCATCGATCATGTCCGCAAAAACTGCCGCAGCCGTGAAAGTTATAAAGGCGTAGTTGATGGCAGGGCCCGGGCTGTATTTAATGGTAAGGTCATTGTTCATAAAGGTGCTGACGGAACCGATTCAGCTCAGTCCAATGCCAATCTTCTGCTCTCAGACAAGGCGGAGATTGACACCAAGCCGGATCTTGAGATTCATGCGGATGATGTGAAGTGTGCCCATGGTGCGACGGTTGGCCAATTGGATATGAATCAGCTTTTTTATCTGCGTTCACGTGGTTTGAGTGAAGAAGAGGCACGCAATGTGTTGATGTTCGCATTTGCTGATGAGGTGTTGGCCGCTATTAAAGTACCACAGGTTCGCAGTTACCTTGAGCGCATCGCTTTTGACAAGTTGCCTCATGGTGAGGGCCTGGAAGGGTTGTTGGGTTAAAAGATGAATATAGAAAAAATTCGTTCTGATTTTCCGATTCTGCATCAGCAGGTTTATGGTAAGCCGTTGGTCTATCTTGATAACGCTGCAACCACACAAAAACCGCAATGTGTGATTGATGCCGTGCGGCACTATTATGAGAAAGACAATGCAAACATTCACCGTGGTGTACATGCACTTTCCGAGCGAGCCACTGCTGATTATGAAGCGGCGCGTGAGACTATTCGTCTGTTTTTTAATGTGAAGTCCAAAAAAGAGGTGATTTTCACCCGCGGCACCACCGAAAGCATCAATCTGGTTGCCTCTTCATGGGGTGGCGCAAATATCGGCAAGGGTGATGAAGTACTGATTACCCATATGGAACACCACTCCAATATTGTGCCGTGGCAGATGCTGTGTGAACGGGTTGGTGCGACATTGAAGGTTGTGCCGATGAATGAAGCCGGTGAACTGGAGATGGATGCGTTTGAAGCGCTGCTTTCTGAACGTACTAAACTGGTTGGCGTAGTGCATATGTCCAATGCTCTGGGCACAATTAATCCGATTCAAACTATCATTGATAA
>JBEQLD010000057.1:0-11277 GCA_040326115.1 Mariprofundaceae bacterium | reverse complement strand
GTTTTACCAATACCATTCGGGCCAATCACAGCCACGCGCTCACCCACTGGAACACGCAAATCAAACTTTTCAAACAACAGACCCTCATCAAAACCTTTGCTAAGACCCTTCAACTCCAACACGTTGCGATAAAGTTTTTTATCCTGGCTAAAACGCATGAACGGACTCACACGACTGGAAGGTTTCACTTCATCCAGCTTGATTTTATCAAGCTTTTTGGCGCGTGATTGTGCCTGGGTAGCTTTGGATGCATTTGCAGAGAAGCGCCGAACGAAGGCTTCAAGCTCTTGAATCTCCTCAGCTTTCTTGGCATTTGAAGTAAGCAACTGTTGCTGAACCAACGAGGCAGCTTCCATATAATCATCATAGTTGCCCGGATAGATACGCAGCTCTCCATAATCGATATCTGCCATATGAGTGCAGACACTGTTCAGAAAATGGCGATCATGAGAAATAATGACCATGGTGCAGTTGCGCTCGTTGATCACACTTTCCAGCCAGCGGATAGCATCAATATCAAGGTTATTGGTCGGCTCATCGAGCAGAATAATCTCAGGATCACCAAACAGCGCCTGTGCCAACAGAACACGCAGCTTCCAACCCGGAGCAATCGACTTCATCAGGCTGAAATGGTCTTCCACCGGAATACCCATACTGATAAGAAGTTCACCCGCATTCGATTCAGCACTGTAACCATCCAGATCAGCAAACTGACTCTCCAGTTCACCGGCACGCATGCCGTCCTCTTCTGAAAAATCAGGTGATGCATAGATGGCATCGCGCTCTTCCTTGATCTTCCACAGCTTCTCAAAGCCCATCATCACAGTATCAAGAACCGTCACCTCTTCAAAAGCGAAGTGATCCTGACGCAATTTGCCCAACCGCTCATTCAGATCGATTCTCACATGGCCTGATGTTGGGACCAGATCACCACCCAGGATTTTCATGAATGTAGACTTGCCGCAACCATTCGCGCCAATCAGTCCATAGCGGTTGCCATCGCCGAATTTAACCGAGATATTTTCAAACAGGGGTTTATCCCCGAATTGCATGGTAATGCCAGATGTAGAGATCAATGTACTGTCCTGTATAGCGTGAATCTGCTTTGAAATATGCTTTGAATATGACTTAAGCGGTGGCGCAGCTTAGTGCTGACCATGAGATATACAAGCATGGACACCGTGGATCACCCCCGCCGATCCATAAAAAAAGGTGCTGTGCGGTTAAACCTCAATCATGAGATAAGGTCAGACGAGCTCACTAATTGCCAAACAGACCTTTGATAGCGCCCGCCGCTTTTCCGCCCACATCACCGGCGGCACCACCCAGGCCACTACCAATTTTGCCTGCATTATCCAGAACACCGCCCGTGAACATATCCGCAGATTTCCCAAGATATTTACCCACGCCAAGAGTGGCCACTGAGGTTTTCACATTGCCGATAAGTTTGGAGGATAAAATTTCAGCCACTTCAGCAGCGGTTGCCCCGCCACTCTTCTTGCCTACATCTTTTAAGTGAATGCGCGGCAGTTTGACGGTCTGTTCCGTATTTCCAAGTGCAGCAATGCGCACCTTGGCCGTGGTTCCTTCAACCACCAGTTTGCGAATAATCATTTTCAACTCTTCACCGCCGCCTGAGTCGGCACTCTCTGCACTGGCTCCACCTCCGCCTGCTCCGACACCAAGATTCTTTTTCAACACATCGGCATTGGACAGGCCTGACTTGTTGATTTCATATACCACAGTAGGAGCGCTGATAATGATCTCATCAATGATGATAGGGTTCTGATTCAGCGTGGAGATATCTATTTTTGTACTGATCATACCGAGTTCAAAGATATACGGATCGCTGAATCCGGCAGGATTGGCAATCTTCAAACCGCTGATCTTTGCTTCCCCTGCCTCCAGCCTCAAACTCACGTCAGCAACGCTGACTGTGGTCTTGGTCGCCTCGGATCCATACGTCTGGATTGCATCCTTAACAATTCCATCGAGGTTGGACCATACAAGAATCAACCCTCCAACCAGTAACACTCCAACAGCGGCAACCCCAATAAGCACCTTTTTCATGACAGACCTCCTGCAAACAAGACAATGATAACTGAGTATAGCAAAGAAAATTGAGGCCTGATGTTTTAATTTTCACCAAACCTATTTATACATCTCGCTTATCAAAGCCGGTCTGGACGAAAATTTCAGAGAATCCTTGAGAGATTTGGCTGGAGTGACAGTCTCCGGCATCTTGATAAGTCATCAATTAGATAAGCGTCATTTGGAGAATCAACATGCCCAGACCACTTAAAATGTTTATGCGAGGCAAAAGGGTCACCATGTTGCAGGAGCTTCTGCATAGAATCGGACATTCCATCAATGATCAACCCGGTCTCTTTGGCGCAACAACCCGTGATGCGGTCAAAGATTTTCAAAAACAGAGAGAGATAAAAGTTACCGGTCAGGTTGATGATGATTTGATGCAATTGATACAGGGGGGACAAACTGTCCCGACTTCAAAAGAGAAACCCTCTTCAGAAAAAATCACTGCCTCCACCCCGGTCAACCAGCAGCAACTTGATGCCCTGATTCGCCTGTTGATTCGCAAAGAGCTGATGACCGAGAAAGAGCTACAGACTGAAATGAAACGACCACAACCTGTCAGAGTTACGCAGCCACCGTTGACCTGAGCATGCCTGAACAGCACCTTCGTCCCGAATTTACCAAGCAGCTGGCCGCGCGCCTGCTTGCTGGTGAGAGCATCAATCTTATCGGTGCCCATGGCCAGGGACGCAGGCGAACACTTCAGGATTTACGATCTATTTTACCCGCCAAACTTTCTGTTCATCAGCTGGATCTGCAACGTGACAGTGTCAATTTAGGCGAATGGTTGACGCAATTTATCAACATCACATCACCCACACTGCTGATCCTGCATAATTTTCACTGTCTGAGCGAACCTGATATTTTCAAACAGTTAAATCACCTTAACAGCAACAAATATCTATCATGTTTATATGTGTCCGAAGAGGTTCTGACAGAGCTGTCACTGGATGCTGAAAATCTCCAGCTTCCGGCATTGGAAGCTGGAAAGCTTTGAATTACATGTTTGGAAAAATTAGCATCGCCCGATGTTAAGAGCCCTCTCCAACACAATTCTCACCCTAAGCCTTCTTTTTCTTCTGGCTGGCTGTGAAGAATCCGTTCAACCGACACCGATACCAGCAAGCGAGAAAAAAGTCTTTGAGAAGAACGCTACCGATGCAGTTGGCGTGGCTGAAGGTGATGAGCAGGTTTCACCCTTTGGCAAACCTGCTCACTAACCGGGGCAATCAAATCATGAGTCATCCCGCACGTAAAACCATCGCCACATCTACAACATCACCGGCCCCGTTGCAGATTATTCTTTATACCCTGCCGGTATGGGGTGCATCCATGGCACTGACACTCTTCATGCCGATGACAGGGGTCATCACCTCAACCATCATGATTATCTGCATTCTGGTGCTGCCATTCAAAGCACGACGAGGTTGCTGCCCGGCTTGCAACAGATCAAAAACCTTTCCATTTTCGGGTTTTGGCAATGCCTGCAAAGGTTGCGGGGAAGAGTTGGTGCTACGTAAAAACGAAATACACCTGCTCGAACCAAAACAGAAAAACTCCCGCCCGGGAACAGGCAGAACTTATACTTAGGGAACACAGGCTATCAACTACAGGGATAGCAGTTACAAAACACCCGGAAGATGCTCTCTAACCACTTTAGCATCCTCACCTGTGAGGCCTTTACCCACTTCGCCCGCAACCAGTTTTTTCAATGTTGATCCACACTGTTTACGCAGCAAACCCAAAAATTCCGGTGGAGCCATAAGATAGAAGCTGGAGAACTGATTGGCACTCCGTCCTCTCTCCATCTCTGCAATAAGTTCATGGGCAAACACTTCCGCCTCATGATCTTTTGGATCAACCTGTTGCCCCATGGCATGACGGGCATCCCCCGTACTATCGAATGCACGACCCGGCAAATCAGTGGTTAATTCCTGTTCGTGGCTTCGTGATGCGGCATGATCCCAACTTCGCTCAAATGATAACTCGCCCGCGCGCGACTTTCCCGAATAGAGCTTTGCATGGCTCTTATCTGCTACAAGTACCCAGATTCTGTCCATAATAAACCTCCGGAACACTCTATCTCTAGAACACTCTATCTCTATTATAGATCAGGATTGTGAATAAAAGGATGTCATTTCGAATGATATGGAGGTTTACAGTCTAATTTTTCTCTTTCTCTTGAATATCCGCATTGACGAAGTGTCTCAGCATGAACTCTTCCTCGACAGGTGTAAGATCATAACGCTGGCATGCCTCTTCAATCGCAGCCAGATCATACTCGTGCATTCTGGCAATCCAGCGCACCGCATTTCGTAAGGCTTCACCTTCGGGAAAAATTGATTTCACTCCACTCATAACAAGCCCTCTAATTTAAGTGTAGCACACAATTCCGAGGCACAAGAGATGAATACGCTGTATTACAGAGCTTGAATTAGACTAGAGTAACGCATGCTCAATTTTGACAAGGTCACACTGCGCCGGGGAAGCAAACTTCTCTTTGAAAATGCCAGTTTTATGGTCAATAGCGGTGATAAAATCGGCATCTCCGGAACCAATGGCACGGGAAAATCTTCACTCTTTGCACTGATCAAAGGTGAGCTTGAGGAAGATGCAGGCCAGTTCAACATGGCGAACAACATCTCCCTTTCACACGTTGCTCAGGAGACTCCTGCCGTACCGACAGCAGCGGTTCAGTATATTATTCAAGGTGATGTGGAACTTTGTCAGATTCAAACTCAAATTGATGAAGCGGAAAAGGGTGGAACCCCTGCAGATGGTCTGCGTCTGACCCGTCTGCATGATAAGATGGAACAGATTGATGGTTATGCAGCGCATTCACGCGCTGCCCGGCTGATGCATGGTCTCGGTTTCAGTTCTGATCAGGAGAATCATCCTGTCTCAAGCTTCTCGGGTGGCTGGCGCATGCGGCTGAACCTTGCCCAGGCACTGATGTGCCGCTCTGATCTCCTGCTGCTGGATGAACCCACCAACCATCTCGATCTTGAAGCGGTCGTCTGGCTGGAAAAGTGGTTATGCAACTACAGAGGAGCGCTACTGCTCATCTCACATGATCGGGATTTTCTGGATCGCTGTATCAACCAGATTGCCCATGTTGAACAACAGACCATTACCATCTATCGGGGCAACTACACCGCCTTTGAAAAACTGCGTGCCGAGAAACTTGCTCTGCAACAATCAACCTATGAAAAACAGCAGCGTCAGGTCGCGCATATGACCAGTTATATCGACCGCTTTCGTGCCAAAGCCACCAAGGCAAGACAGGCGCAGAGCCGGATCAAGGCACTGGAGCGTATGCAGCTGATTGCACCGGCTCATGTGGACTCCCCTTTCCACTTTTCCTTCAGCCATCCCGGTCATATTCCCAACCCTCTGCTTCGGCTTAACAAAGTCGATGCGGGCTACGGTGAAACAACCATTCTGAAGCAGATATCATTGAGTATGTTGCCCGGAGATCGAATCGGACTGCTTGGTCCTAACGGTGCAGGTAAATCAACGCTGATTAAGCTTCTGGCCAATGAAATCTCTCCACTCAAAGGTCTGCGTGAAGATGCAAAAGGCATCCGAATCGGTTACTTCGCACAGCATCAGCTGGATCAACTCACCGCCGATCAATCTCCGCTGATGCATTTCCAGATTCTAAACGAACAGCTCGAAGGAAGCGCAACAGAGAAAGAGCTGCGCAACTACCTTGGTGGTTTCGCCTTTCATGGTGATATGGCAACCAGTCCGGTCGGACCACTATCTGGAGGAGAAAAAGCCCGTCTGGTGCTGGCACTGCTTGTCTACCAGCAGCCCAATCTACTGCTGCTCGATGAGCCCACCAACCACCTTGATCTTGAGATGCGCCATGCACTCACACTTGCACTGCAAAACTTCAAAGGGGCCATGATTCTGGTCTCTCATGACCGTCATCTTCTACGCACAGTCTGTGATTCCCTGCTGCTTGTTATGCATGGCAAAGTCGAGCTCTTCGATGGTGATCTGGATGATTATGCCAAAGGCATGCTGGATCAACTGTATGCAGATGAAAAAGCTGAATCAGGCGGCCAGCCCAAACCCGGTTCGAACAATCAGGCTCTACGCAAAGAGCAGCGGAAGCTGGACAATGAACGCAGAAAACAGCTTAAACCCCTGCGTGACAGGGTAAAAAAACTGGAACAGACCATGGAGAAACTGCAAACCCAAAAATCCAGCTTAATGACACAGCTGGCAGACCCTGCAATGTACGACGATGCTGCCAAAGTAAAGATGAGAGAGCTTAGCATTGAGCATGGAGACGTTGAGCAACAGCTAAGTGAAGTTGAAGAGGCGTGGATGCTGGCAAGTGAAGAGCTTGAAGCAGGTTAAAGGTTTGAAAAACAACACTGAAACCATCTGGCATCTCTACCTGATCCGGCTGAAAAACGGAACCCTTTACACTGGTATTTCAACTGATGTGGAGCGAAGATTTGGCGAGCATAAAAAGGGGAAAGGTGCCAAGTTCCTTCGCGGAAGAGAGGAGTTGGAACTGGTGTTCAACTGTCCGGTTGGTGACAGATCTTCAGCCCTGAAAATTGAGGCTGCCATCAAAAAACTTCCAAAACAGAAAAAAGAGGCACTTATTAGCGGCAATTTGGCCATTGATGAGCTACTAACGGGTTAAAATTCGAATAACGCCCATGTACCCGGCAATCGAAGTCGGCCATAATAGTCTGAATGAAATACTTTCTCTCAAGAGCGGCCTTTATCCTTGTTTCAACCGTGGCCTTTGTTAGCGGCTGGATGCTGATAAATGAGGATCAGTACATCTATTTCCCGGACAGAGAGATTTATCACACACCCAAAACTGTCGGGCTGGAGTTCCAGGATATCCAGTTGACCACAGATGACGGCATTGTACTGCATGGCTGGCTAATGCCCCATCCTGAAGCCCGTTTCACCCTGCTCCACTTTCATGGAAATGCGGGAAACATCAGTCACCGTCTTCATCTCTACGAGCAGTGGCACCGGATGGGGCTCTCCGTGCTCGCCATGAGTTATCGAGGCTATGGGAAAAGTGAAGGCGCCCCATCTGAAAAGGGCTTCTACAGCGACGCCCGCGCCGCCTGGAGAGAGCTGGTTCAAAGACAAAAGATACCCTCTTCACAGATCATTATTGTCGGTAGAAGCATGGGATGTGCCGTTGCAACGAAACTTGCAACGAATATTTCAACAGAGGCAAAACCTGCTGCACTGGTTCTGGAAACGCCTTTCACAAATATCCCCGACATGGCTACTGAGCACTATCCCTGGATGGTTCCGATTCGGTTCCTGGCACAGACACAGTTCGACACGCTGGAGAATATTGGCCGGGTTCATGTTCCTGTGATGGTCATCAGTGCGGAAAATGATGAACTTGTTCCTGCGGATATGAGCAGGAAGATTTATGCTGTTGCCAACAGACCCAAACAGTGGATTGCCCTGCCCGGCATGCATAATGATTTTGATATCTCTTCATCCTCAACATATACCAGGGCATGGAATCGATGGTTGAATCAGCTTGATGGTAGCGTAAGCTTTGAAACTGACGGGAGTTCTGATTAATGGAATATATTCAATGCCCACATTGCCTTAAAAAATATGGCGTAAATGATAAAATCCGTGGCGCATCGGGTAAAACCATTCGCTGTAAAGGCTGTGAAGAGCCTTTCGAAATCACTGTTTTCTCCACACCATCAGCACAACCGTCTGCCGAAGAGAGCAGCGAAACAACAGAAAAAGAACCGTCAACAGCAGCTGAAAAGAGTATTGAAGAGAAGAGTGAAAAGAAGACTCAAAAGAGTTCTGGTATCAAGGTCAACAAAAAGACGATTCAGATCGTTATCACCTCAACGCTTGCGGTTGCTTTAATCGCTGCCCTGGTGGTTGCCTATCAATTTCTGGATAACCCTCTTCCGATTGAAGCTTCACAAACTGAATCGTCACAGACTGAAGTCTCACAAACAGAAGTTGCTCCACAGAGAGAAAGTAAAACTCCTGAAAAGAGACAGCCCGAAGAGAAAGAGCCAGAGAAAGAGGCTGAAAACATTAAATCTCCGGCTGAAGAAAAAGACGGCCTGCCATCTGAGTCAGCAGAGAGTGTAGAAGAAGCGAATCAACCGGAAGAAGAGAGCCCTGACCTTGCCGCTTCAGTTGCAGTGAATGCTGGTGACTATCATGGTCCCTCGAACCCATCAGATGAGTGCAAACAGGCAGCAACAAATCAATGGTTTACCGATTACATGATCACCAATGGAAGCATATCGGGCAAAGAATACATCCGTCTTCTCGATGAAAGCAGCAATCAGACCGAAGAGGTACTGAAACTCTGTAAGGACAAATATCTGGCAAGCAGGATTACCGAAGCAGCCAAACTCGGAAAAAGCCCCGACTGGATCAGTAGTGAAATTGAGGCGCGCACCTCGAATCGCTTTGATAATGGGGCCAACAAAGAGACAGAATGGTGATATACCATTGAGCAAACAACTGTAAGAAACAGTAGATGATCCCGACTTATTTTAGATGAAAGCAAATTATCTATTCACGCTCATCACGATTATACTATTTTCAGCAGTTACATTTGCTGAGGAGTTTTCCATGAATGACTGGACACGACCGTCAGACAAGACACTGAAAGAGCAATTAACACCCATGCAGTTGAACGTAACACAGGAAGATGGAACCGAACCGCCATTTAAGAATGAATTCTGGGATAACAAAAAGAGTGGTATCTATGTAGATATCATCTCCGGCGAACCACTATTCAGCTCCATGGATAAGTTTGAATCCGGAACAGGCTGGCCAAGCTTTACCAGAGCACTCACCCCGGAAAGCATTGTAGAGAAAGAGGACAACAGCTTCTTTACACGCAGGGTTGAGCTGCGCAGCAAACATGCCGATTCACATCTTGGTCATGTTTTTACCGATGGGCCGAAACCAACCGGACTCCGCTACTGCATCAACTCCGCATCACTACGATTTATTCCAGTGGCTGAGCTTGAAGCCAATGGGCTCGGACATTTCAAAGAACAGTTTGACCACTGAATGAACCAGCCAAACAAACTTAGCCATGATATTCTGATCGTTGGCTCCGGGCTGGCTGGTTCGAGTCTGGCTTATCGACTGATGCAGAGCGGTAAACGTGTGCTACTTATTGCTGACCCCGATACCCCTTCAGCATCACGTGTTGCGGCAGGTCTGATCAATCCGGTAACAGGACAGCGATTAGTGCTGCAGAATAATATTGAAGCACTGCTTGCAACGGCACTCAGTTTCTATCACCAACTCGAAGAGCTGTTTGACCAAAAACTGCTCCATAGCAGAGAGATGTTGCGTGTGATTCGCAACGAGAAAGAGGCGAAAGCCTGGAAGAAACGTAAAGAAGACCCAGCCTACAAACCCTATCTTGGTGACTTCAAAGAGAGCAATAGTGACATCAACGCACCGGCAGGCCTTTTCTCGCAGCACCATACCGGCTTTCTTGATACAAACAGGCTACTCGATTCCCTTCACCGGCATTTTTTGGAGCAGCAGGCCATGCAAGCCGCCAAAGTCCATTATAATGACATCTCAGTCACTCCCGATGGTGTGCAGTGGCAGGATATTCATGCAAAACAGATGATTTTTTGTGAAGGATGGCGAGGCAGCAACAATCCATGGTTCAACCATCTCCCCTTTCAACCAGCCAAAGGGGAAATTGTGACTTTTTACACAGACTTCCGCCTTCCCGAGCATATCATTAACGCTGGAAACTGGATCATTCCCATTGATCAGCACACCTTCAAACTAGGTGCAACTTATGATTGGAATGTTCTGGATGAGAGTGTGACTGATGATGCAAAGGAAAAACTGATGCAGGCAATGAATCAAATTTTTGTCGATCCACCCAAGAGCAGGCTGATTGAGCAGAGTGCCGGTGTCAGACCAGGCAGTAGAGATAAAGAGCCTTTCATAGGATTTCATCATGAACATCCACAGCTGGGCATTTTTAACGGCTTCGGTTCCAAGGGAAGTCTGTTAACCCCTTGGTATTCAGAGGTTTTTGCACGCCACATCACTCATGGAGATGCTCTTCCGGCCAGTGCGAATATCACGAGATTCAATGGCTAGGGTTCCTGTCACCCAAACTGTGCATGCCCATCTTGCATCGATTATTCAGGAGGGTGACAGAGTTGTCGATGCCACCGTGGGCAACGGTCATGACAGCATCTTTCTGGCACGTACAGTTGGGCACAAAGGCCATCTCTATGGATTTGATATTCAGGAGAATGCCATCATTCACTCTCTGAAAAACCTGGCTGCACGCCAGTTGACAGGCCACACTACCCTGCTTCAAAAAAGCCATGAATTTATGGATGATTATATTCCTTCCCGTGAACATGGCCGGATTAAATCTGTTGTTTTCAACCTTGGTTATCTTCCCGGCTCCGACAAATCGATCACCACACTACCCGAATCAACCCTTTCAGCTCTGAACATCGCCCTGAATCTTCTCTCTAAGGATGGCATCATCTCCATCCTTGCCTATACCGGGCATCCCGGTGGCATGGAGGAGTGCAATGCGGTGAAGAGATGGGCAAAGAATCTCCCGGCTGCTGCCTACAAAACATCGATCATCAATCTGCTTCCCGATCACAAATCACCTCCGGAGTGGTTTCTTATCTCCCGGGTTCAGGCTTAACAGATATCCAACAGCAGAATCATTAACCAACCATCCACCATTAGATTTTATAGTGCCCCTCAACAATGAATCGTATAGAATTCGGAGCTGAATATCGGTTATTTCTGCTTTCCGACCGGTAATAAAGATAGATACTCAATGGAGAAAAACATGATCAAGCCGCTTCTGGCAATTGCTGCAATTGCTGCGCTACTCTCAACACCTGCTTATGCCGCTTATAACCCTGAGCACAAAGCAGATGCCAACTTCAATCGCATGGATAAAAACAAAGATAATGTTGTCAGTAAGGATGAGTATCTAAAACCCTTCAATGACCGTTTTCAGCGCATTGACCGTGATGGAAATGGAGCCATCTCTGTAGAAGAGCTGCGTACATTCTGGCATGAAAAGAAAAATGAATACGAAAGATTTAAAAACAGACATATAAACCCAAATGACGACTGATCACTATCTGACACTGTTCACGCCCAACTGCCTAGTCG
>JBEQLD010000056.1:0-11345 GCA_040326115.1 Mariprofundaceae bacterium | reverse complement strand
AGTGCGACAGCTCTTGGTGGCGCGGTGATTGTAACCGGTCAGGCGGTTGCTGGTGATGCTGTAGCGCCACTGACCGCTGGTGCTACAGTTACTGCAGGTAATGTCATGACAGTCCCAGCTTCAAACACATTGGGATTTGGTAGTGGCGGTGAGCTATTAACTGAAGTTGGTGCGCCCATCTCATTCCCATGGGTCAGTGCAGCAGCAAGCTCCATTGGTTTAGACTTTGGTGACGCTGTTACAACAGATCAGCAGGTTGCTGGTGCCGGTGGCCTTGGCTTAAATGGTACGGTGCAGCTGGCGGGCTCTTTTGCAACCCGTGGCATGACCCGTGATGGCTTTACATCAGGATTCCTGGATCGTCTGGAGACAGACTCAACCGGCCGAATCTTTGGTGTATTCACCAACGGCCAACGTCGTCCGATCTTCCAGGTGGCTCTGGCCAACTTCCCGAATGACTCGGTGTTGACCAGCGTAGGTAATAACCTGAAACAGGAGACTATCGCATCGGGTACGGCTGTTCTTGAGAAACCGGGTAATGGTGGTATGGGTACAATCACACCATTCGGTCTCGAGCAGTCCAATGTGGATCTGGCAGGTGAGTTCGTGAAACTGATCGTTGTTCAGCGTGGTTACGAGGCCAACTCAAAAACCATCCTGACCACTGACCAGATGCTCTCTGCACTGATGCAGATCAAGCGGTAATTAGCCTGATAGGTTGGTAGAGTTTATCACTCTGCCAACCAAGGTTAACAGCACTATGAAGGTGTAGAAGGGCAACTTTCTACACCTTTTTATTTTGTACCGCGAACTGAAGAGAAGTGGCTGATTTCAGTCATTTGATTTTTTACGGAATAATTAGCACGCTTCTTGCTATTAAACTGCTATAAACGATTTAGAGATAAAAAGTTTAAAAAATATAATAGATAAAATTTTTCTTTAGGAGGGATCCGTGGATATCGCAACACTCATCGGCTTAGTTGCTGCATTCGGTCTGGTCATGTTCGCCATTGGCAGTGGTCTGCCAAGTTTTATTGACCCTCCTTCAATCATGATTGTGGTTGGTGGTACAACCGGTGTGATTCTGATCGCATATCCTCTGGGCAATGTAATCGGGTTGATTGGTATTATTCTGAAGACCTTTATGTACAAAGTGGATGCAGGCAAAGATGTGATTATCGAGCTGGTTGAGCTGGCTCAGGTGGTGCGTAAAGACGGAATCCTGGCACTTGAGAGTAAAGTTGGTGAGATCGAGAATAAGTTTATGGCCAAAGGATTGCAGATGGCGATCGATGGTCAGGAGCCCAATGACATTGAGGATATTCTCTACATGGAGATGGATAAAATTACTGATCGTCATGCTAGAGGTTCGGATATGTTGACGGCACTTGGTACCTTTGCCCCCTCTATGGGAATGATTGGTACTCTGGTGGGTCTGGTGCTGATGCTTCAGAATATGTCAGATCCCTCATCTATTGGCCCATCCATGTCGATTGCACTGCTAACCACGTTTTACGGTGCGCTGATGGCCAATATTATTTTTCTACCCATGGCGGGCAAATTGAAGGCACGCAGTAAGGAAGAGATGTTGATTCATGAGATCATTCTAACTGGTATTCAATCGCTTGTTGCCGGTGAAAACCCGCGCGTTATGGAACAGAAGCTCTTGGGTTATCTGCCTCCGAAAGAGCGCCAGTCCGCATTTGATTAAGATCGTAATCAGGATATAGGCGTGGCCAAACGAGAGAAGAGACCGGAAGCGATAGATCCCCCCAAGGATATCGGAGCTGCTCTGTTTCTCGAGTTGATGATGCAGATGCTTGCATTTTTTATTCTGCTGACATCACTTGCCGTTATTGTTGAAGAGAAACGTCTGGCCGCCCTTGGATCACTTGCAGGTACATTCAGCCCGCTCGCTAGAGGTGCAAACCTCTCTAAAGGTGATGGACCGGCCATGCCGGCCCGTGAAATTGTTGATGGTAGAAGAGCGCCAAAGCGAACCGCCAAAGAATTGACAGATGTTGCCAAGATGTTGGGCGTGGAAGATTCTGTAAATATACTGCCTTTGGATAAAGATAAGGTGCGAATTCGTTTCTCGGAGAAGATTGTATTTGCTCAAGGTCAGGTGGATGTTACTCCGACCATGACACCATTGTTAGATAGTATGGCAGCCATTTTCCGCCGTCCCGAGGTGATTGAAATTCGTGTTGAGGGGCATACCGATGCCATGCCTGTCAGCAGCTCTCTCTATAAGTCCAACTGGGAGCTTTCCGCAGCAAGAGCCATGAGTGTCTTCCATGCTTTAGCAGAGCGGGGTGTAGCCAATGGTGTCTTGATTGCGGCGGGTATGGGTGGCATGCACCCGATTCCAAACACGCCAGAGATGAGTCGCAGGGTTGAAATCATTCTGAAATTTCGTCCGGTTACTGACAATCCTGACAGTAAGGCTCGCAGATCATTCAAGCCAGGGCATCGTCCGGCCGTTGCGCCGCCTAAAGGTTTCTGATGGCTAAGCGGAAGAAGAAGTACCCGGTTGAATACAAGGCTGATCCTGAAGCCTGGATGACCACATTTGCTGATCTGGTAAGCCTGATGCTGACGTTCTTCATTCTGCTTGTGTCGATGTCAACGCTGGATAACACTGGCCTGCAGGATATCTCCTCCTATTTTCAGAAGGCGGTCTCTGTCATGAGTGCAGGCAAAAAGACGGAGCTACATATTATTCCTCCGATGGAGATGCAGAAAATTGTAACGCCTCGCGAACTGATGCTTGCCATGCGTCAAAACAGCCATGTGGTTTTAAAAAACAGCACGCTGAAACACAAGATAAAAGCGATCATTATCAAAGATCGACTCTATCTCAGAGTCAGTGATGCCGTGCTATTTGAGGAAGGCTCTGCCGAGCTTAATCCTGAACATATCAAGGCCTTGAAGCGACTGTCTAAAATGCTGGCAACGGTACCGGGAAAAATCGGTGTGAACGGGCATTCAGATAACCGTGGTGTAGCTGAAAATAGTGATTATCCGGACCCATGGAGCCTTACTTTGGCCAGAGCGGCATCAGTCTTGCATATCCTTGAAGCAGAAGGAGTGAATCCGGCCAGATTGTCACTGACCGGATATGGTCCATCAAGACCGGTTTCAACGGATGCAACACCATTTGGACGTTCAAAAAACAGGCGAGTTGAGATTGTTGTATATAAATAGAGCCCGAATCACATATAGAGGGCAGGAGGAAAAAGATGGCTGATGAAGCAGAAGGTAAAGAAGAGAGTAAATCTTCAGGCGGCCTGTTACCGATTATAAATCTGGTGCTGCTGGTGCTGGTACTGGCAGTGGGAGGCTTTATTGCATGGAAAATGATGCAGATGGATCAGTCTGCTCAGCCAGATAGCCCTGAAACGGTTCAGACAGAGGAGACAAAGCTTCCTGAGGGAGATGCCGAAGATCCTGAAGTGCCACCAATCTATATGGAAATCGAAGATATTACGGTCAACCTGGCGGATATTGAAGAGAGCAAGTTTTTGCGTGCCAAAATCAAGCTTGAAGTGCGTAATGAAGAGGCACAGCTCAAGATCGAAGCCAACATGGTAAAAGTGATGGACCTTGTCATTACACTGTTGTCGAGCAAACGATTTGATGAAATCCGCACACCACAGGGTAAATATGCCCTGAAGGAAGATCTGACCTATCGGTTGAATAAGCTGATTGGCGGCGGTAAGCCGATTAAAAACCTCTACTTCACGGACTTTGTATCTCAATGAGTGACGAAGATTCAAACGGCCAGGTGAAGGCTAATGAGTCTAAGCCGGTTCTTGAACCGGAGGAGATAGATGCGTTGATGGCGAGCATGGCCCCGGATGAACAGGCCGAAGCCATGTTTGCATCACTGCCTCCGCTACCGCAGCCGGAATCTGTTGAAGCATATGATTTTACCGGCGATGGTGATGATCCGGAAAAATACCCCCTCTTTGTCAATGTTCAGGATCGTTTGATCGAAGCGTTAGCAGAGCAGTGGGGAGATGTATTTGAGCGGGAGATCACCACTTCCGATCAGGGCATGTCTGAGAAAAGCTATCTGGACATCATCAATGAAGAGACGTTCAGGGTCTATTTTGCTTTCAGTGTCGAAGGCCATGGTCGGATGATGGTGACGTTTGAAACTCCCCTGATTGTGGCTCATATCGATGCCATGCTCGGTGGCGCGGGTGAGTCATTGGGTGAAGCTTCCGAAACACTCTCTCCTGTTGAGTACCGATTGGCAAAGCGTATTGCCAGTAGCCTTGAAACGATGCTTGAAGATGCATGGAAACCTGTCCATGTGATGGATTTTGAACTGTTTAAAATTGATACCGATCCACAATTTCTGGCTGTTGCCGGATCGACTGATAATTGTTTCAGCATCGATTTTGAAATCAAGCTGGATGAGGCATCGAATGAAGATGCCAAAGGTATTTTTTCCCTGCATTACCCCCGTGCTTTTCTGGAGCCTATTCTTGAAGACCTTAGCTCAACGGTTAGTGATGAGGTCGTTGCTGTCGATCAGGCATGGGAGGTGGAAATGGAACAGGCCATGGAATCCATTCCTCTATCTCTGCATGTTGTGTTTGGGGAGTGCACCTTGGACATTGCCAAATTTTTGAAATTGGCACCGGGGGATATGTTGCCACTGAATAAGGCTGAGCGGGAGCCAGCCGTTTTATCTACAGATTCGATGCCGATGTTTGAGGTAATGGTGGGCAGCCAGGATGGCAAGCTCGCTTTTGAAATTATGAATGAGATTAATCATGGAGGTGCATCATGAATGATGGTGCTAATGAGGGCGTAGCCCCTGAGGCTGCCGCTGGTGGTCAGAAACCGAATCTTGAGGCCATTATGCATGTTCCTCTGGAGGTCAGTGTAGAGCTGGGTCGTGTTGAACTTCCTCTGCACGCCGTTGCAAGATTGCATCGGGGTATGGTTGTTGACTTGAATAAAGAGGCCAATGCCGAAGTGGAAATTCTTGCCAACGGTCGTGTTTTTGCCCGCGGCGAAGTGGTTTCGGCAGATGGTAAACTCGGTGTTCGCGTGGTGGAGATTGTACCTCCCGGCGAAAGAATTCGTAGTCTGGGATAATCAACGGAATTTATTATGCAGGAGAGCTTATTTATTCTGATGTTGAAATCTGTGGCTGCGCTGGCTTTGGTGCTGGCTCTGTTTGCCGCATTGGTCTGGGGACTGCGCAAGCTTCAGTATAAGCAGCTTCCTCAGGGTGAGTCGGCCATGCGGGTTGTGCAACGGCTCTCTATTGATTCACGCCATAGCCTTGTAGAGGTGGAACATCATGGAAGACGTATTCTGTTGGGGCTATCTCCGACAGGAGTTTCAGAGATTTCGGGCGGAGGAAATGTAGCAGATCAGGCTATGGATCAGGGTGAGACTGAGCATGCACAAAACAGCTAAATTTTTTCTGATTCTGCCACTGCTGTTGTTGCTGCCTGAGCTGGCAGCCGCAGCTGATATTCCTACTCTATCTATAAGTCTTGGAGATTCTGAAGATCCGGAGGATTGGTTTACCGGTCTAAAAGTCATTGCATTTTTAACGGTTCTGGCGCTTGCACCATCGGTTCTTGTGATGATGACGTCGTTCACCCGTATTCTGATTGTATTTGCTTTTCTGCGTCAGGCACTGGGAACACAACAGAGTCCGCCAACGCAGATTCTGGTTGGTCTGGCTCTTTTCATGTCCATTTTTATCATGATGCCGGTCTGGGATAGAATTGATTCTCAGGCCCTCACCCCTTATCTCAACGAAGAAATTAAACAGGGCGAGGCTTTTGAAAGGGCCAAGGCACCACTGCGTAGTTTTATGTTAAAGCAGACCCGCGAAGATGATCTGCTGCTCTTTATTGGTGCGGCCCGGATGGAGAAGCCGGAGAGCGCAGAGACAACACCCATGCATGTGCTGATTCCCGCTTTTGTGATCAGCGAGCTTCGTACAGCTTTTGAGATCGGTTTTTTGATCTATATTCCCTTTGTGGTTCTGGATCTGGTGGTCGCCAGTGTATTGATGAGTATGGGTATGATGATGTTGCCACCGGTGATGATTTCACTACCATTGAAAATCATTCTTTTTGTACTTGTAGATGGATGGCACCTGTTGACTGCATCTCTACTTCAGAGTTTTAAATTATAACCGATAGATAAAGGGATCAGGAGCATTTTTAACATGCAGAAAACAGCCTTCGGGTTACTCTCTTTATTACTATTCAATATATCTACAGTGGCATCTGCGGATGGCATAAATCGTTCCAATGAACCGATTCAGCCCATCCCTCAAACAGTTCAGGTTGATGCGCGTAAAGTGGATCTGGGCGATCGCCTTTTTCATGATGAACGCCTCTCCGGTGATAACTCCATCAGTTGCGCCCACTGCCACGCCCTGGATCAGGGTGGTGTGGATGGTACCAGGCACTCCTTTGGCGTAGAGGGGCGTGAAGGCCCGATCAACTCTCCCACCGTATATAACAGCGGCTTGAACTTTGTTCAGTTCTGGGATGGCAGGGCGGCAACACTTGAAGATCAGGTTGAGGGGCCTGTCCATGCAGGTAAAGAGATGGACTCCAACTGGCAGCAGGTGATAAAGAAGCTATCAGCAGACAAACGTTATCCGAGGGACTTTAAAGGCATTTACAAGGATGGTATGACATCCGAAAACATCAAAAATGCGATTGCTGAATTTGAGCGCTCCCTGAATACACCCAACAGTCGTTTTGATCGTTATCTTCGGGGTGAAGATGATGCAATCAGTGATGATGAAAAAACAGGTTATGTCCTTTTCAAGGATTACGGCTGTGTTGCCTGCCATCAAGGTGCCAATGTCGGTGGAAACATGTATCAGACATTTGGCGTGATGGGAGATTATTTCAAGGATCGAGGGAGTGTCACCAAGGTAGATTATGGCAGGTATAATGTAACCGGGAATGAAGAGGAGAGGTATCTGTTCAAGGTGCCTTCACTTCGCATGGTTACATTAACGGCTCCCTATTTTCATGATGGCAGTGAGGAAAAACTGGAAGATGCCATCAAGGTGATGGCGAAATATCAGCTGGGCCGGAAAATCCCGGATGAAGATATCGGGCTGATGATTCAATTTCTGCATACACTTGCCGGTGAGTACAATGGCAGATCCCTGGAGCCTAAGAGATGAAACGGTTTGGCTTCAGAGAAGCGCTGGTGATTCTGACTCTTTCCGGTGTTCTTGCAGGGCTTTATCTGCAGTCACGTCAAACCGGTAGTGAGACACTGTATCATATCACGGGTCTGATTCATGAAATTATTGGCGTTGATACCACTATAGAACGTGATGTATTACGCCTGAAAACAGGAGCGTTGCAGCACTATGACAGTGTTGCCCAGGGGAGTAACCTGCTTGATGGATCGCTGGATGATCTCAGGCCTCATGTGGAGTCGATTCCTGAGATAAAGGCGCAGCTACTTGCATTGGAAAATTCGATTCAGATGCAGCATACAGCTCTGGAAATTTTCAAGCGGAACAATGCACTGGTTAGAAATTCACTCCGTTACTTTCCTGTAGCCATTACTGAGACGCTCAGTGATGCCCCGGATCTATTTGCACTGCTGCCTCATATTCATAACGACCTGCTACAGTCGATGGCTGTGCCTGAAAACATGACGCTTGAACATTTGAGAGGTTATGTGGATGAGCTGAATCAAAACGGTCAGCCTGTGCTTGCCAGTCACCTGAATCTGATCATTCAACGCTTTTCACTTATTGAGGAGAGTATTGATAATATTATCTACTCCAGGATAGATGAAAATGGTGAAGCAGTGATAAATGCATATGAAAATTATCACGAAAAACAGCTCATGCGAAGTGAAAAATATCGGCTTGCACTTGTCATCTACTCTGCATTTTTACTCATCTTTATTGCCGTCGTCATGTATCGCCGCCAGCAGGCAGCCAACAGCTTGAAAGAGGCAAATACCGAGCTTCAGTATCAGAAATTTGCGCTTGATGAACATGCCATTGTCGCGGTGACCGATCATATGGGCAATATCACCTACGCCAACCAGAGGTTTGTTGATATCAGTGGCTACTCCCGGGATGAGTTAATTGGTCAGAACCACCGGTTATTAAAGTCCGGCTATCATCCCAAAGAGTTTTATCAGCAGATGTGGGATACCATTTCATCCGGCAAAACATGGCATGGTGAGATTAGGAATAAAGTTAAAAATGGCAGATTTTACTGGGTGGATGCAACCATTGTACCGTTCCTGAATGCCAATGGAAAACCCTATAAATATGTGGCGATTCGTACAGATATCACTGCCAGAAAAGAGACTCAGGAGGCGCAGAAGAAGTTAACTGCTGCTTTCTACCATGCGGCAGAGGCTTTGATCATTACTGATGCCCAGGGGGCTATTGAGCATGTAAATCCTGCCTTTGAAAAAATGACAGGGTATTCGGAAGCTGAAATTCAAGGTAAGCCAACCACGATTCTTCGCAGCAAAAAGTATGATGATGCATTTTTTAAAAACATCCTTGAAACACTTGAAAGAGGAGAGGTCTGGAAGGGTGAAGTGGATCTGTTATGCAAGGATCGTAGCGTGAAGGAGACGCTGCGCAGCAGAGCACCTGTATTCAATGAAGATGGTGATGTGGTTAATCATATCATCTTTATGACGGATATCACCGAAGAGAAACTGTTGCGAAGCAAGGTTGAGCATACCCAGAGACTGGAATCACTGGGTGTACTGGCAGGGGGCATTGCTCACGACTTCAACAATATTCTTACATCCATCATGGGCAATGCAAAGCTGGCAGAATCCAAGCTTACCGGTGGAAAGAGAGATTCGACTCCGTATCTCAATCGAATCTCCATAGCCAGTGAAAGAGCAGCCGATCTCTGCCGTCAGATGCTGGCCTATTCCGGTCAGGGCATGATCGAAGTGCGCCCCATTAATTTTTCCAAACTGGTACATGAAATAACCAGTCTTCTTGAAGTCTCTGTCGCTGAAAATATCACGATTCATTACCACCTGGGTAAACAGTTGCCTGCCATTAAGGCGGATACAGGCCAGCTACAGCAGGTGATTATGAATCTGATTACCAATGCCAGTGAATCCTACCATGATGAGCGTGGAGAGGTCTGGATTGATGTAGGCAGGATGTATGTGGACAGAGAGTGGCTCGGCACATGTGCGCTTGGTGATGCGTTGAAAGAGGGTGAATATGTCTACGTTGAGGTAAAAGACAGCGGCAGCGGTATGGATGGAGCAACCGTGGAGAAGATTTTTGAACCGTTTTTTACGACCAAGTTTACCGGAAGGGGTCTGGGAATGAGTGCCATGATGGGTATCGTGAAAGCACATCATGGTGCGATCCATATCTATAGTGAACCGGGACAGGGCACGATGGTCAGGGTGGCTTTCCCTGTTGTGGATCAACAGGCTGAACCCCTGGTAGATGATGTTCCCGTGGCGGGTGAACACCCTAAAGCTCTTATTATGATTGTGGATGATGAAGTAGATATTCTGGAGTATGCAGAGTCAGTCCTGTCTGATTTGGGACATGATGTTATCACGGCCACTTCCGGTGAAGAGGCTCTTGAGCTGTTCCAGCAGGAAAAGCGTAAAATTGATCTTGTCATTACAGATGCAACGATGCCGGGCATGAGTGGTGATCAGTTATGCCAACAGTTACATTCGATCGACAGGGATGTGAAGCTGATTCTTTCATCAGGCTATGATGTGAATGATGTAGCCGTGGAAATGCAGTCAGAACTGTTGAGTGGTTTTATCCAGAAGCCATACTCTCCTGAAAAGTTTACTCACGAAGTATTTAAAGCGCTTAGTTAGATACGGATTCGGGCTCCTGCCCTCATCTTTAAGCGTATTTGAAAATTGCGATTTCCGATGGCGTCAAAGGATGAGGGCAGGGGCCCGAATCCGTATCTAACAAAACTGGCCCGGCCTTTGCTATTCAATAGTTATGAACCCGGATATGGTCATTAATTTTGGTACTAAAGCTTTGGAGATGGTGCTCATGCTGTCGCTTCCCATGCTGTTGGTTGCGCTGGTTGTCGGTGTGGCGATCTCCCTGTTTCAAGCGGTGACTCAGATTCAGGAGATGACCCTGACATTTGTACCAAAAATTATTGCTGTGTTTGGGTCCATGATTATTGCCGCACCGTGGCTTGTAGAGACCATGGTGACATTTACCCGTCAGTTATTTGAAAGTATTCCTGGGCTGATTAACTAACCATGCTTTTCCCGGTTCCATCCATGCAGGAGCTTATGGCGGGGATGCTGATTTTTCTCAGGGTAAGTTCCGTGATGATTCTGTTGCCGGTGCTGGGCCACAATCTTGTTCCCAACCCGGTTAAAGCGGGCTTGATTGCACTGATTACCATTGTTCTCTATCCCGTTGTAGCAGAAACGGTTCCAGCCATTCCTCCCGAGCCCATTCTGTTTATTCTCTTTGCTCTGCAGGAGATGTTGATCGCGGGTATTCTGGCGATGCTTGGTCAGTTGATATTTTCTGCCGTGCAGTTTTCCGGTCAGATTATGAGTTATCAGATGGGTATGGCGATTGCCAATGTGTTTGACCCTGCCACATCAGCTCAAGGCGCTGTGATTGCACAGCTGGCATCGGTATTGGCGGTGTTGATGTGGCTGGCAGTCGGCGCGCACCATACGTTCATTCTCGCTCTTGCCGAGTCCTTTAATATTATACCTGTGGGTTCGCCATGGTCTTTTTCCGGGTGGGAAGTTCTGAATGATGCAACAGCCCAGATGTTTGTGCTGGCACTTCGTCTGGTAGCTCCGGTTCTTCTTCTACTCTTTTTTGTTTATGTCGCACTGGGCTTGATCTCCCGTGCAGTGCCTCAGATTCAGGTCTTCTTTGTCAGCTTTCCACTCACCGTAGGGCTTGGGTTGCTGACGTTTTCGCTGGCGCTGCCGGCATATATGTCATTGGTTCATGATGGCTTTGCATCCCTGAGTCACGATGTGCCCTATCTGATGAGAAAAGTGTCAGGAAATTGACGAATGTCTGAAGAACAGGACAAGAGCCAACAAACCGAAGAGGCAACCTCAAAGCGTATTGAGGATGCCCGAAAGAAGGGACAGGTTCCAACCAGTAAAGAGGCATCAACCGCTCTTTCATTTCTATTTCTGGCCTCGTTGGCAGTTACCGGGCTTGGAGCATGGATGGCTACTATCTTCATGGATATGACCCGCTCGTTTCTTTCCGGCTCCGTTCAGTTGGTTGCTGACCCCGCAGGCATGCAGATTCTGCTTACCGATGTCATGACAGATGTTGCACTGGTTGTTCTACCCAT
>JBEQLD010000055.1:0-11427 GCA_040326115.1 Mariprofundaceae bacterium | reverse complement strand
GGGGAAATCAAAAAAAGAAAGGCGACCCGAAATGGGCCGCCTTTCAAAATACAATTAGCGGCGTAAGCCGAGTGTGTCGATCAGGGTGCGATAACGATTGAAATCTTTACCCTTCAGATATTTCAGAAGATTGCGGCGCTGGCCAACCATCTTCAACAGACCACGACGTGAGTGGTGATCCTTATGATTATCTTTAAAGTGACCTGAAAGCCCATTAATGCGCTCAGTCAACAGTGCTACCTGCACTTCCGGTGAACCAGTGTCACCTTCATGCGTAGCAAATTTTGTAATTACTTCGTTCTTATTTTCCACAGACAGAGACATAAATCCTGCTTACCTCATTAATTAACTTACCTTTTTATAGGGCGGCGAACCATAGCGGCAGAGAAAGTGGCTTGCAAACCTTTTCTAGCCCTCTTCAGAGTGGAAAAAGTTTAAACCTTTCATATCAAACTTCGGGCATGCTCAAAGTGCGAGTTTCACATCCAGTCCTACTGCTCTGATTTTGTCTGCCATTGATGCCATCCACGCAGGCGGTAGCTTACTTAAATGCGCCGCCTCCACCTGCAACGATGGACGTGCAAGCCCATATAAAAGAACACCTTTTACAGGTATAGGCTCATCAATCAAACGTTGAATCATAGATAAATATGCCTCCACTTCCTGCTCTTCAGGAGGCGCGCCATCCCATGTAACCATGCAGGTCTGAATCCATGTTGAGCAAAATTCAGCAGCCGATTTAACATGTGAAAACAGAAGTTCCGGCGATGCAGTCACCCCATTGATTCGTTCAATACCAGCTTCTGTTGCCGAATCAACTTTCACCCAGACTTCGCCATTGGATCGATCCATAATCTTTAATCCGGCCTGAACAGCAGGTTTATGTAGATAGGAGCCGTTGGTAATGAGCCGCAACTTAACATCTTCAGAAAGTTCAAACTGCTCCATCACTGAAACAATCAGTTGAACAATCTCATCAAAGTTTTTGCAGCTGGTCGGTTCGCCATTGCCCGAGATGGCGATATCACAAAGCTGCCTGCACTGCTCCGGTACCCGCTCCTGCATAAAAGAACCGTTCACGATCTCTTCCAGCATGGAAGATAGTTCGTTTTTTAACTGACTCAGATCAATCACTGGTGCTGAACCGCGCACCAGGTCCGGCACCTGACAGTAAGCACAGTGCCAATTGCATGCATTATTGGGATTAAGGTTAATCCCAATCGACACGCCCCCCGCTCGTCTTGAGATAACAGGGTAGACATAACTCATATCCGAGCTGCTGCGATCATGATTACAGGTGGTTAAATATCCCTTCGCATCTTTGCTTTTCATATTTGGCAAACTTATCAGGAAGAGCCTACAAGGAACAATATGAAATATTGTATGGAAGATGTAATAATTTTTACATGCACTATGATTAATAGAGTGACATATTTCACGCATGAATTTTACAGAGGTCTTTTATGACACATAAAGATCAACCTTCCATGATTCAAAAGAAGGTATGTATTCTTGGAGCCTTCGGGGTAGGCAAGTCCAGCCTCGTCTCACAATTTGTTCATCGAAAATTTTCTGAGAAGTACCTCTCTACCATGGGTGTAAAAATTGAACGTAAAGAGTTCTCTGTGAATGGCCGCTCCATCAACCTGATGCTCTGGGATATACATGGTGAGGAAGATTATAAACAGATTCCCACCACCTATCTGAGAGGAGCCTCTGGTATTATCATGGTTGTTGATGGGACTCGCCGATCCTCACTTGAAGAGGGCCGGGAAATCCTGGCAGGGTTTCAGGACGAACTGGAAGGCCTGCCCGTGGTTATTATGGTCAATAAGTATGACCTGCTTGATGAGTGGAGCTTCAGCTCTACTGAGATTCAGACGTTATCGGAAGGTGGCCCTCCTGTTTATCTGACCAGTGCAAAAACCGGGGTGCATGTTGAAGAGGCATTTCATAAGCTGGCAGAAGAGCTTATCAGGCCATGACACTATCCACGCTTCCCAAGCCTGTTTACCGCAATATTGCCGCACGAAACATTAAGGCGCTATCGCCAACCTGGATCAAACTTGCAGAAGACGGTTGCACCATTGAATCATCAGGAGGAGATTGTCAGGACTGTTTTTCCACCCCTCCCCGGCCCGGTGATTCCGCCACAGAGCTTTGCGACGCCCTGCATGGACTGCTCCCTTTTCACGATTCATTTGATCTTCCTCAGATTCAGCTAAAAGAGAATCTGCATGTCGATATTTATGCGGTTTATGAGAAGAAAACAGCCTGGTTAATTTTTTCTGATGTGACCGATGCAACCCTTCAAACCCTGAGATATCAGCAGACCGCCAATGATCTTATTCTTCTTCGGGAAAAACAGGGCAGGGTTCTTGATCGCTATCTCGGGCAGGAAGTAGCAGAACGTGTATCCAGCGGGCTACTGCAGTTTGATACGGCAGGTGAACGAAAAACCATCGCTACCCTGTTTGTTGATATTCGTGAATTTACCGCATTCAACGAGAGTCATGATGCCCAGGTGGTCATGCACACCCTGAACATTTATATGGAGTGTATGCTGCAACCTATTCTCAACTCTTCCGGAATCATTGATAAAATCACCGGCGATGGAGCCATGGCAGTGTTTGGTGTTTTACCCTCTCCTACGCACTGTTCACAACTGGCTTTCCAGGCAGCACTGGAGATTATGAAACGAGTCAATGAGCTCAACCATCAGCTAAGCCTGAATGATCTCGAACGGCTGGAAATCGGTATTGGCATTGGCACCGGAGATGCCGTTCTTGGCATTATCGGAGCCCATAATCGCCGGGCTTTTACGGTCCTTGGCAAACATGTCAATCTCGCGTCAAGACTGGAAGCCAAAGCCGGGCCCGGAGAAATCCTGATGGATGAGATGACCTGTAAAACTCTGAATTTCACAGATACTTTTTCATCCACTGATTATGAATTAAAAGGCATCGGCAAAGTCAAAGTATATTCACACAAGCCATAACACCTCGATAACTCTGCCTGTCCGGAAGGTGCTTTTTCTATTTATACAATCTGGCCACTTCCAATTAAATTATGAGACAGGACTCAGGCTTACCTATCAATCAGCTATCCGCTAAGGTTAGGAACAAGGAGCAATAATGGCTCCCGTTTAATATCATCTGTTTAATGGAAAATGGAGATTCATGAGTTCAGGCAATAAAAACCTACGCTATGGTGCATTTGTACGGGAAACCTCCGTCAAGCAGAACGTGGTCAGTTACAATGATATCGTGCCTAAAGCGCAGCCGGATCTGGAGGGTAACCTGATTGTTCCCAGACCCACAAAGATCAGACTTCGGTCACTCGATATCTATCGCCTGCTTCAACCCTATATCAGTGTTCGTTTCATCGAGCAGATGCGGGCTGTTCTGCCTCTGGCTCTCTACCTGCTTCTATTTCAGATTCTCATCCTGCACCAGGAAGTGGGCATTCCCGAAAGCATTATCATTGGCCTGCTTGCCGTCATGGTCGGGCTGATGCTCTTTATGGAGGGGCTGAAACGCGGCCTGATGCCTTTTGGCGAAATGATCGGAAAAACACTTCCTGCGAAGGCCCCTCTGAAACTGGTGTTGCTGATCGCACTGCTGTTGGGGATAGGTGTGACTTTTGCCGAGCCGGCTATCGGAGCACTGAAAGCTGCAGGCTCAATTGTAGTTGTGGAAAAGGCCCCCTATCTCTACGCCATGCTGAATCACTGGAGCAGTGCACTTGTACTGGCCGTTGGTGCTGGCGTCGGTCTGGCAGCAGTGCTTGGTACGCTGCGCCTGCTCAATGGCTGGAGCCTGAAGCCGCTGATCTATATCACGCTGCTTCCACTTATCGGACTGACACTCTATCTGAACTCCGATCCTGAACTTGCCATCATCCTTGGCCTGGCATGGGACTGCGGCGCGGTAACAACCGGCCCGGTGACTGTACCACTGGTACTTGCGCTCGGTATCGGTATCGCCACCACGGCGGGCAAAGGCGCCTCCCCACTGGCCGGATTCGGTATTGTGACACTGGCCTCCCTCTTCCCGATTATTGCTGTGATTCTACTTGCCCTGTTTGTCAGCAGTGTCACCTCACCTGAAGAGATTATTGCAACGGCTCAAAGTGCCGCACAAACCATGGCATCAACGGGTGAGACCGGATGGCTCGATTCAAGCCCGTGGCAGGAGATCTCCTCCGGCATCCGGGCCATTATTCCGCTGGTCGCATTTCTGGTGATTGTACTCCACTACATTCTGAAAGAGCGCCTCAATGATAAAGCCACGATTGTCTACGGAATTACACTCTGTGTACTCGGTATGATTATCTTCAATCTCGGGCTGGAGTTCGGCCTTTCACGCCTGGGAGAGCAGTCAGGCTCCCTGCTCCCGGCAGCATTCACCGCCATGACCGACATCTCTACTTCCCCTTACTACGGCTGGGGCCTCGGCATTGTTATCGTGCTTCTCTTTGCCTGGTTTCTGGGATTCGGCGCAACGCTGGCTGAGCCTGCACTGAATGCACTGGGCATTACGGTTCAGAATCTTACCAACGGTGCCTTTGAAAAAAGCATGCTGCTCTATGCCGTATCCATCGGAGTTGGTTGCGGGATTGCTCTGGGTGTTGCAAAAATCATCTTTTCACTCTCTCTCACCTGGCTGGTCATTCCGGGTTATGCTCTTGCATTGGTTCTTACCTGGATATCATCGGAGGAGTTCGTCAACGTGGCATGGGACAGCGCCGGTGTAACCACTGGCCCGATTACGGTGCCACTGGTATTGGCTATGGGGCTGGGACTGGGCAATGCAGTGGAGGCAACAGAGGGCTTCGGCATTCTGGCGCTGGCATCGATCGGCCCGATCATCTCCGTACTCACTGCGGGGCTCTGGGTGCAGTGGAAGATCAGACGTCACCACCAGCAACAGCAGAGCAAAAAAAAAGCTAAAACAGCAGAGGAGGCGATATGAGCAAGACCAACATCACCGTCTTAACCGATGTTTCCCTTATCACCTGCATTGTCCAGCGCGGTCTGGGCAATGAGATCGTGGAAGCAGCGCAGGAGGCCGGTGCCCAGGGTGCAACCTTCCACTACGGCAAAGGCACTGGCATGCATGAGTTGCTCGGAGTCATGAGTGTCGCCATTGATGTAGAGAAAGAGATCATCAACATCGTCGTTGCCAACGACCTGGCCGACCGAATTTTTGAGCGTATCTATATTGCAGGCAAGCTGGATACACCGGGCATGGGTATGATCTACATGACTGAGCTTGAAAAGGCTGCTACCCATATTGCACCTGAGATTCTGGAAAGGTTGCTGGGCCATGATAGCTGAGAAAAAACTAATCACCTGTATTGTTCCTGAAATCAATGCGATAAAAGGGGCAAAGGGGCTGCGTGAAAAATATGAGCTGCAGACCATTAATCACCACTTTGCCCGCGGTGTTGGAAAAAGCTCTCCGCTGGTCAACCGCGGTGTCGGTGAAAAAACCGAGAAGGTCGTACTAAACGTGACGGTCGATGCAAAGATTGCCGATGAGGTGTTTGATTTTCTCTTTATTGAAGCTGATATAGATCGGCTGCAGGGCGGACTGATCTATATGAACAAAGTCCACGTGGCAGGTGGAGAGTTGGTAACATCTGAACAAGCAGAGAGCTGAAAAGAACAGCCCCCTGTCAAACTAATCATGCCTGGTTGTATCAGTTACCTGCTCCCAGACTGAATAGAGCTGTATATCACTATCAATACCTTTTAGTGACACTTTCGGAAGTTTTGTATGCTTTGGCTTCAACCTCAGTTTTTTAAATGTTGTTTCCGAGATAATGGTCTGCTTCGATTCGGCCATACTGGTCAGACGGGATGCAACATTCACTGCATTACCAATACAGGTGTACTGCATCGCCTGGCTTGATCCGATCGCCCCGACAACTGCATCTCCGGTATTGATACCGATACCAATTTGAATGACCTTTTCTCCCTTCTCTTTCCGCTCTTTGTTAAAAAGTTCGAGTGCACCATGCATATGGAATGCACATTTGATGGCTCGGTCTTCCGGATACTCCACATCAGTCAGAGCATCAAAAAGCACCATCACCTCATCGCCGATGAACTTGTCCACGGTGCCACCGAATTGGAACACAATACTTACAATCAGTTCAAAATACTCATTGAGCATCTCAACCACTTCTGTGGCCGATGCGTAGTGCGCCATATTAGTAAAGCCACGAATATCAGCAAAGAGGATGGTAACTTCCTTAAGCTCACCACCTCTCTTCTCCAGCTTGATTTCACCGCTCGCGATTTTCTGAACCACACTGGGCGGCAGCAGCCGTTCATATTGCGCCTTGTCTTTGGCCTCCTGCTCAATGGATTGAAGCAGTTGTGCATTGGCAACAATCGTCGCCACACTAGCCCCCAGACTTGTGATCAGTTGCAGATCTTTTCTCGAAAACATCATGGCTGATTTCTGGCTGTCCAGATAGATAACACCATAAAAGTGGCCATCATAAATAATCGGCGTGCACAGTATGGAGTGCAGCCCCTGTACAAGAATGGATGCGGAGTGAGAAAAACGTTCATCTTCACTCATATCCGCCACAAGCAGTGCCGAATGGGAGTTACGCAGCTCATTAAGAATTGATTCGGAAATCGACATGTTTTTCTCAATCCCGGGCAATGCCTTTATAGCCTTTGGCACAAGCCTGTCCGATTCAGAATCGAGCAGCAGAATGGCACAGCGGTCAGCCGGGAAAATTTCAAGCAGCTTAGCTGCAATATTTTTGAGAATATCATCCAGATCACGTTTCAATTCGACACGGTGCAGCAGCTCGTTACCCAGCCGCAGTTTCTCGTAATCCACGCGCCAATCAACTTCATCAGTGATGAGATAGGCAGGGGTAAAAGCACTCTCTTCACTGATTTCGATACGATCCTGAATAGCCCGTTCAGATATTGGCTTGCTGGCAATGCGAACAAGCCCGGCCGGAGATGTATCTGTGTGATCCTCTATGAAGGTTAAGGTATTCTTTCCAATCCGTACCGAATCGCCATTTCCCAACAGGCTTTCAGTGATGCGGACATCTTTTATATATGAGCCGTTACTGCTTCCCAGATCTCTGAAAAGATAGCCTTGTTCGGTGCGGTTAATTTCAGCATGGCGTCTGGAGACCAGGGTATCCTGCAGGCAGACCTCGCTCTCAAGCACCCGCCCGATTCTGGTGCGGGCACCAAGCTCAAGCTCCCACTCCTCTTCCCTGTTATGAATAATTAGCTGCGGCATCAGCTACGCAATTACGGATAAATAATAATTCGGCATATTTAACTGTTTATCGCTCCCATCAATATGTTCTTTAGCACCTGATGGTAAGTTATTATCAAGAAACCGTAAAACAGTGTAGTTAATTCAAATTATAATTTATAACCGGCTGGAAGAGTGTTAGCCACATCACATATTGCAGAAGTGATTTTTGACAGCTCCTCTGCTGAGGTGACATAAGGCGGCATGGTGTAGATAAGTTTTCCAAAAGGACGCAACCAGACACCCTGATCGATCAACTGCTTCTGAACCTCTGCCACATCAACCGGATCATTCATCTCAACCACACCCATCGCCCCCAGAACACGAACATCTGCAACACCTGCCATCTCCCGGCATGGGGCCAGCTCTTCTTTCAACTGCTGCTCAATATTCTGAACTCTCTCCTGCCACGGTGAGTTCAACAGGAGATTGATGCTCGCTACTGCCACCGAGCAGGCCAGAGGATTGGCCATAAAGGTTGGCCCATGCATCAACACGCCTGAACTCTCATTGTCCCCTGAATCACTATGAATCCCGTCTGTCACTTTTGCGGAACAGAGTGTTGCTGCCAAAGTCATATATCCACCGGTCAGGGCTTTACCCAGACAGAGAATATCCGGCTGAATTCCCGCATGCTCCACGGCGAACATTTTGCCTGTCCGGCCAAAACCGGTCGCGATCTCATCGCAGATCAGAAGCAGATCATACTCATCACAGAGTTGACGAACCTGACGCAAAAACTCCGCTGCATAAATCCGCATTCCGCCTGCACCCTGCACAATCGGCTCAAGGATCACCGCTGCCAATTCATGATGATGGGTTTTGATTCTGGATGTAATGGAGGCCATCTGTGAGACAGATAGTGACTCATCCCAATCATCATCATTTGTAACTGTGGGGGCATCAGCAAAAAGCTGCTTAGCCAGCATGCCTGAAAAAAGATGGTGCATGCCCGATACCGGATCACAGACACTCATCGCACCAAAGGTATCGCCATGATATCCATTGCGAATCGTCAGAAGCCTGTGCTTCTCTTCTCTGCCCTGAGCCTGCCAATACTGAATGGCCATCTTGATCGCCACTTCCACGGAGACGGAACCGGAATCGGAAAAAAAGACATGCTGCATACTCTCCGGTGCAACCTTCAACAACAGCTCAGCCAGATCAGCTGCAGGCCTGTGGGTTAGCCCGCCAAACATCACATGCGCCATATCTTCAAGCTGATTCTGAACAGCCTCGTTCAGCTCGGGTACATTGTATCCATGAATGGCAGACCACCATGAGGCCATGCCATCAATCACCTCTCTTCCATCCTCAAAGGTAAGGTTCACACCCGATGCCGATTTTACCGGGTATACGGGGGCAGGATTTTTCATCGGGGCATAAGGGTGCCAGAGATGTTCACGCTCAAAGCTCAACCACTCTGATGGGTTGGTGGATGGATCAACAGCTTTACTCATACGGAAGATTTGCTGCCAAGCAGATCTATTGTCATCCGCTCCAGCACCACCAGATTGTTTTCGATGGATGCGCCTTTGATCAGCTTTTCAGCTTCCGTAATCCGTTTAATGGCGGCAGAGAGTTCTTTGCCTTTCCAGGCTCGAGCCTCACCCGGAATCTGCTGCCGTGCTGCACCAAATACCCGTGCCTTCTGCAGTGGATTGCGTTCACGCTGGGCCTGATACCAGCAATACATCAATAGCTGATTCATGCGTGTACCCAGCCAACTGATGATCTGAACCTCGGCCACCTGCTGATCACAGATCAGCCTGCGCAGAAGAATGAGTGCTTCTGAATCTCTTTTGGCTACCGCATGGCAATAAGCCTCAAGATCTTCCGGGCTGCGCTCACCCAACAGATCACCAACCACACTAATGCCCAGACTCTCACCTTGCCCATCATCATAAAGGCGCAGCCGCTCAATAAGTTGTCTAGCAGCCGCGCGCAGGCCATGCAGCCGTTCACCCATCATCTGCAGCGCTTCATCGGTAATATTCAGGTTCTCTACCTTGATTTCCTTGGCCAGCCACGCCTGAAATGCTGCCGGTGATGGCGTATGAAATTCGCATTGAGCCAGATCTGAATCTGAGTGCGCCTGCATCTTTTTATGCAGCGCTTTTTTCCAGGCGATGCCGGGGGCACAGATAATCAGCCGGTTTTCCGGCCGTGCCTCAGAGACCATTTTTAACAGGTGGTCACCCTGCTTGGGTGATGCAGATTCCGCATTGCGAACCAGTGCATAACATTTTGAAGGACCGAACAGCCCCTGACTTTTACTCTCGGTCTCTATCCTTGCAAGCTCGGAAACATCCACCCGCAACCGGGTCGCTTCAGGGTCACCTTTAGCCAGAAGAAGCTCCGCCGCCTCAAACAGCGCATCGGCATCTTCACCATAGAGATAGAGTGCAGATGCATCACTTTCCACCGCTCTATCAGCCGAAAGTTTCATCTTCTGCGCTCCCGGCTTTCATTAAATCCGCATCAGAAGCCGGAACTGATCCGGCTCGATACAGCCACTGTCCACTCGCTGCGCAGCTCTTCCTGAATCCGTTTTCGGGATGCCTCAACATCTGTCGGGCCACCGGTAACATAGACATCACCGGATTTGGAGATAACGCCACTCTCCCAAATCAGACTCCCGGCCCTGTAAAGACGAACGATGCCCTGAATGGTCATGCGGTACTGAATTGCAATCCCTGACGAGTCATAAGCGCTCGGCACAAATGATTCAGATGCCTGTTCAATACGGATCACGGCATGGGATTTCTCATCACTGACACTCTCGGCATCAATCAGCTTATAGTGATCATTTCCTTCAAGCTGATGTTTCAGGTCAAAAAGAAATGGCTTCGCTGCCTCACCCACGGCCTGGACTGAAACCGTCGTCACATCAGCAGGAACAGCTCCCGTTCCATCACCATGTCCCACCAGATGATAACCACAGGAACTAAGGGTCAGGATAGCTGCTACAAACAGTGAACGGAACATCATGCCGGTTTTACCACGACATTCAAAAGACGACCCGGAACCAAAATCACCTTCACAATCTGCATATCATCCATCCACTTGGCGATTGATGGATCGGCCTGCGCAGCTGCCAGAGCAGTGTCCTGATCCGCATCTTTGGCGATGGTAATCTCACCGCGTCGTTTGCCCTGAATCTGAACCGCCAGCGTAATCTCGCTCTGCACCAGTGCAGACTCATCGACAGTCGGCCAGGTGGCCACGACTGCGATATCGGACATGCCCAACCGTTCAGCAACTTCACAGGCAAAGTGAGGCACAAACGGTGCCAGCATCATTGCCAACGCCTGCATTCCCTCATCAAAAGCAGCAACGCCCGCTTCATCATGCGCATCAAATCCACTCAGGCTGTTGGAGAGCTCCATCTGCGCAGCAATCGCCACATTAAAGGCAAAGCCATGTTCAAAGGCATGGGTTACACGCGAGATGGTCGTATGAATATCAAAGCGCAGTTTTTTGGTCGCAGCTTCCGAAGCCTGACCGGGAAACTGTTTGCCTGCCTTATCCAGCAGTTTCCATACCCGTTTCAGGAAGCGGTTTGCTCCTTCAACACCGGCATCACTCCACTCCAGATCCTTCTCCGGTGGTGCGGCAAACAGGGTGAACAGACGCGCGGTATCCGCGCCGTACTTCTCAATAATACCACCCGGATCAACCGTATTGCCTTTGGACTTGGACATCTTGGCACCATCTTTGAGCACCATGCCCTGCGTCAGCAAACTCTTGAACGGTTCATCGCCTCCCTCTTCAGAGGTGAAGAGTCCGGCATCACGCATCAGCTTGTGATAAAAACGGGCATAGAGCAGATGCAGCACGGCATGCTCAACACCGCCAACATACTGATCCACAGGCGCCCACTGCTTCATCGCAGCGGCATCCACCATCGCATCATTAGATTGTGGCGAGGTGTAACGATTCATATACCAGGATGACTCCATGAAAGTGTCAAAGGTATCGGTCTCGCGTCTGGCAGCCTTGCCGCATTTCGGGCAATCAACATGCACAAATTCTTCGCAGTCGGTCAGAGGTGATGCGCCACCGGTTGGCTGTAGGTGTTCTGGTAATATCACCGGCAACTGATCTTCAGGCACAGTCACAATAC
>JBEQLD010000054.1:0-11503 GCA_040326115.1 Mariprofundaceae bacterium | reverse complement strand
CACGATGGAGCGGCTCAACGATGATGATGCCGACATTGCCATCACTGAATCATTCGACCCCCATAGCGACTATGAAGACATTACATTAACCCGAATCGAGCTGGTCACTGTCCTTTCACCCAGCTCCCCTCTTGCATCAAGAGCCAGCCAGCTTACCGATAGGGATTTTGAAGGCAGTGTTCAGATTCTTGTTCGCGATACCAGCAGGCACAGCGAAAAAAGAACTGCCGGAGTTGTCGAAGGGGTTCGTCACTGGGTAGTGAATGATTTCATGATGAAAAAGCGGATCATCGCTTCAGGACTCGGCTGGGGACGCATGCCGAGACACATGGTTGAAGATGAGATCAATAGCGGTGAGCTTCTGATGCTTTCAGGGGATGGCCTGGCACCGATTGAAACTGATGTTAAAGCCGTGCGCAAAAAAAACAGGCCCATGGGGCCTGTAACTTCCGAGCTGTGGAAACAGCTTCAACAAATTGATTGGGGATGAAACTAATCAGGGGGTGATGATTTCACACCCCTGATTAAATTATATTATTTCGAAGAGTCTTCCTTCTTCTCATCATCGCCTACAACCCAGTCGTAAGCATCACCAAACGCTTTGCCTGTTGCATCGGCTCCATCTTGCAGAGTTGCACAACCGCTCAATCCAAATGCTACAATCATAATCCAGAATAAATTTTTCATACTTCCTCCAGTAACTACAGAATAGACGTTAATTTTTCACTTGGTAACCAACACTGCGAAAAAATCATTCTGTTACTGTGAAGCGCATCACAAAAAACATCACAATAGCATTTGACAGAAATGAATTCAGACAAGACACGAGAAGCGCAGTTTGGTAAAACCAAATAAGCACCGAGTAACGCTGTATGAACTCATTTCTGACGAAAGATTAAACGATCATCCCTGCACCAACGGTATTATTGGTAAACGTATCAATAACAATGAAACTTCCTGTCACCCTGTTATCGGCATAAAGATCATAATGCAGTGGTTTCTGAAGTTTGAAAGTGATCTGCCCTATTTCATTCATAGCCAGTTCATCGGCATCTTCCCGATCTAACGTATGAATATCACGGCGGAAATCAATACTCGCAACCATTGCTTTTACACTGCTGGTGGTATGTTTAATCATATACTTCTTACGATTGGTAAGCGGGTCATCACCAATCCAGCAGACATTGGCGGTCAGCTCTTTGCCATCGGACGTTGCCTTACCCGTATGAACCAGCATATCTCCACGAGAAATATCAATCTCATCACTCAGTGTGATAGTGATACTCTGCGGCGCAAACGCCTCATCCAGATTACCATCAAAAGTAACGATCTCTTTTACAGTCGAGCTCTTGCCACTTGGCGCTGCCATCACTTCATCACCGACTTTAACTGTGCCGGAAGCAATGGTTCCCATGAATCCACGGTAATCCGGCAGATCAGCGGTCTGTGGGCGATTAATCAACTGCACAGGCAGACGGAACGGCTGCTCATCCACAGCATCGAGTACAGAGAGGTCTTCCAGTGTTTCCAGCAGCGTCTGGCCTTCGTACCAATCCATATTGTCGCCGCGCACGGCCACCATATCACCATCGAGTGCCGACATCGGAATACAGGTTAGATCTTTCACGCCCTGCTTGGCACAGTAGGCTTTTATATCATCGCGAATCTTCTCAAAAACAGCCTGATCGTGATCCACCAGATCCATTTTATTAATTCCTACAATAAGATGCGGGATGCCCAGCAGACCAAGAATATGGGTATGACGCTTGGTTTGTGGCATTACTCCATTTCGGGCATCGATCAGAATGATCGCTGCATTCGCAGTGGAAGCTCCTGTTACCATATTACGCGTGTACTGCTCATGCCCCGGACAATCCGCCATGATAAACTTACGTTTTGGCGTAGCAAAATAACGATAGGCCACATCAATAGTAATACCCTGCTCACGTTCAGCAGATAACCCGTCCGTCAGCATTGCCAGGTCAATTTCAGATGCAGAAGCGATTTTTGTTTCGCCCTTCTTCTTGCGAACAGCAAGCAGCTGATCCTCAAATGCGCCTTTGGTGTCCACCAGAAGACGACCGATCAGAGTCGATTTTCCATCATCCACGCTACCGACCGTCACCAGCCGTAACAGCTCAATCTCTTTAGTCAGATCCAGATTTAATTTAGCCATCAGAAATAACCCTCTTTTTTCTTATCTTCCATCGTATTTGCACCGTGGTCGATAATCCGTGTCTCACGCTCTGAACGTTTCGCCGCAGCCGCCTCAATCACAATCTCATCCATGTTCGATGCAGATGAGCGCACCGCTCCGGTACAGGGGCTGCAACCAAGCGTGCGGAAGCGAGACATCACCATCTTCGGCTCTTCTCCCTCCAGCAGCTGATCTTTGTTCTCTTCATAATAGGGAATCAACATCTCACCGCGTTCGATCATTGGACGCTCTTTAGCGAAATAGAGCGGTACAATCGGAATCTCCTCTTCGCGGATATAGGACCAGATATCCATCTCGGTCCAGTTGGAGATCGGGAATACACGAACCGATTCACCTTCATGAATCCGCCCGTTATAAATACTCCACAGTTCAGGACGCTGATTCTTCGGATCCCACTGACCAAACTCATCACGCATGGAGAACACACGCTCTTTGGCTCGGGAACGCTCCTCATCACGACGTGCACCACCAAAGGCTGCGTCATAACCACCCTCTTCAAGCGCATCAAGTAGTCCCTGAGTCTTCAGAGCGCCACAACAACGGGCTACACCGAACTCTTTCGGGTTCATGCCCTTCTTCATCGCATCTTCATTCTTCTTAACAATCAGATCAACGCCGATCTCTTTGCAGAAGTTATCCCTGAATTCATACATCTCTTTGAACTTGAAGCCGGTATCCACATGCAGCAGTGAAAAGGGCAGCGGTGCCGGGTAGAAAGCTTTACGCGCCAGATGTAGCAGTACCGATGAATCCTTGCCCACGGAATAGAGCATGACCGGATTACGAAACTCCGCCACCACCTCTCTGATAATATGAATCGACTCAGCCTCAAGCGCCTTAAGCTGTGTCATTTTATGTTTAGACATTGGTTTCTCCAAACTCATTCTTACTTTTTAATTACAACGCGGTGCTTGCCATCATCATCACCGCAATCTTCAACAGAGAGCACTTTGTATCCCTGTTCTTCACATGACTGGGGTACATTCCTGAGAGGCTCACCCTCATTCAAAATGACTTCCAGCTCTTCACCGGCATCCATCCGGGCCAATTGAAGCTTCACCTTCACAAAAGTCATCGGACATGTCTCACGGGTTATATCCAGAAAATGCATCACTTAACCTTCCTAAATAAAGATGATGTGAGAATCTTCAGACTCATTCAGGAATGTGGCTACGCCGACAACCTCCTGAACCGAATCAACCAGATCATCTTTTGTCACACCCAGAATCTGCATCGCCATTTCACAGGCATAGAGACGAATCCCCAAGGCGTCTGCCGCCTCAATCAACTCGGGCAACGTCGCCACATTGTTCTTCTTCATCATGTTCGTCATCAGCATCGGGCTGATACCGCCAAAATTCAGCCGGGAGAGTGGCAGGCTTTTTCTGCCGCCCATCAGAAAGTTGAATGCGCGGGATAGAAAATCCTTACCCAGCCAGCTGTGACCCTGCTTCTTTTTCAACGCATTCAAACCCCAGAAGGTAAAGAACATGGTCACTTCACGGTTGGTTGCCGCAGCACCCGTAGCGATGGTGTAAGCCGCAATGATTTTATCAAAGTCGCCACTGAAGCAGACAATAGATATCTTTTTGTGATCACTCATCAACGCTCTCCTCTCTACTTTTTCAGCTTTGAAATCGCATCATGTGCAATCGGATTAGCATGCAGACCACACTCGGCCACAGCATCCTCATTCTCCCACCACCAGCGACCCGATCTCGGATCTTCACCCACAGATACTGCGCGCGTACATGGTGCGCAGCCAATGGATGGATAAAACTGATCGTGCAACTTGTTATACGGCACATCATTGGATCGAATATAGTCCCAGACATCCTGCTCAGACCACTCGATCAGCGGATTGAATTTTTTAATACCGAACGCCGTATCATCTTCAATTGGCTGCATATCCGTGCGTGATGCTGCCTGCTCACGGCGAAGTCCGGTCACCCATGCTTCTGCACCTTCCAGAGCACGTTTCAACGGACGGATCTTACGAATATCACAGCAGAGCTTTCGATTCTCAAGGCTCTTATAAAAAAGATTCACGCCCTTCTCACGAACCATCTGCTCAACATCAGATGCATCCGGAAAATGAACCTCAATATTCAGTCCATACTTCTCGCGGCACGCATCCATCACATCATAGGTCTCCTGAGGAAGACGACCTGTATCAAGTGTTACAATACGAATCGATGGGGCATGTTTGGCAATCAACTCAAACAACACAACATCCTCAGCACCAAAGCTGCAGGCAAATACCAGATTTGGCGCAAACTCACGTTCCGCCTGTTTCAGGAGCTCAACAGTCTGATTCATCTGATCCTTTTCCATCAATTACACTCCTAATCCAACCAGCGGCCACCAAGTGCCACTAACCAGAGCAAACAGCAGTAGCGCTGACAGCGATAAAATAGCGCCGTAACGCAGCATGCATGACAACTGCACATGGCCCGTTCCATAAATCATTGCATTCGGCGGTGTGCCCATCGGCAGGATGAATGCAAAACCGGCAATGATACCGACAGCCATTGCCGCTGTAACCGGATCCAGACCTGCTGCCACAGCAAATGGGATCACCACAGGCAACAGAATCGCTACCGCAGCCGCATTGCTGACACTTTCGGTCATCAACAGCGTGATCAGAGCAAAAACAATCAGCAGCGCGATACCCACCAATCCGGATGGCAACAGCTCCTGCGCCAGCCAGATACCCGCACCGGTGACTGTCAGCGCCTTGCCCACGGCAATGGCACCGCCATACATCAATACGACGCCCCAGTTCACATGCGACTCAACCTCTCGCCATGAAACCAGCCTGAGTGCAAACATCAGCACCACACTCACCAGCGCAATGCTGGCCAGCCCAAGTTCATGTCCCTGAGTTACCCACAGCACTACCGTTACAAACAGCAGCAGGGCCATGATTCTTCCCTGAATGCTCAAGCTGCCCAGTTCCAGCTGTCTCTTTTCAATCCGATCCCGTGCTGATTTCACATCAAGACCATCAAACGGCGTTACAATCAGCAGTAGAACCGCGCCAATCACAAGCATACCAATCACCAGTGGCGCCGCAGCCAGAACCCAATCCAGAAATGAGAATCCTCTGCCGGTCAGCTCTTCCACAATACCCAGTGCCAGTGGTCCTCGTGCACCACCAAGCAACGTTGCAACACCACCAATAATCGCACCCCATGCCATGGCAAAAAAGAGCGACTGTGCATAACGATGTCCCGGCTTCAGATCGAGACCACGTACAATTTCCCAGACAATCGGGATCATTACGGCAGCAACCGCATGCTCCGGCATAAATGCAGCCATCAGCGCCGGAAGCAGCAACATGGTCAGCAGCAATCGCCGTGGCCCGAGGCCAATCCTGTCAATCAAGGCAAGCGCAACATGCTCGGAGAGGCCTGTTTTAATAATGCCGCCGGCAAGCATGAAAGCGCCAAGTATGAAAAACACAGCCGAGTTACCAAACATGCCATAGGCATCATCTGCCGGAAGCACTCCCAGCAGTGGCAGAAGCGCCAATCCCAACAGAGAGGTCACCGAAAGTGGCAACAGCTGTGTCACCCAGAGAACCAAACAGAGAGCAAATACAATAATGGAGCGCCAGCCGCTCTCAGTCAGCCCTTCGGGCGGGGTCTGATTCAGTGCCAGGTATGCCAGCAGTGCAATAAGCGCCAGCGCTGCATAGGGCAGCCCTTTTCTGGCCAGCAGAACATGCAGGGGTGACTGATCAATAAAAATAGCCATCAGAGTTCCTTGGAGTCCCCGGACTGCTGCACACGTAGTCCACGGCGAAAACGATCCGCCAGTCCGCCCAGCCAGCGGCCGGGATTGGTAATACTCCACTCTTCAACACGTTCACGCAGATTGGGTTCATCCCCGGTAAGGGCACGACCCTCCATCGGCGTCAATACACGACCCATATCACGCAGGCGATGGGTAGGAATACCGGAATCAGCGAGCAGTTCATACTGAACCAGCAGCGCCTGTTCCACATCATCCAGACTTGGCAAATCACAATTTTCCAGAGCCGTTCCGGGCAATGGCCTGAACGGAACCAGCAGAGGTACTACACCTCGCTCAATCAACGCCCTCATTCCATCCAGCGTTGACTCAAGAGGTTCCAGTCCCGGTATCAGGTGGCTGACAACCGCTCCGTCACGGAATATCTGTCTGGCATGAGCCAAAGCTGCCCAGATCGCTTTCTGACCACCATGCTTCTGCTTACCCGGACAGACCTCAGCAAACTTCTCATCACTATACAGTTCCAGATTGCAGACAAAAATATCCAGTCCTGCTGCATAGAGCTCATCAATCACAGAGAGATCAATCGGAGCGACCGTCTCCAGTGCAATCTGTCTGTGCCCGAGATGGCGGCGCAGCAGATCAATAATCGGAACCAGTCGCGCCAGTCCGGCATCATCTCCCGGTGCATAACCATTGTAGAGGTAGACTGTATCAACCTCACGTTCATCCAGGGCAGCACGAACCACCTCGACCAGATCAAGGGAGTCACGAAGCGGCGGCTCAACTTCATTCAGCATGGAGTCATACTGGCAGTACTGACAGGCAAGTCCGCGCTCAGCAAAAAAGCCGCAACCAAGCAGCGGATTGAGAATCAACAGTTTGTCATGCAGTGATGCAAAACTGCCCATTCTTGCGCCCGATCTTGTTGTTCTGCTGTAGAAAGAAGGAGCTTCAACCAGCTCAATCACCTGCTCTTCGCCTGCACAGCTCAGATGAAAACCATTCTCATCTTCATGAAGCTGAAAGGTACTCTCATCCGTATAGGGCTGACCCACCGGAACAGAACAGAAGTTTCCACTGGATAAGCGGATATCAATCACCGTCTCCGCCGCATTGGCCTGAGCAATCCAGCGCGATGGCTGGCTCAGTCCTTCAGGCAGAGCCACACCACGGCTGACCAAAGCAAGTTTGGTACGGCCGGGATTGGCAAACGGATGCAGATCAGTCGTCATCATTAAATGCTGGTGCTCTTCTCCACCCGGATTTTCCACTGGCTATCGGAAATCTTATCCTTGGCCAGAATGGTCTGTCCCTGCTCTTCAAGTGAGAGGGGCACATTTTCAATCGGTGCGCCATCATCAAGAATTACGTCCAGCTGAGAACCGACAGCCATGGGTGAAAGTTTGATCTTTGTCTTCACAAAATTCATCGGGCATGCCACACCGGAGAGATCCAGCAGCTCTACATCCGAAGATGCATCATCTGAACTGTCAGACTTCAAACCTGATTCGGGCTCAGTCGATGGCACAGCGGCAAAACGCACCGCGGCAAGCTCAATCCATGCAGATTGAAACTCTTTCAATTTTGTTACACCCGATGCCGGGTCTGCAAGATCAACAGTCATCAATGCACCCTGCACAGCGTTGAACCGCTTCATCAGCTCAGCATCTGAAGCGGCATTGGCCAGCAATAGAGCGAACACATCACCATCCTCTTCCGGCGCTTCTCCGAAAGGCACAAGAAATGCGCGTGCTGTTGAAATTGCAGAACGGCGCAGTGCTGTAAGTGCCTCGGTCCAGAACATCGCATCGGTATGGGCACGGGCAATCAGCAGCTCATATTCAGCCTCGGAGATCAGAGCATCGGACATGGAGAGTACCGCACCGGCACACTCACCCTTCTTGTTACCCTTGGTATTGAAGGCCTCGTTTTCACTCCAGTCATAGATCAGACCTTCCACTTCGCCTTCACCTGCAGCGAATGGTGCAAGAATGTCATTAATCGCATCCTGGCCAATACGTGTTGCCCAATCGTGCACGGACTCATCAGCCTGACGCTGATCCTTATAGGCATTGAGCACAGACATGCCTGCTTCCGGCGCACGTTTGGCTGGAACAGGATTCGTAGCAAAAGCCAGGTTCGCACCCGCCACACCTGAACCACCAACATGCAGCTGATAGTGAGGCACCGCCTGACCTTCAACCTTCTTGGCAAGGCCATGAAAACCGAGATCGGCAATATGATGACGTGCACACGAATGGTGGCAGCCGGATGCCTTTACGGTAATCCCGGCCAGCGTCGCATCCTGTTTAAATTCTGTCATCAATGGCTGTATCGCTTCAGCAAGTCCGCGTGAAGAGGTAATGCCCAGACGGCAGGTCTCTGTACCGGGGCATGCCACGATATCCGAGATTCCGCGGGCATACTCACTTGAAAGCCCCGCTTTATTCAGTACTGCCAACGCAGCATCAACCTTGTCACCATCCACATCCACAATCACCACGCCCTGCTCGGCAGTTACGCGCAGATCTTCAGTACCCACTGTGCGTGCCGCATGGGCAACCGCACGGCACTGGTCAGGTGTCATGTCACCACGGAAGAGGTTAATCAGAATGGCATGTTTGCCATTGTGCTGCTCAACCACGCCATTGGCAGAGACAGGAAGTTCACCTGTCGGTGTTCTCCAGTTGGCTTCTGCATAGCCTTGATCATCCGCACGTGTCTTTTCGATCACAGCACGCTGCTTGCGATACTCTTCAACAAAACCTTCCGCACCCAGTTTCTGCGCCACATATTTCAAACGGGCACGGGCACGACGTTTGCGATCCGAGTATTTGAAATGCATGCGCATCAGGGCTTCGCCCACCAGCAACAATTCAGATTCAGGGACAAACTCATCAAGCAGAATAGCTGCCATCGGCTGAGAGGATAGGCCACCTGCAGCCCAGACCTTGAAGCCGGACTTGCCATCTTTCTGCGTGGCAATGAAGCCGATGTCATGCATGCCGGAGAGACCACAATCGGTGTCACAACCGGAGAATGTCACTTTGAACTTACGTGGAAACTGCTGAGCCAGTGGATGGCGCAGGAAAAACTCCGCAAATTTTCTTGCATGGACTGTCACATCCGCATGCTCTGCCGGACAACGACCCGCCAGGAAGCAAGTAGTCACATTACGAACCGTATTACCACACGCCTCACGCGTGGTAAGCCCCGCTGCATCAAGCTTGCGGAGAAACGGCAATACATCTTCAAGCTTTACAAAGTTGGCCTGAATATCCTGACGTGTTGTCACATGCGCTACTTTCTCAGGGTTCTCGGTCAATGTGCCATCAGTTGGCAGTGCACCGGCATAAGATTCCACACACTCGGCAATCACATCCAGCTGATCCGGTGTCATGCAGCCACCAGGCAACTTGGCGCGCACCATCTGCACACCCTCCTGACGCTGACCATAAACACCCATCTGCAAACGGAATGGCGTGAACCGCTCTTCCGGCATGGTGCCGGCAAGAAAGGCCTTCAGCCCCGCTTCAAACTCATCCACATCCGATGTCTGTGCAAAATCATATTTCGTTGTCATCAAGCAACTCCTGTTTTAACAATCCCATACCGGGAACAAAAAGCATGGTACAGGGACGTACCATCAAAATTGGACGTCGCTCCAATTTTGTAAGGAGAGAAAAACCGCGCTTTTGCTCTCCGTCTGAGAAAATGGCATGGAAGCCATTTTCGTATCAATCAACTGTGTCCTAACTGCAATTCGCACGCCTGCTCATACGTTACAAGATCAGTGATCGTTGGATTGTCGCCACACAATGGACAGCCCGGATCTTTACGCAGCTTCAGTTTTCTCCACTCCATGCGCAGCGCATCAAATGTCATCAACTTGCCAGCCAGTGAATCACCGATTCCAAGCAGCTCTTTAAGCGCTTCAATCGCCTGAACGGTTCCCACCGCACCAGCCAAAGCACCCAAAATGCCCGCTTCAGAACATGATGGAACCAGACCTGCCGGTGGTGGCTCTGGATAGAGACAGCGATAGCAAGGCGCACCCTTTACCTGATGCGGCTTGAATGTCGCGACCTGTCCTTCAAAACGGAACATCGCACCGGAAACCAGTGGAATTTTCTCCATGTAACATGCGTCATTGACCAGGAAACGGGTCGGGAAATTATCACAACCATCAATCACCAGATCATACTCTCGAATGATTTCACGAATATTGTCTTCGGTTACAAAGTAGTTGTAAGTATTGACCTTCACATCCGGATTCAGCGCCTGAATCGTTTCGCGGGCACTCTCCACCTTCGGCATGCCGATACGATCCCGGTTGTGGATGATCTGACGCTGTAGATTGGATGAATCCACCACATCCGCATCAGCCAGACCAATCGTACCCACACCGGCAGCAGCCAGATAATAGGCTACAGGTGAGCCAAGGCCACCGGCACCAATCATGAATACTTTTGACTCCAAAAGTTTCGACTGCCCCTCGGCACCTACTTCCGGTAAAATAATATGACGCGAATAACGTTCAATTTGTTCTTCTGTAAAATCAATCACTTATCAACTCCGTAATGTTTACAACGATGGGAAGCACCCACCAATCAATAAAACTTAAACTTCAATACCTTTAAAAAGGTCTGTGGACATATAACGTTCTGCCATAGACGGGATAATGACCACGATACGTTTGCCCTTCATTTCAGGCTTGGCTGCCACTCTCAGAGCTGCAGTCACAGCTGCACCTGATGAGATACCACCCGGAATCCCCTCTTCATCCGCCAGACGACGAGCCATGGAAAATGCTTCGTCATTGGTGACCTGTTCTACACCATCAACGATATCGACATTCAAATTCTTAGGGATGAAACCCGCACCGATACCCTGAATTTTATGCGGGCCTGGAGCGCCACCAGAAAGAATCGGAGAATCGGCTGGCTCTACAGCAATCGCTTTAAAGTCAGGGTTACGACTCTTCAGTACTTCAGCGACACCTGTAATGGTTCCGCCTGTTCCGACACCGGCAACAATTGCATCAACCTTTCCATCTGTGTCTGCCCAAATCTCTTCAGCTGTGGTTTGACGATGAATCTCAGGGTTGGCCGGATTATCAAATTGCCGTGCCAGAAATGCATTATCGGTCGAGCTCACAATCTCTTCAGCCTTGGCAAGCGCGCCCTTCATGCCTAGCTCAGCAGGTGTCAAAATCAATTCGGCACCCAGAAGCTTCAACAGTTTTCTGCGCTCAAGACTCATCGATTCAGGCATAGTCAGGATACAACGATAACCTTTTGAGCGAGCCACGAATGCCAGAGCGATTCCGGTATTACCGCTAGTCGCCTCTACAATAACGCCACCATCTTTAAGCTGGCCATCACGCTCCGCAGCTTCAATCATGGCTTTACCAATTCGGTCTTTTACCGAATTCAAAGGATTGCAAAACTCCAGCTTGGCAACCACTTCAGCACCCAAACCGGCACTGAGCCGGTTCAACCGAACCAACGGCGTATTTCCAATCGC
>JBEQLD010000053.1:0-11672 GCA_040326115.1 Mariprofundaceae bacterium | reverse complement strand
CCTGTTGAAGGTATTGCATTGATTATTGGTGTGGATCGTCTGATGGATATGATTCGAACCGCCGTAAACATTACCGGCGATGCTGCTGTCACCACCATAGTGGCACGCAGTGAAAAAACTATTTCAATGCAGGTTTTTAATGACCCTGATGCAGGCAGTGTTGAGGATGTTCATCTGCCGCATCAGCAAACCGCAGCCACTGAACAGGCCTGACTGGCTATCTGCTGTTCGCTGCCAACCGCGCCTGCATCAAATCTCGTGGCCTGCCGATATCAAACCAGACTCCCCGATGCATCACTGCCGAGAGCTTTTTCTGACTGATGAGTGACTTCATCGGCGCTGTCAGAGGAAAGGTCTCACCACTTTGATAATCAGAGAAACTACCCTCATCCCATACCGATACACCTGAATAGGTAAATCCGGGTTTCCGGTTCAGTGAGACCATACCTTCTGTGATTCCAAAATCACCATCAGGGTGATGAGCAGGATTGGGCACCAATGCCAAAGCAGCTCCCGAACCATCGGCGCAGGTCATCACGCTATGGGCCAACTTCTGCAGATCGATATCTGCCACCACATCAGAATTATGAACTAATATCAGACCGCTACCGGGAAGCAGATCCATTGCTTTTCGAACGCCGCCACCGGAATCAAGCAGGCTACTCTCATGACTAAAATAGAGGCGCACACCAAAGCCTGAACCATCACCCAGATAGTCGATCAGCTTGGCTGCATGGTGATGCACGTTAATGGCAATATCATGAATCCCCTGCCCTGCCAGCCTGCGGATCACCTGCACAATGGCTGGCTCACCATCAATGCTCATCATCGCTTTGGGACTGTTCGATGTCAGCCACTTGAGCCTTGTGCCCAGGCCAGCGGCCAGAATAACCGCACGATTAACCCTGCTCATATTAACCGGCCCTACTTGCCAAGAAGCTTTATCAGCTCCGGCATCTTCTCCAATGCCGCATCACGCCCCCGCTCGATCTCCTGATCAGGATTGGAGAAATCGTGCCACTGGGTAAAACCCACCAGTGGTTCAATCAATACATCTGCATACTGTTTTTTATACTGACGAAGATAGAGCGCCTTGATCTGTGTGGCCCAGTCAATCATGCCAATCACATGAGTCGGCACATTGGCGGGATGCGGACGGGAGCCAACGTTCACCGCCACGACAACCTGCCCTTCGGTTGCAACCATTTGACCCTCTTTGGCCGGCAGTTCACTGGACAGAGCGCCGTCTACAAAACGTCCGCCATCAATCTCTACCGGATCAAACACGCCGGGCACAGCCATGCTGGCAGCAATCGCCTTGCCGAGGTCGCCTTTTGAAATCAGGTGACAATCACCCGTTGGAAACTGCACAGAAGTAACATAGAGCGGGATTTTCAGCTCAGAGAAATGCTTGGCTGCACAGAGTTCTTCAACCATTCCGATAAGCGTATTCACATCTCCCACGGCAATATCTGTGGCAGCACGCGTATAAAGAATGGACTGTCGGGCTGCAGCAGTCAGGCGCGAGAGCCAGCTGGTATCTTCCATCTCAACCCCTTCAAGCACAGGAATATTGAGCTGTCCGAACGTATCTGAATCAAGAAACTTATAAACTCTCTCCCGAACCAGCCGGGCGTCCGGTTTATGGGCATACATCGCGCCAAACAAGGCGCCTATACTGGTCCCTACAATCGCAGAGGGTCTTAAATTGTGCTCTTCGAGAACTTCCAGCACACCCAGATGCGATAGTCCCCTGCCTCCGCCACCGCCCAGAGCAAGCACAAAACCATCACGCTTACGAAAGCGGTTAAAAAAATCAGGCATTAGATTCATTCATCCTCCGGCAACTGAGCAATCTCGATTAATTTAGAGCATAGCAGATCAACTTCGTCTGTCGAAAGCCCCAGAGACTCTTTTCCACGAAGGAAAAACACATCCACAGCCCGGTCACCAAAGGTAGAGATGGCCGCGCCCCTGATATCAAAACCAAGCTCTGTGATTTTTTCTGCCAGTTGTGCGAGCAGACCCGGTCGATTCGCTGCTGCCACCTCAATCGCTGTTTGACGGGTCGAAGAGTGAGAGAGTTTCCTCACACGCACTTTAACCTCTCGCATCAGGAGAGTGGGTTTAATTTTTCTTACAGCCGACCTGGTAGAGAATTCACCACTCCCCAACACCTTGTCGATTCTTTTTTTCAAGCGCTGAAGATCTTCCTGCTGCGTTAAGGCATCACCCTCTGCATTCTGAATATGAAACACATCCAGAATCCGGCCATCGAGCAGCTCATATGCCTGGGCAGCCATCACACTGACATGACCCGATGCAATGCAACCGGTGAGTGCCGCAAACAGACCTATTCGAGCCTTGGCCACCACCATCACCATGGTCTCACAATTCTCCTGATCCGAAACCAGTTCCACACCATCACCATCAATTGAATTAATCAGTAACATTCCCATCGGGCAGAGATGCCGCGGTGGAAAGTGCATCACACAGCGCCACGGTAACACTTTCAGCATCGCTTCCATGGCCTTTCGATCTTTTCCGGCTCTTTCAAGCGTACTCTCCAGACGGGTTTCAATACGCTGTTTCACTTCTTCGCCTTCAACACCCTTACCCATCATCAACTGCTGGGTTGATTGATATAACTCTCGCAACAGGGAGCCCTTCCAATCATTCCAGACGTTGGGCCCAACCGCTGAAATATCTGCCACAGTAAGCAGTAACAGGTAGTTAAGCCGCTCGATATCACCCACTCGATCTGCAAACTTTTGAATCACCTCAGGATCAGAGAGATCCGAACGTTGCGAGTGCACAGCCATATAGAGGTGCTCTTTCACCAGCCATGCAACAAGCTCCGTGGCATCCTGATTCAGCTTGATCCGCTGGCAGAACTTATAAGCAATTTTTTCACCCAGCTCTGAATGATCCCCGGACAGCCCTTTGGCAATATCATGAAAAATCAGTGCTATATAGAGCAGTTCTGGCCTGCTTATTTTATGACACACCTCATGCGCAAGCGGCAGGCGCATTTTACGCTTTTCATGAAACATATTACGTGCCTCACCCACGGCCCGAATCGTGTGTTCATCCACTGTATAAGCATGATAACGGTTGAACTGACCAAGACCAACCACTTCCCGAAACTCAGGGATAAAACGGCCGAGCACACCGGTATCATTCATCTCCTTCAGTGCCCAGGCGATATTTCTCTTATCTCTGAGAATCTCCAGAAAACTTTCACGCGCATCAGGGTTAGTACGGAAGTCATCATCAATCAGCATTACATCTGCTCGAATCTGTCTAAGTGCCCTACTCGATAACCTGCGATGACCCTTCTGGGCCACATGGAAAACTCTCAGAAGGCGAAGAGGATCGTCTTTAAATACCTGATCATCTTCGATGCTGACCCGCTTCCCTTCCAGCGTAAAACCGTCTCCAATACCGTGAGTCAGTGAAAATAGTTGTGGATGCAGACGCTCCTGAAAATGTAACAGCAGCATGCTGGTTATACGAACAACCCTTCCTACATGGCGGAAATAATCTTTCATGAAGACTTCCACTGCTGGTCGACTGCCTATCTCTTCGTAACCCAGCTTGCCGGTCAGTGCTGCCTGCTGCTCAAAACCCAGACGGTCTCCGGCACGCCCGCTCTCGAGATGCAGGCCTGCCCTGCAGCGCCAGAGAAAATCCTGTGCTGCCATTAACTGTTCATGCTCAGCTAAGGAGATGACCTGTTCTTCCACCAGCTCTTCCACATCCGAGTCATACCAGGCCTTGGCAATCCAGAAGACAGCCTGAATATCACGCAGGCCTCCCTGCCCCTCTTTGATGTCCGGCTCCATCAGAAAGGCGGTACCACCTGTGCGTTGATGGCGTGCTTCAAGCTCTGAAAACTTTGCTTCGACAAATGCTTTGCGGCGTTTTTTAAAAAACGCCTTCAGCTTCTCCTGAATGTTTTCATAGAGTTTGCCGTTTCCACAGAGCAGGCGTGACTCCATGGCAGCCGTAGCAGAATTCCAATCCTCTTTCAGATGGATCATGGTCTCTTTCACAGAGCGTACGGCATGACCAAGTTTTATATTCAAATCCCAAAGGGCATAAAGAAAGGTCTCGATCTCCTTCTCAAGCTCTGGTGAAAGTTCTTCGGGAACCAAAAACCAGACATCCCAGTCAGACTGTGGTGCCAGCTCCCCTCTTCCATATCCACCCACAGCGACCAGATCAACCTGCTCTGCTGCATGCGGTGCCTTCTGCTTCCATAGTTCAACCAGTAGTTGATCAACCCCGACGCACATATAGTTCATCAGAACATCACCACCAACGCCCCGGTGGAACATCGCTTCCACCTGATCATAAAGAAGCTGCAGTGCCAGTTTTGCATCAGTTGCAACTTTTTCGTTCACTGGTTCACTCATTTCTCTTTGTCCGTGACCATGCGTTTCAGGCGATCCAGAAAATTCATCGCATCGAGTGGACGCAGTTCATCAAGATTCAGCATCTCAATCTCATCAGCCAAACGGGCAAGGCGGGCACTCTGTTCATCCTGTCTCCGGCGTTCGGCTTCAGCAAACAGGCCCAATTGAGGGTGGCCTCTCTCGGCATGCAGCTCTGACTCATGTTCAAGCCTGAATAGATGTTCACGCGCTCGCCGAACCACATCAGGTGGAAGCCCTGCCAGTTGAGCCACCGAAACCCCGTAGGATCGATCAGCAGCATCATCCACCACCTTATGCATAAAGATCACCTGCCCATTCCACTCCCGAACCGTAACCGAGGCATTAAATGCCTGGTCAAAATCATCCGGTAGTTCAGTAAGCTCGTGATAATGTGTAGCAAAAAGGGTTAGAACATCCTTGGCATTGATCAGTTTTTCAGCCACGGCCCAGGCAATGGCCAGACCATCCCAGGTACTGGTTCCACGACCAATCTCATCGACAATCACCAGAGAACGTGGTTCAAGCTGGTTCAGGATCGATGCGGTCTCCATCATCTCCACCATGAAAGTGGAGCGGCCCGATGCCAGTTCATCGCCTGCTCCGACACGGGTAAAGAGTCGTTTGGTCAGAGGGATACGGGCTGAATCAGCCGGAACAAAACATCCTGTATGGGCAAGCCATACGATCCATGCAACCTGGCGCATATAGGTGGATTTACCACCCATATTGGGGCCGGTAAGCAACATGAAACGACGCGATTTCAGATCCATCTCCGTATCATTTGCCACAAAAGGATCATCGTTCAGGCACTGCTCAACCACAGGATGGCGTCCAGCCACGATCTTCATGGCACGCCCACTGTGAACTTCGGGACGCACATAGTGATGTTCCACAGCAATGCGGGCAAAACAGCAGAGTACATCAAGCATGGCAACTGCCTTTGCGGCGCCCTGAATGGCCTGGGCATGAGAAGTGATCTGCTGGCGAAGCGATTCAGTCAGAGCATCTTCTTTGACCATGGCGGCATCTTTGGCCCCGAGAATCTCTGATTCGAATTTGTGCAATTCATCGGTAATAAAACGCTCGGCATTCACCAGTGTCTGCTTGCGTACATATTCCGGCGGTGCAGAAGCTGCCTGCACCTTCGATATCTCGATAAAGTAACCAAACACTTTGTTATATTTGACTCGAAGGTTGGCCAGACCGGTACGTTCTCTCTCTCTGGCCTCGTAATCTTTCAGCCAGTCGCCGGCATCTTTGGCCAGCCCGCGGAGTCGATCGAGCTCGGCATCAAAGCCTTCACAAATCACACCCCCATCACGGAACATAGCCGGTGGTGTTTCTACAATCGCGCCATCAAGCAACTCCGCCAGTGATTCCAGACCAGTCAGAGCCGGAGCTATTTCAGCAAAGACGCCGCCTCTATCTTTGAGTGCTGCCGACAATCCGGGCAGAGCCAACAGACTTTCAGCCAGACCACGAAAATCCCGGGGCGCAGCACGATTGAGTACAATCCGCGTGAGCATCCGCTCCATATCACGAATATGTTTTAATTCTTTTGTAAGTGTTGCAGATGTCTCCCGATCATCACAGAGGCTTTCAACGGCACTCTGGCGGGTATGAATAGCCTTAACATCTGCCAGTGGATGATCAATCCACTCCCGCAGAAGACGTGCACCCATGGGGGTAACACTCTGATCAATCACATGGATCAAACCTGCTTTCGGATCCCCTGCCAGAGAGCTGTAAACTTCAAGGTTTCTGCGTGAACGCGCATCAATTCGCATCCCCTGCGAGTGCTCATGAAAAACCGGCAGGGTCAGATGTTCCAGTTCACACTTCTGGGTCTGGCCAAGATAGACAAGCACAGCGCCCACAGCTGCAGCCACATGGGGGTGTGACTCCAGATTCAGTGACTGCCAGTCTTTCAGACCAAAATGCTGTTGCAGCTGTTCCCGGGCAACATCTTCGGAGAAGCTCCAGTCTCCCGGATGATAAATTTCAAAAGAGTTATCAATATCTGTTTTGCTCTGAACCAATAGCTCTGCGGGATTCATCACATCGAGTCGTTCTTCCAGACGCGAATCACCAATGCCTTCAAACAGCTTCCACTGGCCTGAAGCCAGATCAAGCGAAGCCATGCCCCAGCTCTCCCGATGCCGATAGAGTGCCACAAGCGGTGCGCTGCTCTCCTGCTCAAGAAGCTCGGATTCGGTAATGGTTCCGGGAGTAACCACCCGAACAACGTCACGTCTGACCGGGCCTTTCTTTCCATCAGGAGCTTCCATCTGCTCGCATATCGCGACACGCTTTCCGGCAGCAACCAGTTTGGAGAGGTAATTTTCAGCCTGATGCCACGGAACACCGGCCATCGGAATATCATCACCGTTGGCTTTTCCACGCTTGGTCAGTGCGATATCAAGAATGTTTGACGCTTCCACCGCATCATCAAAAAACATCTCGTAGAAATCGCCCATGCGATAGAAGAGCAGGCAGTCCGAGTACTCTCCTTTAATGGTGAGATACTGCTGCATCATCGGTGTGTGGGGAGAAGCCCCCGTCTTTTTTGACATGAGCTGTAGGTTAGAAGGCAGTTGAAAACAAATCTACTGCAAAAAAAAGAAATGGCCCGAAACATACAGAAGGGAGGGGAAGGGAAGGGGTATCTGTATGCTTCGAGCCAATCTTTAGCAGTAGATCTGCTTTGCTTTTATTTATCGGAAACAGCTCATCAGACTTTAGCCTGGCAAGGTGATCCCGAAAAAAAAAACGGCCCGGAAGTATACAGAAGGGAGGGGAAGGGAAGGGGTATCTGTACACTTTTGGTCCGGGCCTAAACCTTGGCAGATAAATCCGCCTTGGTTTTTAACTGTCGAAATTAACCAATAACATCCTGTGTTAAACAATATTCAAGCAATAAGTTTGCCAATTCATCCATAGTTGAAAGTCTCTTCCTTATCAAAAAACGAACCTAGATGATAAAAAAAACCAAATCCACATTCTTTTAATAAGGGTACCGATTTCTAAAACCTACCCTCTCAATGCAGCCCTCACCGGAGCAAAGCTACGGCGATGATGATCGCAGGGCCCGTGCTCACGTAAAGCATCCATATGCACTTTGGTACCATAGCCTTTATGTCTTGAAAATTGATAAGCCGGATACTGATGATCCATATAATGCATCAAACGATCCCGAACCACCTTGGCCATGATCGATGCTGCTGCAATCTCCTGTACTTTATCATCGCCACCAATCACCGCAGAGACCGGAAAGGGCACATCGGGACAGCGATTACCATCTACGACCACCTCTGTCGGCCTGACGGTCAGTCCTTCCACAGCCCTGCGCATGGCAACCATGGTGGCGTGCAAAATATTCAGACGATCTATCTCCTCAACCGTTGCCTGTGCAACCGAATATGCCACTGCATGTTTCCGGATATGGTGATAGATGCGAATACGCTTTTTTTCACTTACTCTTTTTGAATCACGGTACTGGCCCAGCATCGGATCATCCGGTGACAATATCACCGCAGCAGTAACCACCGGCCCTGCCAACGGGCCCCGCCCTACCTCGTCAACACCGGCAAGCAGAGAGCTCACCATGAAAAAATCGCCCATGGATGAGCAGCTTTAGTAAGCGCGGTAAAACCACGTTTTTGCCAAGCGTTAAAAGCCTGAGGGCAGGATGCTCTGAAGGCGAATCTACTCAAAATTACCCGCGCAATGGTGCTCCGAATGTCTTCTCCATCGAAACAATGATTGCGTTAGATACACCATCGGAATCTTCCTGAGTCAGCGTTCGGCCTGCATCCTGAAGGGTAAGTCTGATGCCCAGACTCACCTTATCTTCAGCCACACCTTTGCCGGTGTAAATATCAAACACCCGCACATCGGTCAGCAACTTTCCGCCTGTCTTGCGTGCTGCCTGAATAATGGTTTCAGCTTTGGTAGTACGATCAAACAAAAATACCAGATCACGTTCCACGCCCGGAAATTCTGGTAGAGGCTGAAACTTCATCTGTTTACCGTTGGGTAGTGCATCCAGATTAATCTGAGCAACAAAAACCGCCGCCTCGATATCAAAACCGGCTGCAATTCCGGCATCCACCCTGCCGATATGACCAGCCACAGATTTCCCAATGAAAATCGCGGCACTCTGTCCTGCCTGCAAACCCATCACTTCATCATCAGCCATAAAGCGGGCCGTTAATCCGCGGGCAGTCAGCCACGACTCAACAGAGCCTTTCAGATCAAAGAAATCAGCCTGCCTTGTATTGGCATGCCACTCATCCCGCTGTACTTCAGCCGCCATCAGCCACGCCATAACATTGGTTTCCTGATGCCCTGAATCAGAACGTACATAGACTCGTCCCTGCTCAACCAGAGCCATACCCGATTGCTGACGGTTCAGATTATACTTCGCCACACCGAGAAGTCCCGGCCAGACACTGCGGCGCATCACACTCATATCTTCCGAAATCGGATTTTCCAATACGATGTCATTGCCATCATCAGCAACAAACAGCCGCTGCTGATCTGCTGAAATAAACGCATAGTTAATCACCTGAACAAAACCTGCAGCCACGGCACTACTCATTGCCGTGTCTACCTTGCATGGCTTGATGGTTGCCAATAGCGGCAGCACTTCCGGGATAGCATCAAAGCCAATCACACGCGCATACTCTTCGGAAATATCTTCAGCAATGGTCACATCATGGCGATGGCTTGGCACCTGAACTTCCAACTGATCACCAGATTCTGAATGGTTACGAAGAATGCCAAAACCCATACGGGTTAGCACAGCGTCAGCAGAGTCGGGAACCGTAATACCCAAACGTGACTCAATACGCTTCATGCTCACAGAAATCGTTTTGCTCTTTTCCAAGGCTTTAGCACTGCCGGCCTCAGTCACAGCGCTCGCCCTGCCACCAAAGAGCTGAAGAATCATCTCTGTTGCCTGATTCATGGCGACTGCAATCATGGCCGGATCAACACCACGCTCAAATCGCATGGAGCTCTCAGAAACAAGCCCATAGGTACGGCGTGTTGTGCTGATCAATGCAGCTCTAAATGCCGCCGATTCCAATACAATGTTTTTAGTTTTTCCGGTTACACCTGAAGGTTCGGAGCCCATGATGCCGGCCAGTGCCACCACAGCCTTATCATCAGCAATTACCAGATCACCTTCGTTGAGTGAAACTTCACGACCATCGAGTGTCAGAAAGCTTTCACCTAAACCTGTCGAACGTGCCTGCAGATTTCCGTTGAGGCCATCTGCATCAAATGCGTGCATCGGCTGACCCAGATCCAGCATGGTGTAGTTCAATACATCCACCACACCATTCACCGGACGCTGTCCGGCAGCAATCAATCGTATCTGCATCCAGTCAGGTGAATCCGTTACCGTCACACCCTCTATTCGGCGTGCCAGATAGAGCGGGCAATCAAGCTTAGCCGAGATAGAGACTTCAGGAGATGTCACGGATGCATCCACATCCACAACTTCGTCTGCAGGCTCAATAAATGGCAAATCATAATCCGCTGCCAGATCGCGAGCCAGACCGCGGGCACTCATGCAGTCGCCACGGTTAGGGGTGATATCCAGATCAATCACAGCCTCTTCAAGCTCCAGATACTCGCCAACCTCTGCACCTACAGGTGCATCAGCGGGCAGGATCAACAGACCAGCAGCATCTTCAGCCAGACCTAACTCAACCTCGGAACAGCACATGCCGAAACTTGTCTCACCACGGATTTTACCTTTTTTAATCTTCAGACCATTGGGAAGTGTTGTACCGATCGTTGCCACCGGGACTTTGTCACCCAGACTCATGTTGGACGCACCGCAGACAATAGCCAACGGTTCAGCATCACCAATATCAACCTTCAACAGCTTCAGTTTATCTGCATCCGGATGTGGATTCATTTCAAGAATCGAACCCACCCGCACACCTTTTACACCGGCACGTGGAAGTTCAATACCCTCAACCTCATGTCCAAGACGAATGAGATCATCTGCAATCGATTCAGCTGAATGGGTGAGTGGTGTATGCTCTTTTAACCAGGAGAGTGATATTTTCATGATCCCATCCTCCTTAAGAAACGCACATCGTTTTCAAAGAACAGCCTCAAATCAGGAATACCGCGTTTGAGCATCACCAGGCGCTCTACGCCCAGACCAAATGCAAAACCGGAGAACTTCTCTGAATCAATGCCAACCGATTTCAATACATTGGGATGAATCATTCCGGAGCCCAATACCTCAAGCCAGCCGCTTCCCTTACAGATACGGCAACCTTTGCCGGAACAGAATACACAACCGATATCCACTTCAGCAGAGGGTTCGGTAAACGGGAAATAGTGAGGACGCAGCCGAATCGGCAGATCTTTTTCAAAATAAGCCGAAAGAAAATGTTTCAACACACCTTTCAGATGTGCCAGAGAGACATCCTCATCAACTTTGAAAACCTCCACCTGATGAAACATCGGAGAGTGTGTTACATCATAATCACAACGATAGACGCGCCCCGGTGCTACGACCGCCAGAGGTGGCTCACCACCATCTTCAAGCAGACGTTTCATGGTACGGATCTGCACCGGTGATGTATGGGTACGAAGGAGCATCGGTTCCTCACCGAGATCTTTCAGGAAAAAGGTGTCATGCATCGCTCGTGCAGGATGTTCAGGTGGAATATTCAGCGCATCAAAGTTATGAAACTCATCTTCGATCTCCGGACCTTCTGCAATCTCGAAGCCCATCTGTGTGAAGATGGCTGTCATCTCATTCAGGCCAACCTGCACCGGATGCAGGACGCCGGCAGTTCCACTGCGGCCAGAAAGGGTGACATCAATGCGTTCGGCCTCGATACGATGCTGCCTTTCAACATCTTTCAGAACCGCTTCAGCTTCGTTCAACGCATTGCCCAGAGCCTGCTTCACACTATTCACGCTTTGGCCAATTACAGGACGTTCTTCAGGAGAGAGCTTTCCGACGCCTTTCAACACTTCTGTCAGCGAACCTTTCTTCCCAAGGTAACGCACCCGAAGCTCAGTCAAACCAGCCATGTCTGTCGCAGAACCAAAAGCAGCCAGCGCTTCCTGCTGAAGCCCGTCCAGTTGCTTTTTCAGTGTATCTAACTCGCTCATGTCATCTCCCACTCCACCCAAGAATGGATGGCTATAGTGAGCAAGGCAAATTTCACATCATTTGGCTTGCGTCAAAGGCGAAGG
>JBEQLD010000052.1:0-11677 GCA_040326115.1 Mariprofundaceae bacterium | reverse complement strand
AAGGTGTACAATGAACCCTTATTTGGGCCACTTTCCAGAGTTAAGGCAATATACAAAGCTCTCAGGTTTTACTTGTTTAGGCTGTTTGAACGAACTGAGCCACAATCTCATTAACCAGATTATTTTGACAGTGGTATGAGAGCCGGAGTCGAACGACCGCTTTCGGCCGAAAGCGGTCTTCAATTAATTATTTAGAGTAGGGATAGCGCATCTGGAAGATCGGCAATGGTGGGGATCACCAGATCGGCTTTAATGCCTGTCTGTTTTACGAACGCTTCACGATATTTACCTGTCTCAACCAGAACTGTTTTAAGCCCTGCATTTTGGGCGCCGTCAATATCTGATTCGATATCATCGCCAATCATCAAGGTGTGTTCAGGCAGTACGTCCAGATCTCTGCAGATGCCGTGATAGAATTGGGTTGATGGTTTGCCGAGAACAGTGGCATCTTTCCCGGTGGCATACTCAATGGCTGCGACAAAGACACCCAGATCAAGATGGAGGCCGTCCGGTTTCTGCCAGAAACGGTTTTTATGCAGTGCCAGAATTTGGGAGCCATTCATCACCATCTCAAAAATCGTGCGCAGTGTTTCGGGAGGATAACCCTCACCACCAATGTCACCCATCACGACATAGTCGGGTTTTGAGGTGTTTTGTCTGATGTTCCGGAAATCCTCAAGCAGTGAATCACGAACAGAGAGCACGGCCGTTTTATTGCCAATCATACTGTTGGCCAGTGCAGCTGGCGTGTAGATGGAGGATTCAGGAATGGGAATATCCATCTCCTGCAGCTTTTCGGCAATGGCACGTCTGGGCTGGGTGGTGGTATTGGTAACGCCAGCGATGCGATGGCCAAACTGTTGCAGCTGTTTAACCGTTGTATCGGCGCCATCAATGATATGATCACCAATATAGAGAACACCATCGAGATCAAACAGGATGGCCTGAAGATCACAGTTTTGTTTCACACTCATGGACACTACTATAGCAACAGGTGGAAGGTTTAGCAGGGAGGGGGAAACTGTTACACTCCCGCAAATCTTGATTTTGGTTATTCTGGAGTCTGATAGGCTCCTAGGTATTGAGTTAATAAAGGAATTTTTCATGAACAAACAGGAAATATTGAGCATGTACGAGGATGCAGGTGCGCTGTTAAACGGACATTTTATCCTCTCCAGCGGCAGACATTCGTCTCGTTACCTTCAATCCGCTTTGGTGTTGATGGATATCAATAATGCGACAGCACTGGCTGGTGAACTAATCGGCAAGGTGAATGCGGATGATTACGATATGGTGGTGGCTCCCGCCATTGGTGGCCTGGTGATTGGTCAGGAAGTGGCACGTCAGCTGAACAAGCCGTTTATCTTTACCGAGCGTAAAGAGGGTGAGATGCAGCTTCGCCGCGGTTTCACCATCCCGGAAGGAACACGCCTGCTGGTTGTGGAAGATGTGATTACCACGGGTGGTTCTGTTTGTGAATGTATGGCTGTGATTCGTGAGCATGGCGGCAATCCTGTGAAGGTATTGGCTGTTGTGGATCGTGCACCGGATGCCGAAGGGCGTTTTGATGTGCCGCATGAAACAGCAATCTCTCTGAGTGTTGAGACGCATGCGGCGGATGATTGTCCGATGTGTCGTGAAGGGACGCCTGCTATCAAGCCAGGCAGTCGTGGTGCAGCTTAATGAGTAATTCCTCTATCCGTTGCTACCCCTTTGGCGGGGTAGGTGAATTTGGCAAAAACATGATGGTCTATGCACTGGGCAGGGACGCAGTGATTGTCGATTGCGGCATGGGGTTTCCCAATCCGGGTCAGCATGGCGTTGATCTGGTTATCCCGGACATTTCGGCACTGGAAGGGCTGAACCTTAATATACATGCCATTTTATTAACCCACGGACATGAGGATCATATCGGTGCATTGCCATTTTTGCTGCCTCAGATAAATCTGCCTGTTTACGGCTCTCCGGTAACGCTGGCACTTGTGGCCGGTAAACTGGAAGAGCGGCAGTATAAAGGTGATTTAAGAGCTCTGCCTGAAGAGGGAACCATTGAAGTGGGGCCGTTTAAGGTAGAAGCGGTTCCGGTTACGCACTCTATTATGGATGCAGTCTCTATCATTATTCATACACCTCTGGGCGCTATTATCCATACGGGCGACTTTAAGTTTGATCCGGCACCCATTGATGGACGTGCGACAGCACTTCATCGATTTTCTCAGCTTGGGGATAAGGGAGTTCTGCTTCTGGCATCGGACTCTACCAATGCGACCAGAAGCGGCAGTAATCCGAGTGAACGGACTGTTGGTCCTGCATTGAAGCAGGGTATCATGTCGTGTACGGGTAAAGTGGTGGTGACCACCTTTTCATCCAATATGTTCCGTATTCAGCAGATTATCGATGCCGCAGTTGCCTGTGGCCGAAAGGTGGCTCTGGCAGGTCGTAGCCTGGAGAAAAACGTCAACATTACCCTGGAGCTGGATCGTCTCTCCATTCCTGCAGGTACGCTGGTGGATGTTAAAAAGACATCCGACATTCCAGACCGTGAACTTCTGATTATCGCAACAGGTTCGCAGGGAGAGTGGCGTGCGGCTCTGGCACGGATTGCACAGGACCGTTTTAAAGACCTTCATCTGGGCGTAGGTGATCTGGTGATCTTCTCTTCATCCAACATACCGGGAAATGAGCGAGTGATTGCGGGCCTTTATAACCATATTTACCGTCGTGGCGCTCGGGTTTTGCATGCTGGAAAGGCGCCTTTGCATGTTTCCGGTCATGCGCAGGCGCATGAGTTGAAAACCATGATGCAGCTGACGCGTCCTAAATATCTTTATCCTGTTCATGGTGAATATCGTAATCTGATCGAACATCAGGACCTGGGTGTTGCGACCGGCATTGCATTTGAAAACACCATTATTGCTGAAAACGGGCAGGAAGTACTGGTTGATTCAGATGCCATTTCCAAAGGTGAAGATTTCCATGCCGGCGCCGTGTTTGTTGATGGCACGGGACGTGATGAGGTGGATGATCTGGTACTCAGGGATCGACGTGTTCTGGCTGATGAAGGCATGATTTCGGTAACTGTTCTGATCAGTGAACATGAGGGTACGCTGTTGGGTGAACCTGAGCTGGTGGCTCGCGGATTCCTGCATCAGGAGGTCAGTGAAGAGATACTCTCTGATGCCGCAAAAGACCTGCATCGACATCTTGATGGTATGGATCAGGAGATGCTTGCTGATATTGAAGAGGCCAAGGAGGAAGTTCGCTTGTGGCTGCGCCGCTGGTGCAAGAAGCGGATTGGCCGCCGTCCGATGGTTTTACCCATGGTCATTGAGGTTTAACACTCCATGAATGCACGCTCCATTCTTCGTGAAGCGCTGGCTTTTGTCCTGCTGGCACTGGTGCTGGTAACTTTGCTCGCGCTCTACAGTTTTTCTGCACAGGATCCCTCATTTAACCATGAGACGACCGTTCAGGTGACAAACCAGACAGGCATGGTGGGTGCTTATCTCTCTGATTTTCTCTATCAACTCTTTGGTTATGGTAGCTGGCTGCTTGTTCTGCTTGGCTTTGCGCTGACACTGCGTATCGCTTTCGGACGATTGCCGTATGCCGGTGGTTGGACATCGCTATTCTGGTTGCCGTGTCTATTTGGTATTTCAGGCTTGATTGATGCACATAGTGGAGGGTTGCCTGAACATGTGCTTCACCTCCTTCCTGCCGGTGCGGGTGGTGCATTCGGAGCGCTGCTTGCTCAGGGGCTGCTTGAGCCAATGCATGCCATCGGAAGAGACCTTGTTCTGGTCACCTTGACCCTGAGTAGTTTTGTAGCTGCTTCACATATTTCACTTCTTGCAGCTATTCAGCGTATTGGGTTGGGAATCAGTATCTGTTTGGCACTGGTAAGCTCCCTCTTTGAACGCTGGCGTGGCACCATTGATCATCGCCGCGAACGCATGGAAGGCCGTGAAAAACGGCGGGAGAAGAAGGCATCACGGCCTGTTCATATTGCCGAGTCCGAACCGGAAGTGATGAAACCGGCCAAGGTGAAGGTTTCCAGAAAAGCCAAAGAACAGCAGCAGGGAGAGTTGTCTCTCGGTAGTTCTGAAACATCCGGATTTCAGCTTCCGGGACTCAATCAGTTCATTGCAAAACATGATAATACACATGCGTACAGTGCCGAGGCTTTGCAGGCGATGGCCAGGATGCTGGAGAAGAAACTTCTGGATTATCGTGTTGAGGGTAAGGTGGTGGCAGTGCAACCCGGACCGGTGGTGGTTCAGTTTGAATTTGAACCTGCGCCGGGAACCAAATCCAACAGAATTGTTGCACTGCAGGATGATCTGGCGAGATCGATGGCGGCAGTCAGTGTTCGCGTAGCCGGTAATATTCCGGGTAAAAATGTCATCGGTATCGAACTGCCGAATGAAGAGCGTGAGATGGTGTTGATGCACGATGTTCTGGCGAGCAAGGCCTTTGCGGACAAGAAGAAAAAACTGCCGTTGGCACTTGGTGTTGATATTGCCGGACACCCTGTGGTGACCGATCTTGTAAAAATGCCGCATCTTCTGGTTGCCGGTACGACAGGTTCAGGTAAGTCGGTATCGATCAATACCATGATCTGCTCCATGCTGATGACCTATTCACCGAAAGATCTTCGTCTGATACTGGTTGATCCCAAGATGCTTGAGCTCTCGATGTATGATGATATCCCTCATTTGCTGGTTCCGGTGGTGACAAACCCGCACAAGGCTGCCAAAGCGCTGGCCTGGGCAGTGTATGAGATGGAACGCCGTTATCAGCTGATGAGTAAGGCTAAAGTCAGGAATCTGGAAGGTTATAATAAACTGGCAGATCAGGATAAGAGCGGGGAGATGGAACGGCTTCCTTTCATTGTCATTGTCATTGATGAGTTGGCAGATCTGATGATGGTGGCAGGCAAAGAGGTGGAGCAGGCGATCTGCAGAATTGCCCAGAAGGCACGTGCTGCCGGGCTACATCTGATTCTGGCGACTCAGCGGCCAAGTGTTGATGTGATTACCGGGTTGATTAAGGCCAACCTGCCAAGCCGATTATCCTTTCAGGTCTCATCCAAGATCGACTCCAGAACCATTCTTGATCAGATGGGTGCGGAACAGCTGTTGGGGCAGGGTGATTCACTGTTTATGAGTGGCGGGCGTGAGATTATCCGTGTGCACGGCGCCTACATCTCGGATGGTGAAGTTCTTGGTCTGGTAGAATATCTGAAAGATCAGGGTGTGCCGGAATACCAGCATGAGGTTTTTGAGGTGAAGACTCCTGATGAGCGATCACAGGACGCTGCTGAAGAGAAAGATTCGAAGTATGACGAAGCAGCTGATCTGGTGATTCAGAAAGGACAGTGCTCTGTCTCCATGGTGCAGCGATACCTGCGTATCGGTTACAACCGGGCGAGTCGAATTGTTGAGCAGATGGAGCGTGATGGGCTGGTTACACCACCGGGTTCCGGTGGTATCCGAAAGGTGCTTGCCAGATCCGAGGCTGATGGCGGTGGTGTCATCGAATGAGAAAGTTAATGAACATCAGACTTTTGTATGTGTCATTTGCATGTCTGGCATTACTGTTTATGACAGTATCAGATATTGATGCTGAAGAGGGTGTGAAAACTTCTGCAACAGCGGAACTGGATCAGTTACTCTTAAAAATGGCAGAGAGTGACGGGTTTTCATGCCGGTTCAATCAGCTTGTCTTTTTTGCCGAGGGTGGAGTGCAACGTTATTCCGGTACGCTTGCGATTCGAAAGCCTGGTCGCTTCCGTTGGGAATATACACTTCCATACGAACAGCTCTATATAAGCAGTGGCAGTGTGGTCTGGCATTACGAGGCTGACCTGATGCAGGCGGAACGGATGAAAAACCTTGATGCGGTTGATCCGGTTGCCATGAAATTACTGGATGGTCGGATAGGTATAAAAGATATAAAGTTGCTCGCCACTGAAAATCTTGGTGCGGGAAATGTCTCTTACCGTATCAAAATTGATAATGGACCGGAGCTGGTTTTGGCATTTTTAGCTGCCGGTGAGCTTCACTGGCTTGAAAGCGAAGATATGCTCGGCAATCGCAACAGAATCATTCTTCTTGATATGATTCAAAAAACACTACCGGATGGACTATTTCTATTTATTCCACCTGAAGGTGTTGAAGTGGTTGATATTGCAGGTGCAGACGATGGTTCAGAGCAGGGTTATTAAACTTATTAACGGAGTATGACTGGTATGAAAAAAATAGGTGCAATTGTGCTTTGTTGTATGTTTGTAACATCGGTTGAAGCGGGTGGTTTCTCCAGCCCCAATATGTCCGCATCGGGTATGGGAGTGGCTAACGCTGTGGTGGCTGGTGCAGATGATGTCTCTGCCGCCGCCTACAATCCGGCTGGTATTGCCTGGCAGGATGGTATTCAGGGCATGGTTGGTATCAATCTTCAGTATCGGGATAGTTCAGTTGATCTTGGAACGGGTATCGGATCAAATAGTGGTGGCGCGGTTAATCTGAACCACCTCTACGCATCGTGGATGCCGCGAGATAGTGATCTCGGTGTTGCGCTTGCTTTTAATCGCCCCTTTGAAGTGGATAATGATTGGAGTGCAGCCTTTCCTGGAAGTGCAGGTGTTACCAAAATAACTATGGACCGTCTTTCACTCGATGCGATCTACAGAATGAATAGTTCCATGGCTTTTGCTGTGGGTGTGGATTGGTATAACAGCTCTGCTACGGTTCAGTCCTTTACAGGCAGTGATAAAACCTCTTTTGGTGGCCATCTCTCCATGAAGTGGAAGCCTGCACCAACCTGGTCTGTGGGAGCGCTGGCACGACTCGGCTCCAATATTGAATTGTCGGGCGGAGCAGGGCAGAGCATCAAGATTAATCTCCCGGACGAATTTACGGTTGGTGTTGCACATGATCTGGCAGACACCGTTCGTTTGGAATTTGATGCCAATTGGAGTCGCTGGTCCAAGCTTGATGATCTGAATATTACTCCGGGTGGTGCGGTTACCGCGCTTAATATGGACGATAGCCTGACCTTGATGGCTGGAGTAACGTGGTTTTGGCGTGAAGATAGTCAGATCCGTTTTGGTTATGCCTATGATCAGGGAGCCAACAGCACTACAGCCTTTCATCCTGCCATCGCTGATCAGACGGGTCATAGAGTGAGTCTGGGCGCGGGTGGTGATATGTTTGGTGTACATGGAGATATTGCTTATAGCTACACGCTTTATCCTGAAAGCAGTGTAACAGGACCATTTGCAGGTACATACCGTGATCGTCGCCACTCATTCTCACTCTCGCTCTCCAAGGGCTTCTAACTCTGTCTCTGCCCGGGCATGCACTTGAGCTGTTTGATACAGCTGCTGTAAATAGTACAGCTCCATTGGCCTATCGGTTGAGGCCAACGCAGCTTGTTGATGTGGCAGGCCAATCTGAAATCACAGACCCGAATTCGTGGTTTGCCACCAGTCTGAGTGAGGGCAGGGCACTCTCCGCCATTTTTTGGGGGCCTCCGGGCGTGGGTAAAACAACACTGGCCCGAATCATGGCAGAGTCTGCCGATATGCCTTTTGAACAGCTCTCTGCAGTCTCTGCAGGAAAAAAAGAGGTTCAGGCAGTTGTAGAGCGTGCGAAAAGTGAAGGGCGGAGCTATTTGCTTTTCCTGGATGAGATTCATCGCTTTAATAAAGCTCAGCAGGATGTTCTTCTACCCTATATAGAAGACGGCACTCTGGTTTTGGTGGGGGCCACCACTGAAAACCCATCATTTTCACTCAATAATGCACTTCTCTCCCGCTGCCGGGTGATTGTATTAAAACCACTTGATAGAGACTCGATCAAACAGATTTTAAAACGTGGAATTTTGCTGCTTGGCGAAGATTCTTCGGAATTCAACCTGACTGACGATGCACTTAGCTGGCTTGCAGCTGCCTGTGATGGTGATGCACGCTATGCCCTTAATGCGCTACAGAGTCTGCATGAATCAGACAGAGAAAAAACATGGGATGAAGAGTCTACAGCCAAACAATGGACACGCAGGCAGGGGCAGTATGACCGTGATGGCGATAGTCACTATGATCTAATCTCCGCCCTGCATAAATCGATACGAGATTCCGATGCCGATGCAGCCTGTTACTGGCTTGCCAGAATGCTGGAGTCAGGCGAAGAGCCCCTCTATCTGGCACGTCGATTGATCCGTATGGCGACAGAGGATATCGGTCTTGCAGATCCCAAGGCGCTAACACTGGCGCTGGATGCACAGAAAATGTATCAGATTCTCGGTTCACCGGAAGGGGAGCAGGGGTTGTTTGAAACAACGATCTATCTGGCGCTGGCACCGAAAAGCAATGCCGCCTACATGGCCGAAAAAGCGGCACGAAAGCTGGCCAAAGAGAGTCAGCATCTCGATGTGCCGGTTCACCTTAAAAACGCGCCTACAAAGTTGATGAAGGAGCTGGGACATGGAAAAGATTACCAGTATGCCCACAACTCCGATGACGCCGTGGTTGCTCAATCGCATTTCCCTGATGAGATGGATGCAGTTTCCCTCTATCATCCGACAGGTCGCGGATTCGAGAAGACGCTGAATGAACGTATTCAGTGGCTCAAGGCACGAAGAGAAGAGGTTGCAAAGAAGAGTGATGGTTAAACAACTTGCTGCAGTAGCAATCGGCGGTGCATCCGGCGCAGTTCTTCGCTACCTAATGGCTGGTGCAGTGCAGAGATTTGCAGGCGGTGCGTTCCCATGGGGAACATTTGCCGTCAATGCGCTCGGAAGTTTTCTGCTCGGTTTTCTCTTTGTCTGGCTGATTGAACGTTCAACAGCCAGTGAACTGGTTCGATTAGCGCTGACAGTCGGAATGCTCGGAGCCTTTACCACCTTCTCCACCTATTCGCTGGAATCGATCCGCCTGTTGCAAGAGGGCGCTTATGGATTGGCTGCAGGCAATGTGATTGGACAGGTTGTTGTCTGTCTTCTGTTAACCTGGCTGGGCATCCAGTGCGCCAGGATGTTGTAACTCTTTATTTCGTTTCAGCAGAACGAAGCTCTTTTGCCAGTTTATCCAGTACACCATTGATAAAGCTGCGTGCTGATTCATCTGCATAGGCACGGGTAAGCTCAAGTGCTTCATTGATAATCACGCGGTAGGGGATTTCAAGCCGGTTTTTCATCTCCCATGTAGAGAGGCGGAGTACATTGAGTTCAATAGTGGCAACACTTTTCAGGCTGCGTTTCACTGCCGGTTTGATCAGTTCATCAAGCTCTTCTGCCTGTTCGGTGACACCATAAACCATTTCACGCAGATAATTTTCATCCTGACCACTACGCTCCTCTTCCTGAATGCGACCGGAGAGAAGATGCGGCAGGTCTGCATTGTCACTGCCGCCACTATGCCATGCATAGAGTGTTTCGAGTGCGGATTCTCGTGCCTGATGTCGGTTTGGCCCTTTAGCCTTTTTCTGTTTGCTCAAATCAATTCCCCAGTTCTTTTAACAGTGTAGTAATTTCAACCGCTGTTAGTGCGGCTTCAGCACCTTTGTGTCCATGTGCTCCACCGACTCGATCCAACGCCTGTTCCATTGAGTCTACGGTTAGCACGCCATTGGCGACAGCAATCGTACCTCGCTCTGCAATGGCACCGATACTGTCCATGGCAACCCGGCAGACATGATCAAAGTGGGCGGTTCCACCCTGAATCACACAGCCAAGGCATACCAGTGCATCATAATCACCGGAATCAGCCATGGCAGCTGCGATGGTTGGAATCTCCAGAGCGCCGGGTACATGCACGATTGTCAGGTCTGTTTCACTGCTGCCATGTTCTTTCAGGGCTTCGACTGCACCGTCGCGAAGGGCAGAGGTGATGTTCTCATTAAAACGACTGACAATGATGCCGATTTTCATGCCGGAGGCATCAACGGCTCCAGCCAGATGGGGTGCGTCCAAGGACATTACTTCTTTTCCTCTTTCATATTCAGCATATGCCCCATCTTATCCCGTTTGGTGGTCAGGTAGGTGATGTTTTCTTCATGCGGGCTGGTTTGCAGCTGTACACGTTCGACCACTTCAAGCCCGTAACCATCAAGAGCAATAATCTTCTTCGGATTATTGGTAAGCAGCTTCAATTTCCTTAAATTCAAATCACGCAGGATTTGGGCTCCGATGCCGTAATCCCTGAGATCCGCTTTAAAGCCAAGTTTCTTATTGGCTTCAACCGTATCATGACCCACATCCTGTAGTTCATAGGCACGCAGTTTGTTCAACAGACCAATGCCCCTGCCTTCCTGCCGGAGATAGAGTATGACGCCTTCACCGGCTTCTGAGACCTGACGCATGGCTGCATGCAGTTGTGAACCACAATCACAGCGTCTGGAGGTAAACACATCCCCGGTCAGGCATTCGGAATGTACACGGACTAGGCACGGCTTTTCCGGATCAGGATTACCCATCACCAGTGCAACATGTTCGGCTTTATCCACGGCGTTGCTGTAACCAACCATACGGAAATCACCGAACTCGGTTGGCATGCGTACTTCAACTTCACGTTTGACCAGTGAGTCATGTTTCAGCTGGTGGCTGATGACATCGGCAATACTACCCACTTTCAGGTTATGTTTTTTAGCAAACTTTTTCAGTTCCGGCATACGTGCCATGGAACCATCCTCATTCATGATTTCACAAATGACGCCTGCAGATTTAAGTCCTGCCATGCGTGCCAGATCGATGCTGGCCTCTGTATGCCCTGCACGAACAAGCAGGCCGCCATCACGCCCGACCAGTGGAAAAACATGCCCCGGTGTATGGATATCCGATGGTGTGACATTTTCATCAATCGCTGTGCGGATGGTATGGGCACGGTCATAGGCCGAAATCCCGGTGGTGACACCTTCAGCAGCTTCAATCGATACGGTGAAGTTGGTTTTAAACTTCGAGTTGGTATTGGAGACCATCAGTGAAATGTTGAGTTTCTCTGTCTGCTCCTGAGTCAGGGCAAGGCAGATCAGGCCACGGCCATGAGTTGCCATGAAGTTGATCGCTTCAGGTGTGACCCACTCGGCAGCCATCACAAGGTCGCCCTCATTTTCACGATCCTCATCATCGGCCAGGATAATCATGCGTCCTGCACGCAACTCTTCAATCAGCTCTTCGCAACTGGCTAGACTCATCTGTTCTCCTGAGAGTTTGAGTTTTGAAAACTCATAATTCGTTCTACATAGCGACCAAGCATGTCGCTTTCAAAATTTACACTGTTACCAACGCTTAGATCACCAAGATTGGTGTGGGACAATGTATGAGGAATAAGGTTGACGGTAAAGCAGCAGGCTTCCACTTCATTGACGGTCAGGCTGACGCCATTGATGGCAACAGAGCCTTTTTTAACGACATATCTGGCCAGGTCATGGGGTACTGAGAATTTAAATACCCTGTGTTCGCCCACATCAGTCATCTCTTCAACTTTGGCCAGTCCATCCACATGACCCGTAACAATATGTCCGCCGAGTGGATCACCCACGCATAGTGCAGGTTCAAGGTTAACCTTTTCACCCACTTCAATATCCGAGTGACGTGTCAGGTTCAGGGTCTCTTGAGAAAGCGTGGCTGAAAAGCGGCCTTTTTCAGGGAAGTCTGTGATTGTCAGGCAGCAGCCGTCTAC
>JBEQLD010000051.1:0-12121 GCA_040326115.1 Mariprofundaceae bacterium | reverse complement strand
GCTCCTGCTGTTCGCTCGATGATGCCTATGATGCACGGCGGGTGTGTGATCAGATCGGTATTCCTTTTTATAATATGGATATGCGTGAAAACTTTCGGCTCAACGTGATTGATCCGTTTATTGCTGATTATGAGTCGGGCCGCACACCCAATCCGTGTGAACGCTGTAACCGTTTTGTAAAGTTTGGAGCGCTTCTTGAGGCTGCTGATAAGCTGGAAGCAGAATACGTGGCAACCGGCCATTATGTGCAGCGACGGGATGATGAATCGGGCGTGCATATCTATAAAGGCAACGATGCCAAAAAAGATCAGACCTACTTTCTGGCAACCACCAGCCGGGAGCAGGCGGAACGACTTCTCTTTCCTGTAGGCCATCTTGAGAAGGATGGTACGCGCAAACTGGCGGAGCATTACAATCTGCTTACCGCCGGCAAACATGAGAGCCAGGACATCTGCTTCATTCCCAATGGTGATCGCATCACCTTTTTGAAAGAGCAGGGTGCTTCAGCCGGGTTCAGGGAAGGGGAGATTGTTGATCGTGAGGGGAATCTGCTCGGTAAACATCAGGGCATTGCTCACTACACACTTGGCCAGCGGAAAGGATTAGGGCTGCCGGACGGACCATGGAATGTGGTTGGGCTTGATGGTGATTCAGCCAGAGTCATTGTGGCGCATCCGGAAGAGGCTGTGATCCGTGAAGTGGAAGTGGATGGCCTGACATGGATAAGAAGGCCTGAAAAAGGAGAGGCAGTGACAGCTAAAGTGCGCTATCAGATGCAACCGGCCGAATGCCGGATTATTGAGAATGGGTTGTTGAAGATTGTTTTTGCTGAGCCTCAGAAGCCAACCGCACCGGGGCAGGTGGCCGCCTTCTACAGCGGTGATGAGCTTTTGGGTGGCGGCATTGTTGATGCAGTGCTATAAATTCCGTCTATTGTAGATATTAGTAAGGAGTTGATGATGTCACTTTTTGTCTGGTCGGACGAGTATAGCGTTGATATAGATAATATTGATAAACAGCACCAGAATCTCTTTGCTCTTATTAATCAGCTTTATGAGGCAATGAATTAAAGGCGAAACTAAAGAAGTGATGGCCGATATTCTTTCTGAACTGATAAAATATACAGAGACACATTTTGTAGAAGAAGAACAATTTATGCGGGCCAATCAATACAGTGGCTATACATTTCATAAGTCAGAACATGATGAATTTATAAAAAAATCGGTGATTTTCAGCATGACGTCCTGGCTGGAAGAATCGGTGTTGATATAGAAGTGCTGAATTTTTTGGTTGGCTGGTTGAAAGATCATATTTTAAAACAGGATAAACGGCTTGCTAAACTTTAGGGGCACGGTCCACTGTTTCAGATAAATCAATTGGTTTAAAATCAGATTTCGTTCTTCACTGCCATGTTTATAAGACATAGTTTTATGTTCGTCCTTGGAAGTTGCCAGTACCTCCTTTATAGTGCCGCTCCTCGCCGGTTTGCCAATAGATTCGGCGCTAGATAGATAAGTAAGTTTAAAAGAGGATTTCATGGCAATTCAACGCACACTTTCCATTATCAAACCTGACGCAGTAGCGAAGAACGTAATCGGCGACATTGTTCGCCGTTTCGAAGAGAACGGTCTTACCGTTATCGCAACCCGTATGACTCACCTGAGTGCTGAGCAGGCGGGCCGTTTCTACGCAGTGCATAAAGAGCGTCCGTTTTATAAGGATCTCTGTTCATTCATGAGCTCCGGCCCTGTGCTGGCGATGGCTCTGGAAGGTAAGAATGCCATCACGCTGAATCGTCAGTTGATGGGCGCAACCAATCCGAAAGAAGCTGAAGAGGGCACCATTCGTGCCGATCACGCCGATTCCATTGATGCAAATGCCGTTCACGGTTCAGACTCTGAAGAGAATGCAGCGATTGAAATCTCTTTCTTCTTTGGTGATCTGGATCTTAACAGCCGTCTCTGATTTTCAGATTCAAGTCTAGACATTCATGAGTGAACAGAAGCCGGAAAACTCTGATCAGGGCCCAACCCCTGAACAGGCCGCTGAACAGATACCCGAACAGATCGCCGTGCGTCGTGAGAAGCTGGTAAAGCTTCGCGAGGCAGGTGAGGCATACCCAAATACATGGCGGCCTGATACAACATCGGCAGCGATTCATGCAAAGTATGAAGCCGTAGAAAGTGAGCAACTGGTATTGGATGCTGTTTCAGTCCGGGTGGCTGGTCGTATCATGGGTCATCGAGTGATGGGCAAGTCCAGCTTCATGCATATTCAGGATGGTGAAGGCCGTATCCAACTGTTTTTGAATCGTGATGCTCTCGGTGGTGCCGAAGTATATAACCCAACCAAAAAGTGGGATCTGGGCGATATCGTGGGCGCTGAAGGCACACTTTTCCGTACCAAAACAGGCGAGCTTTCTATTAAGATTAGCCATATCGAGCCGGTCTCCAAATGTTTGCGTCCACTGCCCGAGAAGTGGCATGGTCTGAGCGATAAAGAGCTGCGTTACCGTCAGCGTTATGTTGACCTGATGGTGACACCTGAATCACGTGATACCTTCCGTACCCGCTCTAAAACCGTTTCACTTCTTCGCCGGGGCCTGGAAGATAAAGGCTTCATGGAAGTGGAAACACCAATGTTGCAGACTCAGCCCGGTGGTGCGGCTGCACGTCCTTTTATCACCCATCATAATGCCCTGAGTATGGATCTGTTCCTGCGTATTGCACCGGAACTCTATCTTAAGCGTCTGGTTGTGGGTGGTTTCGAACGCGTGTTTGAGATCAACCGTAATTTCCGCAATGAAGGTCTCGATGCAACCCATAACCCTGAGTTCACCATGGTGGAATTTTATCAGGCTTACGCAGATTTCAATGACGCAATGGATACCACTGAATCACTGATTCGTGGTGTGGCTGATAGCCTGAACCTCTCCAATGTTGAGTGGGACGGTGTAGAGCTTGACCTTGCCCAGCCATTCAGGCGTATCAGGCTTGATGAGTCCGTATTTGAGAAGCGCCCTGATCTACGTGGGCATGCCAATGATAAAGCACTGCTGGCAACGGTCTGTCTGCAGGAGATCGAAGGCTTCAAACCACTAATTACCTGGAAGGCCGGGCACTATCTGACCGCCCTGTTCGAAGAGCTGGTGGAGAGTGAGCTTGAGCAACCGACATTCGTGACCCACTATCCTGTGGATGTATCACCTCTGGCGCGTCGGAATGCTGAAGATTCGACAGTTACTGATCGCTTTGAACTGTTTATTGCCGGCAAGGAAATTGCTAATGGTTTCTCCGAGTTGAATGACCCGGATGATCAGCGTGGCCGCTTTGTGGCACAGGCACAGGCACAGGCTGCCGGTGATCTTGAGGCCAGCGGAGTGGATGAAGATTACCTTCGTGCGCTTGAATATGCGATGCCACCTACAGCAGGTGTCGGTATTGGTGTGGATCGTCTGGTGATGATGCTTACAGGCCAGCATTCCATTCGGGATGTGTTACTGTTTCCGCACATGAGGCCTGAGTAAAACTTTTAATAATGGGAGATTGAGATGCATGCTGATCTGATTATGACCAAAGATCTGGTGACCTGCGGGCCTGACCAGACAATTTCAGAAGTGATAGATCTGCTGCATGACAAATCAGTCCGGATGGTTCCTGTAGTCGATGATAACAACCATATTCTCGGCGCCATCAATACGCTCACATTTCTCTCAAGTCTGGTTCCTGAGTATATTGTTCAGGGCTATCTGAAATCGATTCCTTACGCTCCGGATATGGGCGTGTTGCGCAAACATTATCGTGAGATATTAAATCATAAAGTGAGCGATGTGATGGATCGTGATCCGACCATTGTCATGGAGAGTGAATCTCTTCTGTCAGTCACCGCTGCGCTGATTACCTATGACCGGTTTGAGTATGCGCTGGTGGTGGATAAGCAACAGAAATTGTTGGGTATCGTAGCGTCCAGTGATATTTTACGCTGTCTGAATAAATTTTCACCTGAGGAATTGTTCGATGCATGATGCTGCCAATCAAGTAATTTTCGGACTCGACCCGACCTGGGTTGCAGTATCAATATTGTTGGTTATCTACGGCATTATTATGGCGGAGAAGTTCAACCGCGCTGTTCTCTCTCTGCTCGGTGCAGGTTTGATGATTCTCTGCGGCGTTGTCACGCAGCAACAGGCTGTCGCCGGTATCGATTTTAATACCATTGGTCTGCTGACAGGGATGATGGTGATCGTCGCTATCAGCCAGAAAACCGGTATGTTCCAGTATGTGGCCATTAAAGCGGCCAAGATGGTGAAGGGAGAGCCTTGGGGCATTCTGGTGATGCTCTCCATCGTTACCGCGGTATTCTCCGCCCTGCTTGATAATGTGACCACGGTTCTTTTAATTGCACCTGTGACCCTGCTGATTACGGATGCCTTGGGTATCAAGCCTTATCCGTTTCTTTTTGCGCAGATTTTTGCTTCCAATATTGGCGGTACGGCCACGCTGATCGGTGATCCGCCCAACATCATGATCGGTTCGGCAGCAAACCTCTCTTTCTATGATTTTCTGGTAAATCTGGCTCCGATTACGCCACTGATTATGTTGATGACCATGGTTGTGATCTGGTTCATGTTTGGCAAAGGACTGCATGCAACAGAAGAGGCCAAGGCTCTGATCATGCAGTTCAATGAAAATGACGCCATTAAAGACATCCCGTTATTGAAGAAGAGCCTGTTTGTACTCTTTTGTGTGATTGGCGGTTTTACAGTTGCCCATACCTATCATCTGGAGCCAGCAACGATTGCCATGTTTGGTGCGGCTGCACTGCTGTTGCTGCAGACCTGGGGACAGGATCTGCGCAGTAAGGATCATGCCTATGAAGGCATTATGGCGGAGGTGGAGTGGACCACCATCTTCTTCTTTGTCGGCCTGTTTATCATTGTCACAGGTGTTGAGCACACCGGTGTGATTGAGATGATGGCCCACAAGACGCTGGAGCTTACCGGTGGCGATTTCACTGCCACCGCCGGAGCCATTCTCTGGGTTTCAGCTATTGCTTCGGCCCTGATCGATAATATCCCGTTTGTGGCGACGATGATTCCACTGATTGAAAGCATGGCACCAACCTTTGGTGGGGAAGAAGCACTGGTTCCTCTCTGGTGGGCATTGGCACTGGGCGCTTGTCTGGGTGGTAATGGCTCATTGATCGGGGCATCGGCCAATCTGATTGTTGCCGGTTTTGCACAGCGTGCAGGGCATCCGATTGCATTTTTGGTATTCATGAAGCATGCCTTTTTGTTGATGCTTATGAGTATTGCGGTTGCACATGTCTATCTCTATATGCGTTATCTTAGCTGAAGAGATTTTCCTGAACTGTCACGAACATCCTGCTTTTAAACTAGAATAGGGTTTATGTTGGTTAAATTAGAGAGGGATGTATGACTGAAGATCCGGTTGTTTTTACAATCTTTCTGATCTTTACCGGTGCTGCGATACTGGCAACGGTTGTTCTCTATGCTCGCCAGGCACTTCTAATTTCCTATATTCTGCTGGGCATCTTTCTGGGGCCCTGGGGGGTCGGACTGGTTCCTGACCCTGATATTGTTAAGGCCGTTGCCCATATCGGCATTATCTTTCTTCTTTTCCTGATTGGGCTGGATCTGCCCGCACAGAAATTTTTCCATCTGGTTCGAAAAACAACCATTGTTACAGGACTCAGTTCGCTACTCTTTCTGGGTCTCGGCGTGGCCCTGGGAAGTCTGTTCGGGTTCAGTATGATTGAGTCACTGGTGATTGGATTTACGCTGATGTTTTCCAGCACCATTATTGGCCTGAAACTATTGCCAACCACGGTACTTCACCATAAACGAACTGGTGAAGTGATGATCAGTATCCTTCTTTTGCAGGATGTGATCGCCATTGCTGTACTTCTGTTTCTGGAGGGTATGCGTCGGGGTGAGATGCCTCTGTTTGAGATAGGGTCACTGGTACTTACGTTGCCTCTGATGTTTGCCTTTGCCTATCTGGTTGAGCGTTATGTTTTGAGTGTGTTGATCCGGCGCTTTGACAAGATACAGGAGTATATTTTTCTGCTGGCAATCGGTTGGTGCCTGGGCATGGCTGAGCTTGCTGCGGTGTTTGGACTATCACATGAAATCGGGGCATTTATTGCAGGGGTATCACTGGCGACGGGTACAATTTCCCAGTTTATTGCAGAGCGTTTGAAGCCATTGCGTGATTTTTTTCTGGTTCTCTTCTTCTTTTCGATTGGCGCCAGCCTGAACCTGGATGTACTGCAGGGGGTGATTTTTCCAGCCCTGCTTATTGCGTTGGCAATGCTGATGATGAAGCCGGTTGTATTCAAATGGCTGTTGAAAAAATCCGGTGAAGCCAGCGGGCGTTCTATGGAGGTTGGCTTTCGGCTGGGTCAAATGAGCGAGTTTTCTCTTTTAATCGCCGTGCTGGCTCTGGAGGTTGGTGCTATTGGAGCTGATGTCTCCTATATGATCCAGGCAAGTGTTGTGATGACTTTTCTGGTCTCCTCTTACTGGGTTGTGTTGAAGTTTCCAACACCTGTTGCTGTTTCAGACCGCCTGCGTAAGGATTAGGTGGTTGCTTAACCACATTTTGGTTTTTAGTTGTCGGGTTTTTCTATCAAATATAATGGAGTGAATCAGGGTGGTAATCAGGTCTTACGAATGGATGTTGGCACGCCGTTATCTCCGCTCACGCCGGGATGAACGATTTGTCTCCATGATTGGTTGGAGTTCTGCTATTGGTGTCGCCATTGGTGTCGCCGCCCTGATCATTGTGCTTTCGGTGATGTATGGATTTGATGCCGAACTGAAAGATAAAATCCTCGGTTTTTCATCTCATGTGGATGTTCAGGGGCCGGATTCGACGCTTGAAGAGTGGCCAGAGTGGTTGAAGCAGGTTGAATCGCTGGAAGGTGTCGAACGTGCTGCGCCTTATATTTCGGCACAGGTACTTGCTAATTATCACTCTCAGTCGACTGGAGCCATTCTTAAAGGTGTTGATCCGGATCGGGAAGTCTCCATTGCCCGGCACGTTGTCTCCGGAAATTTTTTAAACAGCGATTCCAAGGCTTCGCCCTTTGAAGTAGTTATAGGCAAAGATCTGGCTCGAAAACTGGGGCTGAAGCTGGGAGATAGTGTGCGGCTTATCTCTCCAACGGGTGGGGTTGGTCCGTCCGGCATGTCTCCCCGTATGCGCGCTTTCAGAGTGATTGGAATTTTTGATTCAGGATTTTATGAATATGATGTTGGAATGATGGTCACATCACTGGCTGCAGTGCAGAGACTGAATCGTCTGGGTGATCGTGTTACCGGAATAGAGCTTCATCTTTATGACCGGAACAGGGCTGGTGAAATCGCCATGGATGTTCGTATGGCACTGCCTGCTCAGGCATGGGTATCTGACTGGACGCACAGGCACCGTTCGTTTTTTAAAGCATTGAAGCTGGAGCGGGTGGTAATGGGTATTATCCTCTCCCTGATAGTGATGGTTGCGCTGTTTAATATGGTCTCTTCACTGGTTATGGTGGTGATGGAACGACGCAAGGAGATTGCTATCCTGAAAACAGTGGGTGCCACCCACATGTCTGTGATGAGGATATTTGTGCTGATGGGCTGTTTGCTCTCCGGACTGGGAACATTGGCCGGAGCATCTTTCGGATTGCTGCTTGCGTGGAAGCTCGATCCACTGCTCTCTTTTATTGAAACGATAACAGGCGTTACATTTCTTTCCGGAGATGTCTATTATATTGACCATGTTCCATCGATTATTGATCCATTTTCAGTTACTGTTGTGGTCGTGGTCAGTTTGATGATGGGATTGATTGCGACTCTGTATCCTGCATGGCGTGCGGCAAACGTTCCGCCAGCCGATTCATTAAGGTATGAATAACTTATGTCAATTGACCAGTTAAAAAGTAAAGCCAAGCGAGCGTTGCTGGATGGCAAATATAAAAAGGCTCTGGGCTTTTTCGAAGAGCTTTATAAAGCTGATCCAAATGACCTTCGTAATCATGTAAAGCTGGCTGAACTGCGTGAAAAAACCGGTGATACAGAAGGCGCCATTAAAGATTATATCAAAATTGCCAACACTTATGCCGAGCAGGGCTTTGTTGTGCAGGCCATTGCTATCAATAAAATCATTCTTCGCCTGGACTCCACAAAAACTGAAGTGAAAGAGCGTTTGAAAGAGCTTTCAACTGAGCGCGGTGATGATTGGGCAATTTCAACGATTACCCCGGCAGATCATTTAAGTGGAGTGAATGCCAGTGGTAAGGGCCGTGCCAAGTTAAGTTTTGAACGCATGCCGCTTCTTTCAGGTCTCTCAGGTGATGAGCTTGAATCGTTTATGGATTCACTGGAACTTCGCGAAGTCTCAGCAGGTGATTATATTTTCAAACGGGGTGAAGAGGGTGACTGCCTCTATCTGATTGGAATGGGCAGTGTTGGTCTCGAGGCTCCCCTGGCTTCTGGCAGAAAGCGTATCTACTCGCGTTTGTCTGAGGGCGACTTCTTTGGTGAGCACGCTTTTATGGCGCGTACAAAACATCATGATGAGGCCGTGGCTGAGACCGATGTCAGCCTGTTGATGATTGATAGAACAACTTTTGATGGCTGGGTAAAAAAATATCCGGCTATTCAGGCCACAGTTGAAGATTTTTACAGAAGGCGGGTGCTTGCACGTGTATTGGCGATCACTCCGGTATTTGAGGGTGTTCCTCCTGAAGCCCGTCTGGCATTGGCCGACAAATTCCATCTGCAGTCCTATAAAAGTGAGGAAGTTGTTGTAACAGAAGGCGGCTCAGGCGATACATTCTATCTTATTCGCTCAGGACACGTCCGTATTTCGACGTATGGAATGGGGAATAAAAGCGATCAGATTGAGCTTGGAAAGATGGGAGAGGGCTCTTTCTTTGGTGAGGTCTCTCTGCTTACAGACAAGCCCAGAACGGCAACAGTCACGGCAGATGATAAACTGGAGCTGATGGAGCTTACACGGATGGATTTTAAAGAGATCGTTGCCCAATATCCGTCAGTATTGAAGGTGGTTGAGGCGTACCAGAAGCAGCGGGTTCAGGATACCATCAAGACCCTGATGCGAACAAAATCCTGATCGGTTTTGAAAGATGGTTTGGATAGGGATTTGAAAGAGAGTCGACCGCCTCTCCTGTCAGTTCAGGACGTGCATAAGCATTACTCCTCCCCCGCAGGTGATCTGCATGTACTGCAAGGCACATCATTCGAGTTGAATGAGGGTGAATTCCTGGCTGTTGTCGGTGAGTCAGGATCGGGAAAAAGTACCCTTCTACAACTGCTCGGAACACTCGATGATCCGGATAGTGGAGAGGTCCGCCTCGACGGGGAGCCACTGTTTGGCCTGAACCGGAATCAACAGGCTTTGGTGCGTAACGAATTGATTGGTTTTATCTATCAGGCACACCACTTGATACCGGAGTTGACAGCTCTTGAGAATGTCATGTTACCACTGCATGTTCGTGGTGTTTCTGAGCAGGAAGCCACCGAACGTGCCTCGGACCTGCTTGATCGAATGAAACTGAGTGATCGTTCACATCACGTTCCTGCGAAGCTTTCCGGTGGTGAAGCACAGCGGGTGGCGGTTGCCAGGGCCCTTGTTGGCAAGCCTCGCCTTCTACTGGCTGACGAACCTACCGGAAACCTTGATGAATCAACGGCTCAGAGTGTTTTTGATGCTCTGCAACAGCTCTGTCGGGAAGAGAATGCGGCTGTGGTAATGGTGACACATAGCAGCGTTCTTGCAGCTTCATGTGATCGAACAATTCGACTGGTAAATGGCGCTTTACTGAAAGAGTAGTTATCAAAAAACTTTGACGAATCAAGAAGTTCTGATACACTTGTTAAGTTGTTTCGAGCTTTTTGAGGCAACCTAGTGATATTTAACACAGTTGGGGTCATAGTGACTAAAGCGGAAATCGCAAAAGTTGTGCACGATCGAGTTGGGCTCTCTAAAAAGGAGTCCGGTCAGATTGTTGAAGCTGTCCTGAATGAAATCAAGAAAGTTCTTGAGCAGGGAGAGGATGTGAAACTCTCTGGTTTCGGCCATTTCATGGTGCGTGAAAAACATGCCCGTCGTGGGCGCAATCCTAAAACCGGTGATGACATTACCATCGCTTCCCGCAAAGTTGTAACCTTCCGTGCAAGTCAGCTTCTCAAACAGAAACTGTTTGGAGATGATGAGTGAACCATCAGGCTAAAGCCCTGATCTCTGCTGGTGTTGAAGTTCCGGAACTTCCTGACAAACTCTTTTTTTCTATCCGTGAAGTAAGTGAGCTGTGTGGTATTGAGCCGCATGTGCTTCGTTATTGGGAGACTGAGTTCAAACATATTAAGCCGGTCAAAAAGAGTGGCAACCGCCGTTTCTATCGTCACCGCGATGTCTATGTTGTACTGCAGATCAAACATCTTCTTTACGATCTGAACTTCACAATTCGTGGCGCCAAAAAGCGATTGATGAGTGGCGACCTCAGCGAGATTGTCGAGCAGCATGATGCCCAGACTTCACTTCGTATGATTCGTGAAGAGCTTATCTCTGTCAGGGATTTACTGACCGACTAATTTTTTATACATTCCATCGATGTTGAAACGGGGCGTAGCGCAGCCTGGTAGCGCACCAGACTGGGGGTCTGGTGGTCGGAGGTTCAAATCCTCTCGTCCCGACCACTTAACAATAACAGTGTTGGATGACTCCTCTTGGATATATTAAACAAAAATCTTTCTTTTGAACGGCCACGAAAACGCATGGTCGCTGAACAGCTTGTCTCCAGAGGCATTGATGATCCCCGGGTATTGGAGGCGATGACCATCGTTCCACGCCATCTTTTTGTTGATCCTGCGCTGGCCAGTCATGCCTATAAAGACTCATCACTGCCTATTGGTGAGGGACAGACCATCTCCCAGCCATATATGGTTGCAAGGATGAGCCAGCTTCTGGAATTGAAAGGAAAAGAGCGTGTACTGGAGATTGGTACGGGGTGTGGTTATCAGACCGCAGTTCTCTCCCGTCTCTGTCGACGTGTCTACACCGTTGAACGCATCGAATCCCTGCATGAACGTGCGAGACAGAATCTGCGCAGGGCCAAGCATGCAAATGTTATGCTTAAGTGTGGGGATGGAATGCGCGGCTGGGAGGAGTATGCCCCCTTTGACGCAATCATGGTGACTGCGGGAGGGTTCGCTTCAGACCTGTGGCTTGAACAGTTAAAAGATGGGGGTGTTCTACTTTTTCCTCAGGGAGAAGGAGGGCAGCATCGTCTGGTTCGACGCAGAAAGCAGGGTGAAAAGGTTACAGATGAATTTTTTGATGCCTGCACCTTTGTGCCACTACTGGAAGGAGTCAATCATCGTTGAATCTGATGTGAATCAATCTGAAGTGAACAAGCCTGGGGTTAACAGGCCTGACATAGAACAGATTGAGACTGCTGAGTCGCCTGAGAAAAAAGTGTCACTGCTGAGACGTTGCTATCACTGGACACTATCATGGGCAGATCACCCACATGCAAAACTTGCACTGTTTCTGATTGCTTTGATTGAATCCAGTGTTTTCCCGATCCCACCTGATATACTATTGATTGCACTGGCTTTAGGCCGGCCTGAGCATAGTTTTCAGTTTGCAGCGGTATCTACCGCCGGATCAACTATCGGGGCTGCTGTCGGCTATTTGATCGGCATGCTTCTGTTTGCTGCTATCGCGATACCGATTATCGAATTTTATGGAGTGATCGACCAATTCGAATTGGCGCAGGGCTGGTTTGAGACCTATGGCGTTGCTATTATATTGATCGCCGGTTTCTCGCCTATACCTTTTAAGGTGTTTACGATCGCTGCCGGTGCTTTTGGGCTGCCGTTTTTGTGGTTTATGCTGGCCTCTCTTGTATCACGTGGTGCCCGGTTTTATCTGGAAGCTGCGTTACTTCACTGGGGAGGCCCGCGTTTGAGAGAGTTTGTTGAACGTCATTTTGAATGGATCACAATTGCTGTGACAGTTCTGGTCATAGGAGGTTTTGCACTGTTATGGCTGTTGCGCTAAGAGTTCTGATTATTGTTGCTCTTGTA
>JBEQLD010000050.1:0-12292 GCA_040326115.1 Mariprofundaceae bacterium | reverse complement strand
CCGTCTGAATCAGAATCATCTGAAATAGATTCGACCGATCTTGAAGATAACAACAATACAGTGACTGAAGAGACCTATGCAGAAACCGAAAAAGAAAGCACCAGCAACCTCTAAACATAAAGCTCCACGCAAGCGAGCCGGTTCTGACAAAGTACCGCGTAGAGAAGGTCGTAAAGATCAATCTAAAGAGATTGCTAACAAAGCGAGTGCGCCAAAGAGTGAAGGCACACGTATCAATCGATACCTCGCTTCCTGCGGCCTCTGTTCGCGCCGTGAAGCCGATCGCTGGATCGAGGAGGGTCGTGTATCCCTCAATGGTAAAAAAATCACTCAGCCCGGTGTAAAGATCGGTGAACACGATCTTGTGGAAGTCGATGGCAAAGCGGTTGTACCGGCAGCCAATCAAACCTACATCATTTACAACAAACCCCGTGGTCTTCTGTGCACCAGAAAAGATGCAAAGGGCAGACCGCTCATCTATGACAAGCTGGATATTCCCGCCAATGTACAATCAATTGGCCGGCTGGACATGGACAGTGAAGGACTGCTTCTACTCACCGACAATGGTGAACTGGCCCAGAACCTGATGCATCCCGGTGCAAAAATACCCCGCCAGTATCGCGTACGTATCACCAGTCAGCTAAGCATTGAATCCATGGAAGCCTTGCGCAATGGCGGCATCGACATGGGAGAGGGAGATATCAGTGACCCCTGGGAACTGACTATGGATTCAGAAACCAAAGGTCACAGCTGGATCACCGTCACCATTCATCGTGGTCGTAACCGTGAAGTCCGCCGAACCCTTGAAGCATGCGGGCATGAAGTGCGCCGTCTGATGCGAATACGTTTCGGTCCTATCAATCTGGACCTTGAGATGTCGCCCGGCGCCTGGCGAACACTAAAAGCGGTTGAGGTGAAAAAACTGAAGGGCGCGGCCGTAACACGTAAGATCAGGAAGGAATGAGACACGTCTCTCCCATGGAGGTTTACCAGCGACTCCATGCTCACTATGGAGACCAGCAGTGGTGGCCTGCTGAAACACCGTTTGAAATGATGGTGGGTGCCATTCTCACCCAGAACACACGCTGGGAAAATGTCGAAGATGCGATCCAGAATCTGAAAAATGCCAACATGCTCAATCCTGAATCCATCATCTCCAGCAAGATAAGCCGGCTCGAAGAGCTGATCTATCCATCAGGATTCTTTCGCCAGAAAAGCAGGCGTCTCATTGAACTCTCCAACTTCCTTCTGGCTCATGATGGTACGCGCGGACTAAAACGCTGGCCAACCCAATGTCTGCGGGCACGCATGCTTGAAGTTCATGGTATCGGACCTGAAACAGCGGACTCCATTCTTCTCTATGCACTGGATAAACCTGTTTTTGTTATTGATGCCTATACCAGACGTATCTTCAGTCGACTGGGTCTTATTGAATCATCCATTAAATACGGTGATCTGCAGAACTTCTTCTTCCAGAGGCTGCCCAACTCACTCCGGATATTTCAGGAATTTCATGCCCTGATAGTTCAACATGCCAAACAATTCTGCCTCACAAAAGCACAGTGTGATGACTGCCCGCTGTTTGATATGTGCGAAACTGTCTGCGAGCTCGACAGACTGAGCGCCTTTTAAAAAGGCTTAATCGTCACTATGTGGTTTGAAGCTCCCATCACGCTTAAAGACCTTCCTGCCGAGCCGGGCATCTATCGCATGCTCGATGCCAAACGCAAAGTGCTCTATATCGGTAAGGCACGAAATTTAAAAAAGCGGGTCTCCAGCTATTTCCAGCGCAAACCAGACTCGCCACGCACCCAGGCCATGGTGGTGCAGATTCATGACATTGAATTCACCACAACCAATTCCGAAGCCGAAGCTCTGATTCTCGAACACAACCTGATCAAGCAGCTGAAACCCCGCTACAACGTGCTGCTTAAGGATTCCAAAACCTACCCCTACATTCTGCTGACAGATGAGAAGCATCCACGACTGAAAATGTACCGTGGCAAGCGTAGTGAGGCAGGTGAATATTTTGGCCCGTTCCCCAATGCCGGGGCAGTCAGGCAGACACTGCATACCATGCAGAAAGCCTTTCTGTTACGTGATTGTGAAAACTCGGTCTTCAACAACCGCTCAAGACCCTGCATGCAACACCAGATCGGCCGCTGCACGGCTCCCTGCTGCGATCTTGTCTCAGATGCCGATTACAGCGGGCAGGTGAACGATGCGAGGGTATTTCTCAAGGGAGAAGACTCCAGTCTTATCAAGGCATGGGAAAGATCGATGCAGCGTGCTTCGGAAGCGATGAACTTTGAAGAAGCGGCAACCTACCGGGATCGCATCAAAGCACTGCGTATTATTCTGGCAGGAAGTGATCATGCAGAGCTTCCGGAAAATTGCGATGGGATCGTTCTGGTTCGTCATGCAGCATCCGTTACCGCCTGTGTTGGTGTGCGCCGGAGTGGAAGATACCTGGGAACTCATAACGTCAAAGTTGATCAGGCAGTCGATGCGGATGATCTGGAGATACTTCAACCTCTGCTGATTGAACGCTACAAAAATGAGACACCACCTGCAGAAATCCTGATGCAGATATCAGAACCGGATGCTCAGGAACTGCAACGACTCATCAAGCTGATTCACAACAGTTCAAAGACAGAGATCAAATCACCCAAACGCGGTGCCCGTGCCAACTGGATAGAAGAGGTGAGACGATCTGGAGAGCAGGCCGTGGCCAGCCGCTCCAATATTGACCAGCAAGCAGCCTTTGAGGCACTTGCAGAGCTCTTTGATCTTGATGAAGTGCCGCAGAGTATTGCCGCGGTGGATAATGCACACCTCGGCGGTAAACAGACCGTTGCAGCCATCACCTATGCCAACTGGAATGGCCCTGACAAAGATCACTATCGCAAATACAAACTCGATGATGTGCCTGCCTCAGATGATTACGAGGCGATGAGACAGGTGCTCTCCCGCTTTTTCCGTGCCATCAATGAAGAGAGTATCCCCTGCCCCGATCTGATGCTGATTGATGGCGGTAAAGGTCAGTTGTCTGTAAGTATGGAGACTGCGGGTGAATTTGGACTGGGCGACCTTAAAATGGTCGGCGTGGCCAAAGGCAAAACCCGGAAGCTGGGTGATGAAGTGTTATGGCGATCATGGACCCCTCAAAACAGCGGCTCTCTATCTCCAGGCAAGCACTCTCCCGCCCTGTTGTTAATTGCCCGGGTCCGCGATGAGGCCCACCGCTTTGCCGGCCAATATATGCGAAAACGCAAAAAACAGAGCATGTTCTCTTCACAACTCGACACGGTCCCAGGTATTGGCAAGGCCAAGAGAACGGCTCTGCTAAAACACTTCGGTGGTATCGACGGCATCAAAAAGGCCGGACGTGAACAGCTTGCCGAGGCCTCCGGTATTTCCGAAAAACTCGCAGATGCCATCTTCTCTGCTTTTCACCGTTAAAGAAGTTCAGAACGACAACACTCCCGTTTTGAAGTAGAATAACTGTATGGGAATCAATACCAATATCAATACACTGATCTACAGACGAACCAAAATTATTGCCACGATCGGCCCCGCCTCATGGGAAGAGGAGAGCATCGGCAAACTCATCAAGGCAGGGGCTAATATTTTTCGCCTCAACATGTCCCATGGTGATCATAAGAGCCACACAGACAGCTACAATCGTATTCGTAAAATTGCTGCCGAGATGGAGGTGCCTGTCGCCATCATGGCCGATCTATGCGGACCAAAAATAAGAGTTGGAAAGTTCCCTGATGGGCCGGTCACCCTGAAACGCAGAAGAGAGGTGATTCTCACCACGCGTGACGTCAGCGGCAGTGAGGAGCTAATCCCATGCCAATACCGTTCGCTGCACAGAGAGATTAAACCGGGTGAGCGTATTCTGCTTAACGACGGAATTATTGAACTCAGGACCGAACGCATTAAAGGGCAGGATATCTTCTGCACCGTAGTTCATGGTGGGAAACTGAGCGATCATAAAGGGATCAATCTTCCTGACACGACCCTCTCCACACCGGCCCTGACAGAAAAAGACAGGGACGATGCACGTTTTGCCCTCAAACTGGGCGTTGAGTTCCTTGCCCTCTCATTTGTACGGCACAGCGACGATATTGATGATCTGCGAGAGCTTATTATCGAAGAGAAGCATGATGCTGGTATCATTGCGAAAATTGAGAGGCCTGAAGCGCTGGATAATATTGATGCCATCCTTAATGCTTCCAATGCAATCATGGTCGCACGCGGTGATCTCGGTGTTGAGCTTCCGCCCGAGCAGGTTCCCATGATTCAACAGCAACTCATTGATCTGGCACGCGCTGCTAACAAACCGGTGATCGTTGCAACCCAGATGCTGGAGTCAATGATTGATCACTCACAACCTACCCGTGCTGAAGTGGCCGATGTTGCACATGCAGTTTCAGCGGGTGTCGACGCCATTATGCTCTCGGCCGAAACAGCTTCGGGCAGTCACCCGGTTCGTGCCGTAATGATTATGGATCGAATCGCACGGCGAACCGAGTCTTACCAGTGGCATAGCGGCGCCCATAGCAAGTTTGTACTCCCCAAGTCGGGTGATCTCCCCCTCTCACATGCTGTTGCACTGGCAAGAGCCACCACAGAGCTCTCGCACGATCTTCTTGTTCACGCCATTGTAGTTATTTCGGCAACAGGTGCCTCGACCCGTGCAGTCAGTTCAGCAAGGCCTTTCGCACCCGTCGTAGCTATTACCTCAAATGAGATCATCTACAGGCGCATGAATCTAATCTGGGGCGTCATTCCGATTCTCGTGGATAAGATCAGCCGTAAAAACTTCAATGCACTGGCACGCAAACAGGTGAAGCAGAAAAGCATGGCGAAAAAAGGAGACAATATTCTTCTGGTTCGTGGCTTTCATCCGGACCCACAGAAAAGCGCGCCCTCAATTACAATACTCTGTATTTAGAGAAACTCTGGTAAACTTACGAACTCTTCCAGGTATCAGATTGAACAGAGTCCTGAAGAGTGATTTGGAGTAACCATGAATGAAGATTCACCCTTAACATTTCCATGTGAGTTCCCGGTTAAAGTCATGGGGCTCAACAGTGACTCGTTTGAAAATGAAATTTTCATGATTGCCAACCAGCATGTCCCCAATCTGGGTGAAGCAGCCATCAACTCCAAACCAAGCCGAACTGCCAAATATCTTTCTGTCACTGTCACAATTACTGCTCAAAGCCGCGAACAACTGGACACGCTCTATCAGGCTTTCAACAATCATCCTGATGTAAAAATGGTGTTATAAAGGTATAAATCCCGTTACTTCATAGTGCCATGCGGCTCAATCAACAGTGCCTTACCGTAAGTGATCGGACCAAAAGGGGTATCAATGGTGGGTCGAATTTTAAGTGCCACACCTTCCGGGACAGAACCTCCTGCACCGGCAAATGCGAGCGCAAGATCCAGCATATCAACAGCACTCTTCTCTTCAAAATATTCATACATATTCAACCTGAGACTGAGCGGAATATCCTGCACTTCGCCGGCCGGCAACATGATCTTCTCATTCAGTGTGCCACTGATCGTTTCGCGCCCATCAAGCATCAACGTCCAATCCATTCTGACAAGCGTTGCAGCAACCTGGTTGATCATCGGGTTTTCTGTTTTCAGATGCACCGTCATATCAAGTGGTAACTGTTCACGAGACAGTGCCAGTGCAGCACGAGCCATTTGAAACATATTCAACTCATTAACTGAGCGAATATTCATCAGATCAATGCCTGCAACCCGTACCGAAGAGACACGATCGAGCGAAAACTTAACCGAAGTAAGGTCTATTCCCTGCTGCAGGGTGGCGCAGGAGGAGAGTAACAGCAGAGCAGCCGCAGCTTGAATTAAAAAGGCTCGATGGATGAGTTTCATATCTGTTCTCCGGTCACGTTGATACTTACACTTCTTAAGCATAGCCCATACTGGAATAAAATCGTGTCGTAGATTTTACACCCTTCAGGTTTCCAGTTCATATGGTTGAAAAAGAGACACACTGTTTTCCAGCATCGTTGACATCGAACAATTCAGGATCATGCTTCGCGCCATGAATTCGCAGATGAAACAGGTCATTGTTGCACGATTTGGTTGGCTACTCGCCCACCGAGTGAGCTTGCCTGTGCGCTGGAGTGTTCCAAGTTAGAGAGAATCAACTAACTGTAAAAGATCATTAAACGGCCATGGGTTCAAGCGAATCCATGGCCGTTTTTTTTGGCCTATACAAACCACCCGGCACCCACGGATGGGTGCCCAAATCAGAAACGAAGTGACTGATTTGTGAGGAGATTGAAATCCACGTATTTCGGTCTCCGTCAAAGTAAAAAGGCAGGATGCCTTTATTACGTATCAACAAACCCCACGGAGAAGAAAATGTCCATTCCATTGGCATACATAGGCGTCATCATTATCTGGAGCACCACCCCGCTTGCTATTCTATGGAGCAGCGAAGGTGTCGGTTTTATGTTCGGAGTCACCAGCCGAATGGTCATTGGCGCCGTGCTTGCTCTGGTGGTTGCGGCCCTGCTGGGTGCCGGAATGAAATGGCATCGTCATGCCATGACCGCTTATCTGGCAGCGGGACTCGGCATCTATGGCGGCATGCTCACGGTTTATTGGGCAGCACAATACATTCCTTCAGGATGGATATCGGTGATCTTCGGATTGAGTCCGGTTTTCACAGGTATCATGGCTCGTTACTGGTTGCAGGGTGAGGCTCTGACTCTGCAAAGAGTCGCAGGCATGTTGCTGGGTATCGCAGGTCTTGCGGTCATCTTTGTGACCGGCGTTGAGATGGATGGGCATGTGATGCTCGGCATCATTGCCATGCTCCTCTCTGTGACCATTCACTCCGCCAGTGGTATCTGGGTGAAACGGATCAATGCTGATGTTCCGGCCATTGTCATGACCAGTGGCGGTTTGGTTCTTGCCGCGCCGCTTTTCCTGATCACATGGCTGTTCATGGGTGCTGAGATGCCTGAGGAAGCTACCAGCAGAACGCTCGGAGCTATCGGTTATCTGGCCCTGTTCGGTTCGGTATTGGGCTTTGCGCTCTACTTCTATGTGTTGAGACATGTTCAGGCAACACAGGTTGCACTGATAACATTGATCACACCGGTGATTGCACTGGCTCTGGGAAATACCCTGAACAGTGAACCGATTACGGTTGAAATCGTTGCAGGAACCGCGCTGATTCTTTCAGGTCTTGCCCTGTTTCAATTCGGTGGTCACATGGTCAAAATAAGAGCGGTCTTTCAACGCCTCTGATTGATCGAATAGCTCCAATGAAAAGGTCCCGCATTTGCGGGGCCTTTATCAACTTGCCAGCCTTATGACTATTTGAGGAAGGAGACCTTTTTGGCACTCTCCATATCACCGGCTTTTAATAGCCTGATCAACTTGTCCAGTTCAGCTTCCTGAAACTTTCTATAATACCGATCATTCACTCTAAGATCGCTGTCGGAGGTAAAATGGAACAGGTTGTAGCAGACCTTCTCCAGATCAGTGCCAACAGCCTCTTTCAGAATCGGATAGATAGCTTGAGCATCGGTCACTTCATCGGCTCCAAAATCACGATTTTCAATGATTGATAACAGTTTTGAGGTTGTCGGGGCTATTTCAAATTTCATCTCATTTTCCTTCATGACTAATACTCACCTGTTTAAACCACTCACAACGCTATTTCTATATGCTGTGTGGCAAGTCATGCAAGCAGAGAGCATCTGTGACTGACGCTGAATAAGCAGCTGCATATCTTTGACTCTGGCTGCCTCTTCAATTTTCACGGCCAGCTCATGTACGTTGCCATCCGCTTTTTTAAAGTTTGGCATCTCACCACCCAGGATCCCCATAATTTTCATGCGCTGTTGCTTCGAGGGTTTATCGTGATGGGCAATGGCATGTGCCGCCTCGGCAGCAGCATCAAAATCCTCCCAGAGGATGGCACGATCAAGATCAGAGTAGTCACTGCCCAACTGCTGCATCACCTGCTTAAAAGAGAGATCTCCGGCATAGAGATTGGAGGCCAATAACATGGCGACGACAAATAGAATGGTTTTTTTCATGGTTATCCTTTTTTGTTAATTAGAACGTGTACTCAAGTTCACTATAGATACGATCATTATCGTCAAACTGGCCAAAGAATGTTGAGGCACTGCCACCAAACAGATCAACGCCGGCTGTAGCCTTGATCGAGTCGGTAAACTCATAGCTGACTTTGGGGCGCACCATCCAGCTCTGATCAGACCAGCTGTAGAGTCCGATCACTTCCGGTTTCAATTTCTCGTTCATGTAATCGGTTGCAACACGAAGGCTCACAAAACCTGAGCTCTGCTCTTCAAGAACATCCGTAGTCCAGCCGGTAACATGACGCACAAACAGTTGTGGGCTGATCGTCCAGTTGTTGGCGGTGTAATCAGCGCCAACCGCTGCATTGAGGGTGGTCTGCTCCGTTATAGAGGTGGCAACCGTCACACCCGTTGTATCGAGTCCTTCATTCACATTCACCGCCATTTCGCCACGAACCACCCATGCACCGAATGCATTGGAGAATGATCCGCCCACTGTATGCATACGGGAGTAGACCGGCGTGATAAACATCGTAGCTCCGGAGAGCTGTTTCTGAAGGTTCGGGGTGTCCTTCCAGCCATAAAACCAGTTAAGAGAGAGATCCCAACCACTCATGTTGGAGCGCCATGCCGCGCCATATTCGATGTTTTTAGCAGCCCAGTTCGGCTCCTCTCCGGAAAGAATGACGGGCGTAATACCGGCAGGAAGCGTTGGCAATGCAAAGCCCCAGCGTGATCCGATGGGCGCAGTCTCGGCCACCTTTGCATCCGGGATAATAATGAATTCGAACTCATGTTCGCTACCACTCAAATAAGCATAGTAGTTCAGCCGTGCTGCAACCAGACCAATACGTGAATCAAGGAAATCATCGAGAATAAACTCGCGCATATCGAGCGGATTCACGATATCAAGCATTCTCAGGCCATCAGTTTTACCCCAGACGATCTGCTGCTGGCCAAGACGAAAATCAAAATCATCACCACCGTAGAGAAAATATGCCTCTTTAACGGTCGTGTAATCACGATAATGATTCTTGATCGCCGCGGTCAAATCCGTGGCATTGGTCGATTCAATATCCATTGCCGCGTCATACCAGAGCAGCGCCCTGCCCCTGAACTCCAGGCGATCCATCAACACCGCTTCCGGCTTCAGCTCGAGACGGTTCTGCATCTTGTCCAGATGCTTCTCTCCACTGATAAAGTAAGCAGTCTCATTTTTCACAGCACCATGCATCGTCCAATCAAATGCGGAAGCCTCCGGAGAGAAGAGAAGCAGCATCACAAATGCATAAGAGAGGTGTCTTATCATACTTCTGTTTTCTCCTTGCCCAAACCAAGTCCAAGCAGTACCGGAAAGAGGTAACAGGAGGCGAGATAACAGACCACCATAGTCGCAGCTACAAGCGATCCCAGCTTCATCTGTGGATAGAGCTCGGCACCGAGCAGTACCATGAACCCGCCAATGATAATAAATGCGTTAAACAGGATGGCATGACCAACACTGGTGTTGGTCTGGCGAATGGCAGCGGGATACTTCATACCCTGCTGGCGTAGAAAGCGATAGCGATAGAGATAGTGCATGGCAAAATCAACGCCAATACCCAGTGCCATGGCGCCGGTTAGTGCCGTGGCAATATCCAGAGGAACCCCAACGTTACCCATCGTACCGTAGTTAAACACCACAGCCATGGAGACCGGAAGCATGGCTAAGCCTGCAACCTTGATACTCTTAAACATCCACCAGCAGATCAGAAAGATCGCAATAATGGAGAAAACAAGTGATACGGCCATGCCACGAATAATCAGTTCAGCCAATCGGTAGGTCGTATAGCCGGTTCCGGCCCACGCCACGCTGTATCCCTCACTTTCCGGAAACCACTCGGCAGTTTTGGAGCGCAGATTGACTATCAGTGTATCTATCACTGCAGTCTCATCAGTTTTCATACTTACCCTGAGATGTGCCTGTCTGTAATCACTGGTAATAAATGTATCAAAATCACTTGGCGCTCCGGAAAATGAGTAGAGCAGAAGATATTGCGCTGCCAGATCAGCTGAGCCCGGCACCTTGCGCCATGACTCTCTATCTTCATGCATCGCTTTGTTCATGCTGGCCAGCAACTCGGCAATCGAAGCTGAATCACCCACCATAGGATGTGCCTCAACCTCTTTCTGCATCTCTGCCAATTTAGTGAGAAAGAGAGGCTCAAGCAGGCCATCGGTTTTGCCCGTATCAATCATGATATCCAGCGTTGTGGTACCAACAAAACGATCATTGAGAAACGTATCAGCAACCAATAAAGGGTCACCAGGCTTAAACTGAGCAACAAGCGAAGCATTGGTCTCAAGCCTGACAAGGCCAATAACAGCCAGCAGAAGTAACAGTCCAAAACCGATCAATATTCGTTTTGGACGGTTCAACACCAGTTCACCGAGCCATGTAACATAACCGGAGAAAAGTGGTTTGCGCTCTCGCTCTATACGATCAGGAAGCAGCATCAACATGGCAGGCAGAAAGAGCTTGGTAACAAGCAACGCATAGAGAATGCCAATGGCGATAAACAGGCCCATAAACTTCACCGGCACCAGATCAGAAGCAGCCAGTGACAAGAAACCAATGCCTGTGGTTATCGAAGTCATCAGCATCGGCTTCCACAGCTCATGCATGACTTCAACCAAACGCTCCCGTTTGTCATGAAATTCAGGCTGATGAGAGAGGAGCCTTTCCCGTAACATGAAGTGAACCGCATCAGCAATGCCAATGGCGAGAATCAATACCGGCAGCATGGTGGTCACCGTGTAGATCGGCACCTCAAAGAATGCCATGGAACCCATGGTCCAGACTTCGGCAATCAGTACCACACCTACCGGCAACAGCATGCCGCGTGGAGATCTGAAGGCTAAAAACAGCAGCGCAAACAGAAACACAATGACCATCGGCATCAGGCGCTTCATCTCTGTCTGCATATAGCGCCCGAACACACTCTCGATGATCGGTCTGCCAGAGAAATAAAACTTTTCAGGCCCGCCACGGCTCTCAATCTCTGCCACTTTGCTCATCACCTTTTCATAAATCACCCCATAGAGATGGCGGGAGTCCGGCTTTGGCTTCACCACCAGAATCGTCCCCTTGCCATCTTCAGAGACAATCACACCATCGTAGACGCCAAAGGCACTCATCCGCTCTTGCAAATGTGCAATTTCATCGGTCTCCACCAACGGAATCTCCATGAACTTCTCAACTTCCAGTCCATCTTCTGTGCCATGAATGTCCTTGATCGTGGATAGCGATAGCAGATCGTTCAGTGCCAATGTTTCAAATTCCGGCTGCTGCTGCATCCAGTCGGTCATTTCAGCAACAATTTTCAAAGAGCCCGGTGAATAGATGCCCTCTTTCTCATTCACGATACCAATCACCACCATATCGGCAGCACCAAATCTCTCTTCAAGGACTTTTTTATTTACATAGGCATCAAGCGTGCGCGGCAACATCGATTCGATGTCCGTTTCCGATTTCAGATGCTGAAGCTGTGAACCTGCCAGAACGGTAAAAATCAGCAGGCCCAGAAGAACCAACTTCGGGTGAGATAACACCCAGTTGAAAATATTTTTCATCTCCGGCTCCCTACACCTGTTTAAGACCGATCAATCTGTCTGAAATCTTTTGCAGTGTTCTGATGGTGATGGCCTTCTCTTCATCCGGTATATCACCAAGAACTTCCTGTTGGAAATCCTGCACCAGTGGAATCACTGTCTCCAATGCCTGATGGCCTGCTGCCGTTAAGCCTATTCGAAAACAGCGACGGTCATCAGGATCAGAGCTGCGCTCTACAAGATTTTTCTTCACCAGTGCATCAATACGTCGGGTAATGGTGGTTTTATCCCGCATCATCAGCGAGGCAATCTCAACCTGTGTCATGGCTCCCTGTTTCAGCAGGCGGAAAAGAATACCGAAATCCTGAGCTGAGATTTGTTGACCATGGCTTGCAAATCTTTTGGCTATCTCTTCTGTCATCAGAAATGCCGTGCGATTCACATTCAGGCCAATGGCCTGTTCCAGCTGAAAATCCTTAATCGGTTCACTCATTTTTCACTCCTGCTCAGCGAACCTTATGCCAATCGGTTGCATAGTACAACTATTGTAGAATACATCGATGATCAACATGGTGCCTGTGGTTATTTGCCCC